>NZ_JBEEAB010000073.1:0-1527 GCF_040120725.1 Actinopolymorpha sp. B9G3 | reverse complement strand
GACGTCCGCGAGTGGATCAAGAACTGGAACGAAAACCCCAAGCCCTTCATCTGGAAGAAGACCGCCGAGGAGATCCTCGACTCCCTCGCCCGATATATCGCACGAATTTCAGGCGGAGGACACTAGCCGACGAGCGTGAGGGTCTGGGTGTGATGAGCGATTCCGTCGAAGCCCCTGGCCGAGCAGGTCGATCTGCTGAGTGCGTGGAAACGTCGACCTATCTGGGGCAGATCTGGGTTCACGCTCGGCGCCTACCCGTGAAAGTGTCAAGAACGTCAACGATGCGCGAACTACGGCGATGTCGTGGACACTGGGTGCTCGCCCTAGGCGTCGGATGGCCAGCAGTCTTCGAGGATGCGTGCAACGGTGGTGTCCAGGCTGTCGTGCTCCGTGATGATGACCTCATCGAGTTCGGTGATCGGATTGAATCCTCGCCACCACTGCCGCATCTCCTCTTCACCGAACGCGTTCGCGAGCGGCCTTGTGGCGTGCCTACGGACGGTTTCCTCGAACGGCACGTCGTAGATGTAGCAGCGGGACACGCCGCGATGATCCGCGACCAGGCGTGGCAGGGTCTCCGAGTACCAGTCCGGCTGCAGGACCCCTTCGATGATCACATCGAGCCCCCGCCCCAGCAGGTATCTTGCAGCGAGGTCGATGAGCCCGATCGGGTGACCTCCTGCGTCGCCGGGAACGCCCAGGATTAGGCGCCGGATGACGTCCTGGCCGAGGATGGCAACCGTGCCAGTGGGACGCGCCGCACGGACGGCAGCGGCCACCGCCGACTTGCCCGATCCGCTGTTGCCTCGCAACGTGATCAGTCGTGTCGAACTCGATCCAACGGGTGCGGTCCGCACCTCAGCACGCTCCTTCTGATCAGATGATGCGTGGCTCAACGTCGCCTGCTCAGCGTGTCGGATTCTGCAGGGCCGGTGACCGCTACGGTCGGGCTGCTCGGCTGCAGGCTACGCATCTCGTTCCGAAAACGAGCCTGTGGGGTGTCGTAGTCGAGGCCTTTGCGTGGTCGGGTGTTCAGTTCGCGCATCACCGTTGCGACGTGGGTGTCGGGGTGCACGGACAGGTCGGTCCCCTTCGGGAAGTACTGACGGACAAGACCGTTGAAGTTCTCGTTCGCGCCGCGTTGCCAGGGGCTGGATCGTTCGGCGAAGTAGATGGCGATGCCGGTTGCGGCGGCAAGTTCGCGGTGTCGGGCCATCTCCACGCCCTGGTCCCAGGTGAGGGTGCGTTTCATGTGCGCCGGCAGTGGCGCGAACGCTTTGATGGCGGCGGCGTTGACTGTCTCGGCGGTATGGTCGGCCGGTAGGTTGATCACGATGCCGTACTGGGTTTTGCGTTCCCGTAGGGTCATCATCGCCGAGCCTGATCTGATGCCGAGAACGAGTCGGGTAGCGGGGACGCATTGCTGCGTCCCCGCCCCCTCAGAACCGTGCGTGCAGCTGTTCACCGCACACGGCTCAAGCGGGCCCCGTTGGGCTCGCGGGCTGGAGAAGCTGCGGGATTGGTCGA
>NZ_JBEEAB010000072.1:0-1537 GCF_040120725.1 Actinopolymorpha sp. B9G3 | reverse complement strand
CTCGGCGGTCGGTATGACCTTGGCGAGGTGCTCGGTCACGGGGGTATGGCCGAGGTGCGTATCGGTATTGATCGGCGTCTTGGTCGGACGGTTGCGGTGAAGACGTTGCGGGCTGATCTGGCTTCTGATCCGACGTTTCAGGCGCGGTTTCGGCGGGAGGCGCAGTCGGCGGCGGCGTTGAACCATCCCTCGATCGTGGCGGTCTATGACACCGGTGAGGAGATCACCGATGGCATGAACGTGCCGTACATCGTGATGGAGTATGTCGAGGGCCGCACGCTGCGTGATGTGTTGCGGGAGAGTCGGCGGATCCTGCCCGAGCGGGCGTTGGAGATCACCGCCGATGTCTGCGACGCACTGGAGTACTCCCACCGGGCCGGGATCGTGCACCGTGACATCAAACCGGCGAACGTGATGCTCACCCCGAACGGCGATGTCAAGGTGATGGACTTCGGCATCGCCCGCGCCGTGGCCGATGCCTCAGCGACGATGACCCAGACCGCCGCGGTGATCGGCACCGCCCAGTACCTGTCCCCCGAACAGGCCCGCGGCGAATCGGTCGATGCCCGCAGCGACATCTACTCCACCGGCTGCCTGCTGTATGAACTGCTGACCAGCCGGCCACCGTTCGTCGGCGACTCCCCGGTCTCGGTCGCGTACCAACACGTCCGCGAAGAACCCCGCCCACCCTCGATGCTCGACCCCGAGGTGTCCCCGGTCGCCGACGCGATCACCCTCAAAGCACTCCAGAAGAAACCACTCGACCGCTACCAGTCCGCAGCCGAGATGCGCGAGGACATCGAACGCGGCCTGTCCGGCCAACGCGTCGCCGCCCCCATGATGGCCGACGACGCCACCGCCCGGTTCATGCCCGCCAACGACGAACAACCACCACCCCCCTACGACCCCCGCCCCACCCACCAATGGCACCCCGACGACGACGACCCACCCGACCGCGGCCGCAAAATCGCCTACGCCATGCTGATCGCCGCGATCCTGTTCGTCCTCGGCGTCGCCGCGTTCATCGGCCTCAACGCCCTCACCGGCGACGGCCAAGGCGAAACCCGACCCACCCCCACCCTGATCGGCAAAACCGAAGAACAAGCCCGCCGAGACCTCGCCAACGCCGGCCTCGAACTCGGCACCGTCCAGGACAAACCCAGCGACCGCAAAACCGGCCTGATCATCGCCCAAGACCCCGACCCCGGCGCCGAAGTCGAAGTCGGCGACACCGTCAACATCACCGTCTCCTCCGGCAAGAAAACCATCAACGTCCCCGACGTCACCGGCAAACAAGTCGACCAAGCCCAAACCCAACTCGAAGCAGCCAACTTCACAGTCGAAACCAAAGAAGACCCCCGCTCCAGCGAACCCAAAGGCACCGTCACCACCACCGACCCCGCCCCCGGCACCCCCGCCCCCGAAGGCTCCACCATCACCGTCTACTACTCCAGCGGCCTCATCGAAGTCCCCGAAGTCCTCGGCGAAAGCCAAGCAGTCGCCGAAGCACGACTAGAAGACGCAGGCTTCAAGGTCA
>NZ_JBEEAB010000071.1:0-1574 GCF_040120725.1 Actinopolymorpha sp. B9G3 | reverse complement strand
TCTGTCTCAAATTTCGTGAGGTGGTGGGCTCGGTTTGGTGCGCGTGGAGCGACCTCGACGATTTCTTGTAATAACCAAATCTTGACTATGTCGGCGCGTGTCGTTCGGAATAAATGAAGCCCTTCTTGTGCAGGTTCGGTTTCGACCAAGAAACCCGGCTCCACAAGAAGGGCGACCTTGAGTGTACCTTTCGTTGCCGCAGCTGTTACCGCATCTGACCGGTGTCATCGCTACTGGTGTCGAACTCACATCCGCGGTGGTGGAGATATCTGCGCGCACCCGACGCACAGGTGTCGCGTGCCCGCGGTGTGGATCCGTCTCGCGGCGGGTGCACAGCCGCTACTGGCGCCGGCTCGCCGACACCCCGGTGGGTGGTCGGCCGGTTCTGATCAAGCTGGAGGTACGCCGTCTGTTCTGTTCGGCTGCCAGCTGTCCCGCGGTGACGTTCGCCGAACAGGTGCCAGGACTGACATCCCGGTATGCGCGTCGTACACCGTTGCTGCGCAAGCTATTGGAGAGAATCGGCGTGACACTGGCCGGTCGCGCCGGTTCCCGGCTGGCCACACACCTGGGCATAGCCGTCGGCCGCGCCAGCCTGCTACGACTGGTGCGAGACTTACCCGACCCGCAGATCGACTCCCTCAAAGTCCTCGGCGTCGACGACTTCGCATTGCGTCGTGGGCACATGTACGGCACGGTCCTGGTTGACATCAACACCCACACACCGGTCGACCTGCTTGCTGATCGCAGCGCCGATACGTTCGCCGCATGGTTAGGCGAGCATCCGGGCATCGAGGTCGTCTGCCGGGACCGGGCCACCACCTACGCCGAGGCCACCCGCAAGGCAGCCCCGAACGCGATCCAAGTCGCCGACCGCTGGCACCTCTGGCACAACCTCGCCGAGCACGTCGAGAAGACCGTCGCCGCACATCACAGCTGCCTGCGCCAACAAAACGACATCCCATCCGAGCTTCCCGGCGGATCAGGCCCTGCCGCCGACCTCATTCAGGCAGCTACGGTCGCCCAAGTCAGGCGAAAGGAGAACTCCACACTGGTCGCACGCACCAAGGCCCGCCACCAGGCAGTCCACGCCCTTAAGACCCAAGGCAAGGGCATCAAGGCCATCAAGGGTGAACTCGGGCTGTCCACGGAAACCGTTCGGCGCTTCTACCGCGCCGGCACCGCCGAGGAACTGCTGGCCCATCCCCGTGCGGGCCGGCCCAGCGTCCTGGACCCCTACAGGGCCTACCTCAACCAACGATGGAACGACGGCGCCACCAACGCGAGCACGCTCTACCGGGAGATCACCAAACAGGGATATCGGGGCAGCCGGGCAACCGTCGCCCGCTACCTTGCACCGTTCCGTCCGCTCCGCGCCGCGCCACCGCCCACACCTCCAATACCAAAGGTCCGCCACGTCACCTCCTGGATGCTCCGCCACCCCGACAACCTCGAAGACGACGACCAGGACAAGCTCGATCACGCGCTCGCAGCCTGCCCGCACCTGTCCGCGACCGCCACCCACGCCACGGCATTCGCCGAGATGATGACCGGCCTACACGGCGACCGCCTAA
>NZ_JBEEAB010000070.1:0-1612 GCF_040120725.1 Actinopolymorpha sp. B9G3 | reverse complement strand
TGCGGAAGCAGTTCCGGCCGGTGTTGGGCGACGATCTCCAAGGTCGGCTCTGGTGCCCGCGTGTCCGCCGCCGCGAGGGTGATGGGAACGTGAACCACTGTTTCCACCAGTGCCGCCTTCGTGATCCCCTGCGTCACGTCGAGGACGTGCACCCACTGGAACAGGTCGTCAGCCCACTCCGTCGTCGGAGCAAGCCCAGCGTCCAGTGCCGTCTCGTAGGTTGACTCCGGCCAGACACCGGCAAAACGCAGGTTGACCGCCTCGATGCCGAACGCCCGGTCGAAGGTCGCGCCGAGCAGTTCGGTGGTGGCCTTGCTCATGCTGTACGGATCTTCCGGAGTGACAGGTTCGTCCTCGGTGAGCGGCAGACAGCGGCGCTGTGGCGGTTGACCACTGACCCGCCAGAAGAACGTCCCGAACGCGTTGATGCTCGACGCGTTGACGATCCGCCGTACGCCGACCGTCCGGGCCTGGTCGAACACGTGGAAGGTCCCGACGATGTTCGTCATCACCGTTGCCTTGGCGTTCTCCCACTCACCCGTCGGGCGGCCGGCGAGATGGACCACCACCTCGACACCGGCGAAAGCGCTCCGGAGTCCTTGTTCGTCGAGGATGTCGGCCTGGTGGTACGGCCAGGTGGGCGACAGCGGCACTCGTCTGCGTCCTCCCGGCGCCGTGGGATCGAAGATCGTCGCATCCTCGGGGGCGACATTGTCGAGGAGGACGAGATCGTGGTCGGTTTCGAGGGCAGTCGTGACGTATCGGCCGAGCCACCCGGCGGCGCCGGTGATCGCGATCCTCATGCGGCCCACGTCCAGTCGACCGCCGCGGCGACAGGTTCGAGCCGGCCCGCGGAAACGCGGCGCATCAACCGGGCCGCCTCATCAGGACTCCCGGCGACCGTGCCGAGGAGTTGCTCCGACGGCATCGCGCCATCGCGCATGAGACCGAGGGTGGCCTCGACCCGAGTGCTCGTGATCCCGGAGACGAAGTGAACGGTGAGCTCGCGCTGCTGCAGGACGGCCATGTCTCCCCACGCCGTCACACCGTCGGGCGAGTGTCCACTGTAGACGACCTGGCCGGTACGACGCGGAAGCGACGGAATGTACATGTCGAAGGCCTCGGCGTTCTGGACGGTGTCGATGACGGCGGACGGATCGAACCTCGCGACGGTCACTTCGACGTCTGTCGCCCTCGCGTCCACCGTCGCGAACCCCGCCTCGTGGAGGGTGTCCAGACGCGACCGGTGCCGGCCCGCCACCAGCACGTCGAAGCCGCGGGCCCGACACGCGAACGCCGCGGATGCCCCGATCACTCCGTCGCCCACCACGAGGACATGGGCGCCGGCATCCAGGAGGAGACGGGACGCCGCGTTGTAGCCCACCTGGGCGACCACCACGAACGCCGACCGCTCCGCGGGAATGCCTTCGGCGTCATAGACGTCCGCCGCTTCGGAGATCGACCGCGAAGAGTGTCCGCCCCAGGCCGATCCCACCTCGACGTAGCCGAGACCGCTCGTCGCCACGACCCGCTGCCCGATCCGAAACCCGACGACGTCGGATCCGACCTCCTCCACGACTCCGACCCGTTGGTAGCCAGGAACAGCCGGGAA
>NZ_JBEEAB010000007.1:0-304795 GCF_040120725.1 Actinopolymorpha sp. B9G3 | reverse complement strand
CAACGCCTACTCGCGCTCAACACCGCCATCTGGCACAACTGGATCATCGGCGCACCCGTAAAACGCTCCCTAATCGCCTACGACCACTGATCGCTGACCTGATCAAAATTTCCGATCAACGATCTAGCTCTACTTGACTCCGGTGCTGCGCCAGGTGAGTGCGATGCTTGCACGCTAGGTGATGTGCGACGCCGGTCTGTTCGCCTCGGTTGAGCCCGGCGTCGCCGTGGGGCGTCTGAGACTGGGGGGGGCGGGTCGGGGTCGGCGCCGGTGCCGAACGCGGCCGTTTGTGACGAGCCCTCTTGGCACGACATCGGTCGACAACTGGGCATCGGCATCCACGCCGCCAAGGATGGGATCAATCGATGCCAGTGCCATTCTCGTCACTCGCCTTTACGAGCTCGCCGGGATCCCGGTCGAGGCGATCGTCACGATCAGCGGCCCCTCTGACGTCTTGAGCCTCGGCGACATCGAATCCGATCGTCCGGCGCCACAGACGCCTGTCCGACTCGCCAGGGATCTTCACGGTGTGGAGCGGTTCCTTACCCAACTGTGGGGCTGGCCTTCGATGCGTTGCGCGGTGATGGCCCCGGACGGGTGGATCCATGGCGACTTCCACCAGTTCAACCTGCTGTGGGAGGACGGACGCATCAGCGCCGTCCTGGCCCGGGACCGGCTCTGTTCATGAACCGCGAACGAAGCAACGTCGATCTTGACCCCAATCTTCGCCTTACCCTGCCGGCGCATATCTTGAGCCCCACCTCAGCCGAGCCATGCGGTCCGGAGGGAGGCGGCGGGGAGGGCCGGCGCTGCTGCCGAGGCTCACCGTTCGGCGTCGTCGGGACGTCGTGGCTCTTTACGACAGGCCTTCGCATCCGCCAGAGCCATGTAGATCCATGCCGCGGTCGCGAGTAGCGCGGAGAGCACCGCTCCGATAGTCAGCAGTATGTCCCGCCCACCCGGCTGGACCGCCGATATGGCAAAGGCAATGGCCGCGGCAAAACCGCACATTCCAACCAGCCGGGAAATCAGTAGTCGAAGGGCATAAGGGCGGCCAACTCTCTTGGTCTCAGCTTCTGCGGGCCAGGCCTGAGACGCTTCCTGGGCGGCCCGGGCTCGACAGATGTCCGGAGTCTTCCGACACCACAACTCGGTGTGGAGCTCCTCGAGGCTGCCTGGCGGGTCGTTCATCACCGTCGCGATTGCTTGATCAAGCCGGCGAGCTGCCAGTGCGGCGGCTGCGTCATAGGTATCGCTTTCCGCCTGGACGGCCACCTCGAGACTGCCGGATAGGAGGTCGGGGACGACGGTGGCGTGACCCACGGACGGGTCCCTGGTCTCGGACGCCCGCAGCTCCCGCAGCAGGTGGTCACAGCACAGCACGAGCTGCGGCCGGCTGTAGCCGGGGGCACCGTAGACAGCGGTCATGTTGAGCTTCACGGCCCTCCCCTCGAGCAGGTGGACAGCCCTATATCGCCATGCTAGGACCCTCCTGAAGATCGTCGGGTCAGGGCATGAAGCGTCCAAGCACCCCCGTCTGGACTGACTCGCTGACGGGTCAATCGAAGTTCGAGAAGGGGACGTGCTCCGACCGTTGGTACGGCTCGGAAGGGCTGGAGCCAGTCGCGGTGGGGGAGTGGGTGGGCGCCCGTGCACAACCGCCTTCGTCGAGAGCATGACCGACGTCGAGCACCTTGGGACCACTTTGGGACTAAACGTCGGGCACGGACCTGAACCCACCCGCCCATGGACGAGCGTCGTCAACGCCGTTCAAGAGCCCGTGGGCGGCGAAGATGCCAACAGTTACGTTCTGGGGGTCAAGGGGTCGTGGGTTCAAATCCCGCTGCCCGACCAATCGCAACTTCGGGAGATACGGCCAGGTCAACGCCGGTTTCACCCTTGCGACCTCCCGCCTTCGATCAGTCCCAGGGTGGGGGTCGACGGACCAGATACGGACCACCAGTCCGAGAATTCGGCGCCCGCATCGAGTACGGCCTCCGTCGTGGGGGTCGACGAGGTGGCGCCAGCGTAGCGAAGCACGGCGAGGGACGCGAGCCAGGCGGGGTGTCGGCGAGCCTTGTGCTGACGAACGGGACGATGACCATCGGCGTGCGCGTCCCACTGCCGAGCAGAGGAAACCGTCAAGGCACACGAGCCACTCGAATCGGGCGCCGGCGACGCGGTGACCGACGCATTCCGTTGGGAATGGGCGATCGACCAGCTCGACGGCCACGACGACGAGCAGGAGGAACCTAGGCCACCGGAGCGCAGCTTCTGTCCTGTGCGCCCTGATCCGCGACACCCCTACGCCACCTGATGGGCACATCGTGGCCCCGATAGGCTTGTGCACTTGTGTCCGGAAGCGACTACCTGGTGCGCGCTGAGCAGCGCTTGGACGCCGCCCATCAGGTACTCGAGGACCTCGATCTCCTCGCCCGGTGGCGGCGTTACGGCGATCCGGTTACATGCGGCTCGGTCGCGTACGGCCTGGTCGTAGAGCCCGACATCGACGTAGAGGTCTTCACTGATGTGCCGTCCATTGACGCCGCATTCGGGCTCCTCCACGAGGTCGCAAAAGTGCCGGGTGTCGTTCGCTGCGCCTTCACTAACGAACTGAACGGTCCGCTACCCGGGATCTACTGCCGCATCGTCTACGACCGCGATCACGTGCGCTGGAATCTGGACAACTGGCTCTTGCCCCGCGTCCATCGCGGCCCGTTCGGTGCGCGCCTCGTCGAGCCAATGCGCCGGGCGTTGACCCCCGAAACCAGAGCCGCCGTACTGGAGATCAAGGAAGCGGCGTTCGATCGGAACGAACCACTGCAAGGAATCTGGGTCTACCGCGCGGTGCTTGCGGAGGGGCTACGTGGCTACCCGGCCTTCCGCGATTGGCTACGTACCGTCGACACGAACCGACTCACAGACTGGACGCCGTAAGGGCGTGAGTGCGGCGTGGATCCAGCTGGCCTCGGGCGGCCAGGCGCACCATGGCACGGACCGGGAAGACGCGTTGACTCAGGCAGAGTCAGGGTCAACCTGAACGGAGCGAGCCGCGGATGCGTCCGGACAAGGTGTCCCACGGACGGGTAGGAATCGCCGCGACGCCGTGCCGAGGAGCTTCCGCCGCCAACCACTGGCCGAACAGCCAGCTGACGCGCGCCCGCATGCGCTGCGTACCGGCGTGCTGCTCACGCCTGAGAAAGTTCGCGAGGAGCCGCGACCTGTCCGGCTCGCTAGGCGTGATTCTCGCGTCGGCTGTCACAAGGGGCGGCTGGCGGGCGTCTTAAGGCCGTATCCATTCGGCTCAAGGAGACGGTATGACTGCGAACACCGAGAACAACCCGACAACCGACGTCGTCGTGATCGGTGGCGGGTACGCGGGCGTGATGGCGGCTAACCGCCTGACCCAACGCGACGACATCACGGTGACCCTGGTCAACCCGCGACCGAGGTTCGTCGAGCGGCTCCGGCTGCACCAGCACGTCGCCGGGGAGCCCGCCCCGGTCGTGGACTACCAGGAGATCCTGTCCGAGCGGATCCGGCTCGTCGTCGACACCGCGACCGACATCGACGCTACAGGCCGGACGGTGGCCTTGGAGGGGGGCGACACGCTCGCGTACGACTACCTGGTCTACGCGCCCGGCAGCGGAAGCTTCGACCTCTCGAGCGTCCCGGGCGCCGACGAGTTCGTCTACCCGGTCGCCAACCTTGAGGCGGCGACCCGGCTGCGGGAAGTCATCGACGCCGCGCCGGCCTCGTCCCCGATCACGGTCGTAGGGTCCGGTGCGACCGGCATCGAGGTCGCCTCCGAGCTGGCCGAGCAAAGCCGCGCCGTGACCCTGGTCTGCGGCAAGGTGCTGTGCCCCTACCTCCACCCGAAGGTCCGCCGCAAGTTCGCCAAGCGCCTTGCCAAGATGGGCGTGAACGTGATCGCCGGCCCCGACGCCACGGTCACCGCGGTCTCCCGTCACGCGGTCCAACTCCGGGACGGTCGCGAGCTCCTGAGCGAGGTGACGATCTGGACCGCTGGCTTCTCCGTACCGGACCTCGCCCGGCGCAGCGGCCTGACCACCGACGACACCGGCCGCCTTCTCACCGACGAGACCCTGATCAGTGTCGACAGCGACCGCATCCTCGCCGCCGGCGACTCGGCCTCGCCCTCCGGCGTGCCGTTCCGGGCCAGCTGTGCGACCGCGCGGCCGCTCGGCGCATACGCCGCCGACACCATCCTGGCCCGGTTGGAAGACAAGGAGCCCAAGGAGGTCAACATCGGCACGGGGTTCCAATGCATCGCGCTGGGCCGCAACGCCGCCATCGTCCAGCTCGCCTCCATGCAGGACGTCGCCAACCGCTTCTCGATCCAGGGCCCGCTGGGCCAGAAGATCAAGTCGAGCTCGTACGGACTCCTCACCGAGGAGCTGGGCAAGGAGTCGCGCAAACCCGGGAGCTTCAACTGGAGGCTCAAGGACAACAAGCGCCGGCAGAAGCTGAGCGAGATGCGCGACGCAGCCGCGCCGGGCTCCCGTCAGGTCGCATGATCCCGGGACGAGGAGCGGCTCGATGAGTGACGACAAGATCGATCCGGCGACGGAGAGCTTCATCGTTCACCGCAACCTGCTGTTCACCGTGGTCTACGAGATGCTGGGCTCGGCCGCCGATGCCGAGGACGTGCTCTAGGAGGCCTGGCTACGGTGGGTGAAGGTCGACCGGGAGCAAGTGCGCGACGATCGGGCGCTCCCGAGCGCGCGGTCTTCGTGCTGCGCGAGGTCTTCCGCTTCGAGTACGACGAAATCGCGGCGGCCGTGGACAAGAGTCCCGCGGCCGTCCGGCAGATCGCGCACCGCGCCCGGCGGCACGTCGAGGCGCGTCGCCCGCGGGAGTCGGTCACGCTCGCGGAGGCGCAGGCGGCGGCAAAGTCGTTCCGGCACGCGCTCAACACCGGCGACTTCCAGTGCTCGCCCGACCGGCGCGGGTCGTGGTGTGTGTCGCGACGGTCGCTTCACTGCCTGCCGTACCTGGCACTGAGGTGGCCTGGGTCTTCGAGTGGAAGGTCGGGATCTCCAGGCACGGGTTCGACGGCACCACCCGGGGCGCAACGTCACCGGGGTGCGGGATGTAACCCCGAGTCGCGAAGCCACCCGCGCAGGCGGGGCAACGTCTGTCCCGACGTGTCCCTGTCTACGTCGCCGACCAGGTCAGCCACGGATGTCGCCTCCAG
Source organism: Actinopolymorpha sp. B9G3 (assembly GCF_040120725.1). NCBI lineage: Bacteria > Bacillati > Actinomycetota > Actinomycetes > Propionibacteriales > Actinopolymorphaceae > Actinopolymorpha > Actinopolymorpha sp. B9G3. The sequence goes on along the minus strand of NZ_JBEEAB010000007.1, from coordinate 299,577 downwards.
CGATGTACGCCAGGCGGCCTCAGCTGTCGCCATCGCGCGAGCAATGGCGCAAGCGCGTTCGCAGTCGCCCGGCGTCGCCGGCAACGGCCCGCGCTGTCGGATCTCTGTGCAGCGGAACGCTGGTTCATGTCCCTCGATTGCACCAACGACGTCAAGCACGGTGATGTGTGCCGGGTCTCGAGCCAGTAGGTATCCACCATCACGACCCTCGGCGGCCGACACCAGTCCGGCGCGGACCAAGGCCTGCATGTGCTTCGCCAGGTACGTCTTTGACACGTCATGGAACGTGGCCAGTCTGCCGACTGGAACCGGATCCGTGGCCTGGCTGAGCACGACACAACAATGCAGCGCCCACTCGACCCCCGCAGAAAGCTTCATTGCAGCGAGCCTACGCGGCCAAGCGGTATCCAAGTTGGTCGGCAACAGCGAAGTGATACCTTGACTAGGATAAAGAAAGTCCGAGTAAGAGGAGTACGGCAATGCGCGTCGCGGTGGGCGGGTCTACAGGGCAGGTGGGCCGGCTTTTGAATCAGGCCCTTCGGAACGCGGGCCACGACGTAGTGGGGCTTTCCCGAGCGGTGGGCTTCGACCTAGCCGATACGGGAGTGGTGAACGTCTTGGCTGAGCGGCTGGCCGACGTCGATGCGGTGGTTGACGTGACAAATGTGATCACGCAGGACCGTGCAGAATCCGCGAGCTTCTTCTCGGCCGTCGCCGAGAACATTGGGAAAGCTGCTACCGCGGCTGGCGTCTCGCGGACCGTGCTGCTCTCGATTGTCGGCGTGGACGGCATTCCCAACGACGCGCACTACGCAGCTAAGTACCTGCAGGAGCAGACCCACCGCGAGTATGCGCCAGGCGTGCACATCGTGCGTGCGGCACAGTTCCACGAGTTCTCCGAGATGGTGCTGGAATGGGGGCGCGACCGCGACCGAACAACCGTTCCGGACTTCCCAGTGCGGCCTGTACACCTCGACGTGGTCGTCTCTGCGCTGCTCGAGGCTGCGGCCGGAACGCCGGTCAGCACGATGCTTGACGTCGCCGGTCCGCGTCCGGAGCGCCTGGCAGACATGGTGACCCGCCTGGTGCGTGCGCGCGGCGAGCGACTTGAGGTACTTGCAGTTCCCGCCAGCCCGGAGCTGAATGCTGGAGCATGCATCCCAGGTGCGGATGCACTGATCGCAGGGCCATCATTCGACGAGTGGCTGGAAGGCAAGTACGGTATCCGCGTCGACCCGCCGCGCCGATAGAGGCGCCCTACCGGCCGGTGAGCGGGGAGTTCAGGCGGAGAGTGGCGGGTTGATCAAGGTGTCGCGTAGTCGCGCAACAGATCCGGGCCGACTGGGCTTCCTCCGCGAGGTGACAGAGAACCAGGTCGTCGAGACCGATCGGTTGCTGATCAAGGGGTACCGCGCCGATGATGTCGAACCACTGCTCGCCTACTACTCGATCCCGGCGGTGGCCAGACATCTGATCCATGGTCCGCGGGATCGAGCAAGGGCCGAGGAACAGGTTGGACGCACGCAACGTTGCATCAGCGCGGCTGTGTGAGCGCCTCGGGATGCAGCGCGAAGCGCATCTTCGAAAGGACCAGTGGGTTAAGGGGGAATGGGCCGACGTTCCCGGGTCGTAACCCAGAGTCACGCCAGCTTCCACGGGGAGCGCGAGGGCGGCTGGGTTGGACGCTGCGCTACCCATCCTGGCGACAGGGCTTCAAGGAAGAACTGACGATGCATCGAGAGGAGATGCCGTGAGCCGGACCGAGGAGTTCGAAGAGCTCAGGCCCCTGATGTTCTCCCTCGCCTACCGCCTGCTGGGCAGCGTGGCCGAGGTGGAGGACGTGATGCAAGAGGCGTGGTTGCGTTACCAGTCGACCCCGACTCAGCCCCGGTCGCCCAAGGCATTCCTGTCCGCTGTGGTCACCAGGATCTCGATCGATGTGCTCCGCTCCGCTCGCGTCCGGCGGGAGCAGTACGTCGGGGTGTGGTTGCCCGAGCCCTTGCTCACCGACCCTTACGAGGATCCGGCCAGGTCCGCGGAACTGGCGGACTCGGTGTCCATGGCGGCTTTGTTGCTGCTCGAACGGCTGACACCTCTCGAACGCGCAGTGTTCGTGTTGCGGGACGTTTTCGCCTACGACTACGCCGATGTGGCAGTGACGGTCGGCCGATCAGAGGCGGCCTGCCGCCAGCTACTGGTGAGAGCTCGCCGTCACATGGAGAGCGGACGACCACGGTTCGAGGCGGACCGGCGGGCGCGGGAGGAGCTGGCCGCCCGGTTCTTCCGTGCGTTCCGCAACGGCGACGTCGACGGACTGAGGGAAGTGCTCGCCGCAGACGTCCAACTGGTGGGCGACGCGGGAGGCAAGGCGCCCGCACTGGGTCGGGCAGTGGTCGGCGTGGACAAGGTCGCGCGCGTCCTCGCGTCGCTCTTCCCCAGGCTCGATCGGGTCGACGCCACCCTGGAACAGTGCGAGGTGAATGGTCAGCCCGGCGCGATCCTGCGGGACCGCGAGGGCAAGGTGGCCTTCACGTTGGCCCTGGACGTGCTGGGAGGGCAGATCCAGGCCATCCGATCGGTCGGCAACCCCGAGAAGCTTGGACATATAGGCCCCGTTGCGGACGCTTGGGCCCTTCAGCGCGAGTTCAGGCAGGCTCGCGACGACTGAGTCCCGAAAGCGATTGCGGCGCCGGGCCCCGACTTCGCCCACAACCCTGATCTCAGGTTTGCCCGCTCACGTCCCGGTCGTTGACTTGGGTGAGAACGACCGCGTGCTCGACGCGGCGGAGGTGATCGACGCCGCAACGATCGGGGGCCCGCGTGACGCCGCGCAGATCACAACCTGATCGAACCAGCGGAGCAGCGGAAAGTGCAGGCTTCCTCTCCACCTCACCCCTCGAGCGCACCGGGCCGCTGCACGCACCAGGTCGGCCCTGACGTTTCCAGCCGAAGCCAGACAAAACGAAGACGGGAGTGACGAGATGCGCGTGTTGTTGTCGACGTATGGGTCCAGAGGAGATGTCGAACCTATCGTGGCTCTCGCGGTGCAGTTGCAGGCTCTCGGCGCAGAGGTGCGCATGTGCGCACCCCCCGACGATGAGTTCATCGAGCTGTTGGCCCGCGAAGGCGTGCAGCTGGTGCCCTTCGACAGACCTTGGCGCTCGTGGGAGCGACCGCCCACTGCCGAGGAGCGCGGACAGCGCGTGACCGACTTCATCGCCGCGCAGTATGAAACGGTCGCAGCGACGGCCGCAGGATGCGACATGATCGTGGCAACCGCCATGTCCCAGTTCGTCGGGCCTTCGGTGGCGGAAAAGCTGGGCATCCCGTACCGATACGCGCTCTTCTCCCCAGGCGTGCTGGATGGCCTGGATGGCCAGGGCTTCAACGAGTTGTTCGGTGAGCCCATCAATACCCACCGGGCCTCGATCGACCTGCGACCGGTTGGCGACGTCGGCAAGTTCATGTTCACCGCCCGACCGTTGCTGGCTGCCGACCCGATCCTTGGCCCGTGGCGTGCGTCTCAGAGCTTCGATGCCATGCAGACCGGCGCCTGGATCCTGCCCGACGAGCGCCCGCTCCCGGCCGAGTTGCTGACGTTCCTGGACGCCGGCGAACAGCCGGTCTATGCCGGGTTCGGCAGCATGCGAACGGTCTGTGAGGACACCGCGCGGGCGGCCATCGGGGCGATCCGTGCGCACGACCACCGCGTGCTTGTTGGCCGCGGGTGGGCGGGCCTGGATCTGATCGACGACCAGGACGATTGCTTCGTCATCGGAGAGGTCAACCAGCAAGAACTGTTCGAGCGGGTGGCTGCCGTTGTTCACCACGGTGGCGCAGGCACAACGGTCACGGCGGCCCGCGCCGGCGCGCCGCAGGTGGTGGTGCCCCAAGGAGGCGACCAGATCTACTGGGCCGGACGTGCGACCGAGCTCGGCATCGGCGCTGCTCACGACGGTCCGGCGCCGACCGTCCAGTCCCTCTCGGCCGTGCTCGGGACGGCCCTGAGCCCTCAGACCCGCGCACGAGCGACCGCGGTGGCCGCGGAGATTCGTATCGACGGAGCGAAGAGGGCCGCGGAGCTACTGCTCGCCGGAGACGCAGCCGAACGACCGTGAGCCTGTGACCACGCCAGGTTGCGTCGCTGCGGCCTCGCGGTGCTCGACCGTGACCTGGCAGCGGGGGCGCCGGTGTCTATGTCACAAAGGACCGACCTCCCTCGTCCTAGAGCACGAGTGTGAGACCTGCTGCCGCGGGCGAGCACTCACAGACTGCTCCGGTCACCCAAGCCGTCCACCCAGGCCCTGTTGCACCTGAGCCGAGTCGTGCCAGAAGCAGAAACTCTCGAGGGGAACTCCATGAACACCATTCTCTGGATCGCGGCCGGCCTCTTGTCGCTGGTCGCCCTTACCGGCGGCTTCGCGAAGACCTTCATTCCCAAGGAGAGGCTGGCACGCCAAGAAGGAGGGGCGTGGACTCGCGGTGCCAGTCCCGCCTTCGTGAAAACCCTCGGCGTGCTGGAACTGCTCGCCGCGGTCGGCCTCATTCTCCCGGCCCTGGTGGACGTCGCGCCCGTGATGGTGCCGGTCACGGCGGTGTGTTGGGTTGCCCTGATGATTGGGGCGATGATCACCCACGCACGTCTCGGCCAGTTCAAGCTGGTGATGCTGAATGTCGTCTACGTGGTGCTCGCTGTTTTCATCGCGGTTGGCCGGTTCGGACCCGAGGCCTTCACGGCCTGACGGCTACTTCCACCGAGCGTCGACTCGCGGGCATTCAGGTACCACATCCGCGGGTCGACGTGGTGCGTACGGCGTGCGGGCAGCAAACCTCTCGGTGCTCAGCCCAGCGGTGGACGTGCCCGGCGGGCGCCCGACAACCCGTCCGAAAGATGCCGCGGACCCTGCTCGCGCGAACAGGTCTGGGCCGTGAGCCGGGCCCTCGACCAAACCGACCTCGCGCCCGCGAGGTCGACGGATCCCGAAGGAGGAGCAGTGTCACAGATCGTGGTCGTCGGCGGGGGTTTCGCGGCCGTGTGGAGCGCGGCTGCCGCGGCCCGGCGCCGGGCCGAGGCCGGGCGCAGGGAGGACGAGATCGCCATCACCGTCATCGCCCCGTCGCCGGAGATGGTCATTCGGCCCCGGCTTTATGAGGAGAACCCGTCATCGATGACAGTGTTGCTGGACGACGTGCTCAGTCCGATCGGCGTACGGCGGGCGCAGGGCACCGTCCGGGCCGTCGATCCCGACCGTCATCTGGTCGTCGTAGAGGTCGATGGCGACACGACCGAGATGTCGTACGACCGGCTCGTGCTCGCGACCGGCAGCAGGCTGGTCCCACCTCCGTCGGTGCCCGGCGCGGACCTCATGCACGACGTCGACACGCGAGATGCCGCTGCCGACCTGGAGCGGCACCTCGACAACAGACACCTCTCGGACGGCCCGGGTCGGTTCAGAGCGGTTGTGGTGGGCTCGGGCTTCGTCGGTCTTGAGGTGGCTACTGAGTTGGTGGATCGCTTGGGTCGCCGCGCGGCTGCGGTGGGCGCGCGGGACGAGCTGTGGGTGTGGCTCGTCGAACGGGCCGACGTCGTGGCGCCCGAGCTCGGCGAGGGGCCCCGAGACCAGGTCCTGGCGGGACTGGCCGGCGCCGGCGTCGACCTGGTGCTGGGCTCGACAGTCGCGTCGATGAACGCGCAGCAAGTGACACTCGCGGACGGTCGCGAACTGTCGGCAGAAACGGTGGTCTGGACGGGTGGCATGCGGGCGCACGGGCCGATCGAGAGCCTAGCCGGAGACCGCGACGTACTTGGACGCCTTGAGGTGGACGCGCGCATGTTCGTGGTGGGCGTGCCGGACCTGCTCGCCGCGGGAGACGTAGCCTCAGTTGAGGTCGCGCCGGGACGACTGGCGCCCCAGAGCTGTCAGTACGCGCATCAGCACGGGAAGCATGCCGGGCACAACGCGGTGGCGGACCTGCTCGGGCTGCCGCTCCTGGACTTCAACGGGGATCCGTACGTCACGGTTGTCGACCTCGGATCCGCGGGTGCCGTCTACACCGAGGGTTTCGACCGGCAAGTACGCGCCGTCGGGAAGTCGGCGAAGGATGTGAAGCGCATGGTCAACACTCAGCTCATCTATCCTCCGACGAAGGACGCCGACGTCATCCTCACCGCGGCAGACCACCTGAGCGAGTCGCGGCCGGTCAAGCCGGTGCCGGTGGAGGGACCCTGAAGTGGAGGAGCTACCCCAATTGACCGACGGTGCTGTCCCCGGTCCTGAGATCGAGGCGGTGCGGACCACCGCCGCCGCCGAATTCGCACCTGCAGGACCGCCACCGCCTACCCGACTCGTGATCACCGTGGGTGTCCTGGTGGCGGTCTGGTGCGCGATCTTCGCGGGCATAAGCATCTGGTTCGAGCTGACCGACAAGTTCGCTACGGGTCCCCACGCAGCCGATGCCGACGCTCTATCGGTGGTGAACTGGTACGTCGCCGTTGTGAAGCTGGTCGGCGTGGCTGCGGCCGTGCTCGCTCTCCGTCCGCCACACAAACATGTCGGGCCAAGGGCCGTCGGCATGGTCCTGTGGGCGGCGTTTTCGACGGTGACGATCTACGTTGCGGGCAGCCTGGCCCAAGCGGGGGCCATGCTTGCTGGCGTCGCTGGTGATGGCGACCGCCTCGACGCATCGTCGATTGGTTACGTGATCGCGTTCCTGCTCGCCGCCGTGGGGTTCGGGATTCTCGCTGTGTCGTACTCCCGGCGCATGAGCCTCGGCAGGCGCGAACTCATCCTCGGAGTCTGCGCGGCGCCACTTGTGCTGGGCAGCATCCTCATCGTCCTGCCTTCGCTACTCAGGGCCGCAGGGCTGCTGTCGGCCTGACAGGCTCGGCGATGTGCCACCTGGCGACACCACCTGAAGTAGGGACACGCGATGCCGACGCGAGTCAGCGCAAGTCGTTTGTGGGCTTAGCTACTTCCATAGGGTCGTCCAATGCCGGCCGAGGTTGCCGTCCCCCGTCCGGACGCTGTCCGTGCGCGCCGCCGCTGACAGCGGACGCCGCGGTCATGGCGCCCGCGGCAGCGGTGGGGGAAGCGGAGTTTCTCACTCGCCCACCGTCCTCCGTCGGTCCGCGGACAGCCGTCGGACAGGGCCGGGGCGCACGCTGGGGCAGAAGCACCCGCACGCGAAGGAGAGCCCGACATGCGGACCATGATCCTGGTGGTCGGTGGCATGCGCTGCCGACGTTGCGTCCGGGAGGTCACCGCCCGGCTCCGCGACGTCGCCGGTGTCGACACCGTGATCGCCGACACGGCGAGCTCGCGGGTCGAGCTCGCCGGCACAATGACCGAGCGCGACGTCCTCCGGGCGTTCGTCGGTCTCGCGTACCCGGTTCAGCTCCTCCACGGACCCGACGCTGCGGCGGGACGTGATCGCGTCACCGCCGACAGGCAGCAGACAGCGACAGGACAGCCGTCCTCGTGAGTCTCCTCCCGACAGCCGACGTCGGCTGGTCCATCACGAGAGAAGGGCACACCATGTCTTCCACATCCTCGCCCGCGAGGACCGCGAGCAGCCGACGCTGGCTGGCTCTCGGGCTGATTGCCGCGGCTCAGTTCATGGTCATCATGGACACCTCGATCATCGGGGTCGCACTGCCCGAGATGCAGGCCGACCTCGGCTTCACCCCCGAGGGCCTCAGTTGGGTCTTCAACGCCTACGTCGTTGCGTTCGGCGGGCTGCTGCTGCTCGGCGGGCGCCTCTCCGACCTCTTCGGCGCCCGCCGGATCTTCAGCATCGGCTGGGGAATCCTGGCCGCGGGCTCGCTGCTGGCCGGCCTGGCCGACGGCGCGGTCCTCGAACTGGCCGGTCGGGCGGTCCAAGGGGTCGGTTCCGCGCTCATCGCGCCGGCCGCGCTGACCCTGCTGTTCACCATCTTCGGGGCCAAGCCCTCGGAGCTGACCAAGGCACTCGCGCTGTACGGCGCTGCGGCACCGGCCGGCGGCACCGCCGGGGTGTTCCTTGGTGGGATCCTGACCGAGTACGCGAGTTGGCCCTGGGTCTTCTTCGTCAACCTGCCGCTGGCCGCCGTTGTACTCCTGCTCACGCCCTCGGTGATGCCCGGGGGCATGACCCGACGGGGCTCGCTCGACCTCGCTGGTGCCATCACCGTGACGGCCGGACTGGCGGCGCTCGTCTTCGCCATCGTCCGGGCGCCGCAGGTCGGCTCGACGTCTGCGTCCACCCTGGTTGTTGGGGTGACCGGCCTCGCGCTGCTTGCCCTGTTTGTGCTCATCCAGGCCCGCCGCCAGGAGCCGCTGATGCGGCTGGGCATCTTCAAGGCGCCCAACCTCGCTGCGGCGAACGTCGCGCAGTTCATGCTGGGCGCTGCCTGGATCCCGATGTTCTTCTTCGTCAACCTCTACCTCCAGCAGGTCATCGGGCTCGGTGCCTTCGCCAGCGGCGCGGCGCTGCTGCCCCTGACCGTCACGATCATGGTCGGGATGATCGGCGTCGCCCCCCGGTTGATCGCCCGATTCGGTCCGAAGGCCATGACTGTTTCCGGCCTCGCGACCCTGTCGGTCGGCCTGGTGTGGCTCTCGTTCATCCAGCCCCAAGGGAGCTTCGCTGGGGACGTCCTCCCGGCGTCACTCGTGACGGCTGCCGGCATGGCGTTGGCGTTCATCCCGTCGCTCGGACTGGCGCTGACCTCGGCGGCTCCGGAGGAGGGCGGCCTCGCGTCCGGCATCGTCAGCACCAACTACCAGATCGGCTCGGCGCTGGGACTGGCCCTGATGACCGCCGTCGCGTCAGCTTTCGGCGCCGATCGGGTGGGTGACGCGGTCTCGCAGACCGAGGGCTTCTCGGCCGGGCTGCTGGGCGCTGCGGCGATTGCTGGGCTGGGGGCTCTCCTGGCGATGGCGTGGCTGCGCCCGCAGGCGCCGTCGCCCCAGGACGTGCAGGAGACGACCGGAGTAGCTGCTTGACCATGCACGCCCCGATCGACCGATTCCTCGGCGGCCACCCGGTTTGCCGAGCACCAACCGGGCCGGCCGTCACCGCCCGCGACCGCAAAGGAAGGCACCACCATGTGCAGCACTGTCGAGACCTACCCCGTCGCCGGCATGACCTGTGGCCATTGCGCCAGCTCCGTCATCGCTGGGCTCGAAGCGGTCCCGGGCGTGTGCCAGGTGGACGTCGACCTGCCCTCGGGCAATGTTCGCGTCACGTCGGCCGAGCCCCTCACCACCGACCTGGTCCGCGCGGCCGTCGAAGGGGCAGGTTTCTCGCTGGCCGTCTGAGCCCGCGCCCCGGCGGAGGGCACCCCCTCCGCTGAGGACGTTTCGGCCTGAGATCGATCCGCGATGTCACCGCGGGTCGCTCTTCGCCGGCGGGAGAAACCACGCCCGGACGGCCGCGCTGACCCCGTGGCCGTCCGCCGCGTGTAGCTGGGTGTTTGCTCCAGCGTCGGCGCTGCGACACCATGACGCGACGGGGTGACGAGGAGAGAGCCGTGGACGTCCGCTTCCGGCTGCTGGGTCCGATGGAGATCACGGTCCAGGGGCGCCCGGTGGTGCTGCCCGGTGCGGCCGAGCGCTCGGTCATGGTCCAGCTGCTGCTCTCACCCGGCCGGACGATCCCGGCGACCATGCTCGTCGACCGGCTCTGGTCGGAGTCGTCCCTGCCGGCCGACCCGATGAACGCGCTGCAGATCCGGGTTTCGAAACTGCGGCGCAGCCTGAAGGCGATCGGACTGCCGGAGGCGGTCACGCGCGAGGGCGTGGGCTACCGCGCTGACGTCGATCCCCGGTCGGTCGACGCGGTGGACTTCGTGATCCGCGTGCGCGAGGCGAGGGCGCGCGCCGCGGCTGGTCCGGACGGGGCCGACGACGCAACCCTCGCAGCGTACGACGAGGCTCTGGCCCTGTGGCGCGGCGACCCCCTCAGTGACTTCGTCGCCGAGCACTGGGCGACCGCCGAGGCCGCCAGGTACGCCGAGGTCAGGCTGGGCGCGCTCACCGAGCGTGCCCAGATCGCGCTGGCGCTTGGCCGCCACCAGGAGGTCGTCGCAGATCTCGAGCCCCTGGTCGCACACGACCCAACCCTCGAGTCGCTCACCGGGCTGCTCATGGTCGCCCTGTACCGCGGCGGACGGCAGGCGGACGCCCTCGAGGCATACCGCCGCACCCGCGACGTCCTCGACGAGTCCTTGGGCCTCGAGCCGTCGCTCACGCTGCGGTCCCTGCACGAACGGGTCCTGCGGCAGGACGAGGCGCTCGGCGCACAGCCCGACCTGACGCCCGCGCCGGTCGCGGTTTCCAGCACCCGGAGCTGGGTGGAGGCGGGGACCGCCTCGCCGACGAACCTGCCGACGGTGGTGCGTCCGCTGATCGGCCGTGATGCCCAGCTCGACTCCCTGATCGAGCTCGTCCGCGGCTCGCGCCTGCTGTCGCTGATCGGACCCGGCGGTGCGGGCAAGACCTCCCTCGCCCTCGCTGCCGTGGTGCGCACCTCCGGCGCCTTCTCTGACGGGGCCTTCGGGGTCCGCCTCGCCTCGGTCGACACTCCCGACCAGGTGCCGCTGGCGGTGGCCGACGCCCTCGGTGTGCCCCTCGACGGGGCAGCGGCGGACCGGGATGTCCGTGAGCGGCTGATCTCGTATCTGATGCGACGCCGGATCCTGCTGCTGGTCGACAATTGCGAGCACGTCATCGACGCCGCGGCCGGCCTCATCGACGACATCCTGGGTCGGTGCCCGGAGGTGACGATCCTGGCGACCAGCCGTGAAGCGCTCGCCGTCCCCGACGAGGTGCAGGTCACCGTAGGCCCCTTGGACACGCCGCCCGCCGGCGTGCCGGCCGGCAGGGTGCTGGAGTACCCGGCCGCCCAACTCTTCATGGAGCGTGCCCGGTCGGTCCGGCCGGGAACGGTCTTCGGGAACGATGACCTCGTGGCCGTTGGCCGGATCAGCCGTGCGCTCGACGGCATCCCCCTGGCGCTCGAGCTCGCGGGCGTCCGAGTCGCGACGATGTCACCCGCCGAGATCGCTGACCGTCTGGACCAGCGGTTCGCGTTGCTCACGACCGGCGCGCGCACGGCCGAGGCTCGACAGCAGACGCTGCGCGCGACCGTCGACTGGAGCTACGCGTTGCTCACCGAGCGTGAGCAGCGGGTGTTCAATCGGCTCGCCGTCTTCCAGGGCGGGTGGACCCTGACCGCATCCGAGGCGGTCGTCAGTGACGCTGGCCTCCCAGTAGGGGAGGTGCTCGACACCATCGGGCGTCTGGTCGAACGGTCGATGGTCGTGGTCGAACGGGGCGCCACGACCCGCTACCGGATGCTGGAGACCTTGCGGCAGTACGCTGCCGAGCGGCTGCTCTCTGCCGGTGAGCAGGAGGCCGTCGCCCAGCAGCACGCGAGGTACTTCCGCGACTTCGTGCAGGAGGCCGAGCCGCAGCTGCGCGGCCACGGCCAGCGCGACACGTTCAGGCGGCTGCGCGACGAGCAGCCCAACATCACGGCCGCCCTCGCCTGGCTGGCCGGCCCGGGTCGGGACCTCGACTCGGCCCTCGACACAGCTGGGGCCCTCGGCCTCTTCTGGCACCTCGGGCGCCACCTGGAGGGCCGGGAGGTCCTGTCCCGGCTGCTCGCCTCGGGCAACGGAAGCCCTCCCGCGCGGGCGCACGCCCTCCAGGCGGTGTCGCTGGTGGAGCGGCCACGCGCCTGTCTCGTCCATCCCAGCCGGCGCTGCGCAGAGGCCGCGCAGGAGAGCCTGACGATCTTCGAGGACCTCGGGGATGCCTCCCGTGCCGCTCTGTCGCGCGTCCTGCTGGCCGTCGAGGGCGTGACCGGTCAGGATCGCGATCGGGCCGAGTCCCTGCTGCAGGAAGCGGTGGAGCAGTTCGAGGAGGACGGTGATTCGTGGGGCGCGGGCGTGATCGGCTTCGTGCGGATGGAGACCGCTCTCAAGACCGGCGACGAGGCCAGGGCGGTCCCGCTCGGGCGCGCGACCGCTGCCGTGTTCCGGCTGCTCGACGATCCGTGGGGCCTGTCGGCGATCCTCTACCACCTCGGCTGGGGCCTGCGGCAGTTCGGACGCTACGACGAGGGCGCGCGTGTGCTCGAGGAGGCAATCGACGTGGCGGCCGGGGCCGGGCTCCAGAACACAGTGCAGTGGGCGTTGGCCGACCTCGCGATCACCCGCCTCCACCTGGGCGATAAGGAGGCCGCACGGGATCTTCTCGAGCGGGCGAGCGCCGCATCCGAACACGTCGGGGACGGAGCCGGAGCGGTTCTCGCGAGCTATGGCTACGGGCTCCTCGCGCAGGTCGGAGGACAGTGGGACCAGGCCCGGGCCCGGTTCATGGAGGCGTACGCCGGCTTCGGCGAGCTCGGCACCCCGGTGTCCCAAGGACTGGCTCTCGCCGGGCTGGCCCGGTGCGACCAGGCTGCGGGCGACGCGGCGGCCGCCGGCGCGCGGTACGAGGAGTTGCTCGAGCTCGGCCGGCGGGTGGGGGAACCGGGTCTGACCAGCACTGCACTGGAGGGCCTGTGCCGGCTGGCCGTCGACCGCGGGGACCACACGCTCGCCGCCACCCTGTACGACGAGGCGACCGAGCTGCGCGCGAGCTCGGCTCGGCCGTCGGCGCCGCACGAGCTCCGTGACCTCGAGGGGGTTGTCGGCGGACTCGCGACGGCTCGCGGTCCGCGGAGCTGAGCTCCCGCAGCGGCACGGGTGAACCATCCTGCTGGGACGAGACGGGTCGGGGTCTCCACGGCCGGCTAGTGCAGAAGGGCGCGGGTTTCCACGACCTGGGCGAACTTGCCGTGCAGGTTCGCGGCACTGACCTGTGCCAGCTCGTCGGCCCGGAACTGCCGACCATCGGGACCGAGGCGGTCAAAGGTGTGCGGGCCGGCATCGAGCCCGGACTCGGCCAGAGTCCTTGCGTAGCCGCACGATCTGTTCGACGACGTGGTCCGGGATCGCGGTCGGTGAGGACTCAGGCCGTCGGGACCGAGGCCCGAACGCGGCCTGGCCCTCGACCTTGTAACGGGTCAGGAGCTTGGAGACCCACCCCTTCGACACCCGACACATGATCAAGGCCCGCCAACCCGGGCAAAAGCCCAGGTCAGCGGGCCACTTCTGCTAGAGCCAGAGTCGCCCGTTCTCTCTACACCGCTCGGAGCCCTATCTTGTTCCGGGCGTGGACGGTAGCGCTGTGGGCCGGTCGAGCCCCAGAGCATCCAACGCCTGCTCCAGGACCTCGGCGGCCGATGCCATCGCGTCCAGCTCGATGATCGGCCAGCCTGCCGACCGCATGGCCGTGAGCTCCTGTTCCCTCAGTGCGCCCAGCTGATCTCGCGACCACGCCGCGATCCGCTCGGCGATGCTTCCGGTGGTGTGACCCGCGTCGCTGGCGATGCGAGCGTAGCGCTTCGCCCAGACGTCACCGCGTTGGGCAAGCGCGCGTTCGGTCGCCGTCCGTACGTCACCGACCAGGTCCAGGAGGACGGGATCCATGTCGTCTGCGAGCTCGCGTACGTCCAGGCAGAGTCGCGTGAGCCGACCGTGGTCCCGCATGGCCCACGGAAGGTCGGCCGCCATGCCTGCGCAGTCCCAGTCGAACACGCCCCAGGCGCTCGTGGACCGGAAGCCGTCGAAGATCCGCGCATACGTGGGCAGGAATCGCTCGGGTGTCGGAAACTCCCTGCTGCGGAAGGCTTCCGCGACGTCGGCGAAGTCGGCTCGGGTGAAGATCTGGTGCTCGCCGAACAGGTCGACGGTCGCACCTGCTTCCTCGAGTCTGTGTGCGAGCCCTTCGGCGAGGGTCGACTTGCCGACGCCCGCACAGGATCCGGAGAGCATGACCAGGCGCGGCCCCGTCCGGTCGCGGGTGTCGAACTCCGAGTTCATCCGGACACTGTGGCAAAACCAGACTCGATTCGTCACCAGGTTTGCCGCACGGGCGCCTCGTCGAGGTAGGTACTGGACTGCAGTTGTTCCCGTTGCTTAGCAGCGGGCGAACTCGCAGACCTCGGGGTCAGGCGGGTCGACGGTCGAGCGAACTCGGTGCGCAGTGCGTCCATGGTGTGCACGCTCCCAGGTGTTCGGCTTGCCACCTCGGTGGAGCAGGGCAGCGACGATCGCCAACAGCCACGCTTCGGCGTCGTAGTCGAAGTCAGGCTCACCGGTGTGGTCCTCGCAGGTGAAGTCGAGCACGATGAACTCGGCGGCGGTCCAGTCGCTCAACTGGTCGTCGACGCAGTAGTCCTCGACGACATCGGAATCGAGCAGAGCACATGGCAGGCGGAACATCACCCGGTGTGCCCCAGTTAGTCACGGACAGGTGCGCGTCGTCATAGCGCTCCATCAACTGGTTCGGATCACCGCGGAAGTTGCCCTCCCGATCATGTTCAGATGGTCTCCTCAAGCGTGCTCTCCCAACGGCCGCTGTCGAACCACCGAGTCTGCCCAGCGGCTGACCCGATAGCCCCATGCCAAAGAGGGTGATCGGTCGGTTCCTGGCTGGGCCAACCAGACGAACTGAGCCAACCGGTCCAGCTCACTCCACACAGCGAGTACTCTCGATCGCGATGGAGGAGAACAAGGCACGCCGCGTCGTCGACGCCCTACGCGATCGTGGCACAGACGCCGACCTGGCCCGGGTTGGCCTCTACCAGTTCGGGGTCAGCGTCAAGCTCTCCGATGGTCGTGAGGCGACGTGGGACTCCGACGGCACGGCCGCGCTCGAAGCCCAGGTGATGCGCGATGGCGTACTGGTCGGGTACGTCCCTGCTATCGAAGGCTCCGAGACCTACACCGAGCAGCAGATCATCGACGCAATCCTCCGGACCGATTACGACAAGCCGATCGCCTCACAGCGGCCCACCGCGCCCCGGCCCGCCCCGCCCCTGCCCCGAAAAGGCGGGCTCTTCCGCCGGTTCATCGACGGCTTCCGGTACCGCTGAGGGAGAGGCAACTCGCCCTACGACGGTGGACGGCTGAGTGCCCAAGCCCGCAAACGCAGGGCCGCCGCGGAGTCACGAGCTTCACCCGACGTCCACTCATTGTCGGCTTTGGCAGACGCCCGGTCACGCGGCGGAGGGGGTCACTCATGCGATGGATCGGTCATCCTGCGTCGATGCGGCGTGCTTTCCAGACCTCTTCGCTTGGCCACTGGTGTGCCCAGTCCAGGTCAACGTAGTCGAACTCGGTCGGGGCGTTCTGCGCTGGCCGAACCTCTTGCAGGTCTTCGACGACAAAGCCGCACTGGCGTAGCAGCTGGATCATGGGACCGTGCGGCAGGTGAAAGGTAACGGCGCCGTTCGAATGTTCGATCCGGGACAGCCCGAACTGAGGTCGCCGGAGCACTCTGTCGGCTCGTCCCTCGTCGGGCATGCACAGGACGAGCAACTCCGAACTGCGCAGGAAGACCAGCTCACCACCAGGACGGAGAAGTCGAGCGGCCTCGGGAATCCACCTGTAGGGGTCACACCATGCAGCAGCGCCGTGCTCGCTTATGGCTAGGTCGAAGCTTGAGTCCGGATATGGAACCTGCTCAGCATTGCCATGCAGCAGCGGGAAATGGACGTTGAACTCATTCTGCATGGCGCGGGCCGCAGCCAGCTGTCGCTCAGAGTTGTCGATCCCGACGGGTTGCCCACCGGACCGGGCGATCCATGAGGAGACGTACGCCGTGCCGCAGCCGAGCTCGACCACGTCTTTACCGGCGAGGTCGGAGGGAAGGAGGGGCAGGTCGGTCTGCGGTACCGCCCAGATACCCCAGTGTGGATCGGCGGCCCACTGCTTTCGTGCCCGCGCAGCGAACCCCGCGCTGAGCTCTGAATCCCACACCTCTCGGTTGCGACGCGCGTGCTCCGGCAATTCGTCGGCACTCCGGTCAGCCATACGGTCAACCCCATCGTGGGCACTTGCCGACAGCAACCGGTTTTACCTGCTGATCAGGTTTTCGCACGGCTCTGGGACGTCTGCAAACCGCCGTGAGATTGCCGTCGAGGGCGCCAGTTACGTGCAGAACGGATGGAACAACTCGAGGTCGCGCTCGAGTCTGGCGATGCGCTGGAACCCCCAGGTTTCCACGCCTGGCCGATCTGTCTCGCCCAGGACGCGAGCCGCCATGTCGCGCAACGCTCGCGCCAGGAGGGCGTACTCGATGTGATCCAGGTCGAGGTCGCGAGCGCCGTACTCAGCGAGGAACGACTCCGTGTTCGTGCTTTCCGCCGCGATCCACAGGTCGTGTTCCCGAGGACCGAGGACGGCCTGTTCCCAGTCCAGCATGGCCACGACCTCGCCGTCGTCGACGATGAGGTTGGAGCCGCCGAAATCCCGGTGGCAGACAACGTGCCGCACGGCCTTCAGGCTCGCTCGGTCGATCGTTCGTTCCAGTCGGAGGATGCTGTCGGCCACTTCGCGTCGGCGGTCCTTGATCCACCCATGGTCGAGCCGCTCTCTCAGCTGCCAGATCTCCGGCTCGTCCATCGTGCTTCGCGGCAGGCGGATGCCGTCGAGTTCGTGGACACGTCTCAGAGCCCGTGCCGTCTCGCGCCAATCATCACCGTGACACCTCCGCCCCTGGACGAACGGGAAGAGCGCGTACGGCCTCGCACCCAACGTCGCGTAGAGCTCGCCGGTGACGGTCGGAACCGGCGCTGGTACGGGCAGGCCAGCAGCGCCGAGATCGTTCAGTAGATCCAGACGGGCGGGCGGCGCACTGCCTCGCCACACCTTGACGAACCACAAGCCGTCGGCGACCCAGCAGTCGCTCTCGAACCCACCGGGATGCGGGTGGAGTTCAGTGGCGACGAGCCCGTAGTCGCGCGCAAGGTCCGGCGGCTGAGTATGCATCGGCGGCGGGAGGGTCACGACACCATGGTAGGAAGGTGCACCTGTCCGGCCGGAAATCACCTATCGAGGTCCTGGTGGGTTCGCCCGACCTGTGCTGCACCGACATGCCCCGGTGCGGTGCGTGGTCGTGTCGCATGGGTCGATTCGGGAACGAGGTCACCAGTCCCCGTCGCGCTCGTGCCTGTGGGCCATCGGAGTGGTGCTGGTACGGGTGGCGCTGCCGCTGTCGTGGCCCGGCTTCCTCACCATCGCGCTCACGACGGCACTGGCGGCCTACAACGAGTTCCTGCTCGCGGTGACCTTTCATCCAGAGCCCCGAGTACCTTCCGGTGGCCACCGGATTCTTCTCGTTCCAGCAGGGGTTCAGCCAGATCTACCTGATCGGGGCGGCAGGATTGATGATGCTCATGCCGATGTTGATCGTGTTCCTCGCCCTGCAGCCGCAGGTTCGTCGAGGGCATCACCGCCTCCGCCCTCGGCGGCATCTGAGTCCGCGCGCGGGTTTGCGAGGACGGCGAACCGGCTGGCACGCTGCCCGTCATGGCGACGATTCGATGGGGCATCATCGGCTGCGGCGATGTCACTGAGGTCAAGAGCGGGCCGGCCTTCCAGCGGGCCGACAACTCCTGCCTGGTCGCGGTGATGCGCAGGACCGGCTCGCTCGCCGAGGACTACGCCCGGCGGCACGGCGTACCGCGGTGGCATGACGACGCGGACGCGATCATCCACGCCGACGACATCGACGCGGTGTACGTCGCCACCCACCCCAACTCCCACCACGAGTACGTCCTGCGCTGCGCCGAAGCCGGCAAGCCCGTCTACGTCGAGAAGCCCATGGCCATCGACCACGAGGAATGCCTGGACATGATCGCGGCATGCCGGTCGGCGGGCGTACCGCTGTGGGTGGGCTACTACCGGCGGGAGCTGCCGCGGTTCACCGCGGTCGAGAAACTGCTGGGAGAAGGCGTGATCGGTGAGATCTATGCCGTACGTACCGAACGGTATGCCCGGCCCTCCGGCTCCACCGCAGGTCCCGCGCCGTGGCAGCTGGACCCCAGCCTGTCCAAGGGCGGTGTGTTCTTCGACAGCGCGTGTCACACGCTGGACTTCCTCGACCTGCTCCTCGGCCCGGTCGTCGAGGTCAGCGGGGCCACCAACCGGAGCCGGGCGAACGACGTCGTGGACACGATCTGCGCGACGTTCCGGTACGAGAGCGGGGTCCTTGGCAGCGGATTGTGGTGCTACGCCTCCGACGGTGACGAGGACACGACCGTGATCGTCGGTTCGAAAGGTCAGCTGGCCTTCTCGACCTCGAGGCCGGTCCCGCTCCGGCTGACCTGCGACGGCGAGCAGCGGGAGCTACCGATCGCGGACCCTCCGCACGTCCACCAGCCGCTCGTGCAGACGATCGTGGACGAGCTGAACGGTACGGGCCGGTGCCGGAGCACGGGGGAGACCGGCGCGCGCACGGCGTGGGTGATGGACCAGTTGCTCGGCCGCCGGAGTTGCGCCTGAGGATTCCCCGTCAGGCGATTCGGCGGGCCAGGCGGGTGTCCAGCGGCACCCCGGCGTCCGGGTGCAGGATCGCCGCGAGCGCTTCCACCCCGTCGACCAGACGCGGGCCGGGTCGCGCGAAAGAGGCGTTCGCGTCCACGGCCCACACCGGCAGCCCCGGTGGCAGCCGCCCGCTGGTGACGACGGCCTCCGCCAGCGGTACGGACCCGGCGAGGTCGAACCCGCAGGGCGCGCACACGATCACCTCCGGAGCGGACGCCGCGACCTCCTGCCAGGTGATGCGTTCGGACCGCTTCCCTGCCGTCCCGATGACCGGTGTCCCGCCTGCGGTGGTGACCATCTCGGGTACCCAGTGCCCCGGCGCGAACGGCGGATCGGTCCACTCGAGAACCATCGTCGGGACGGGCGGCCGGTCGCGTACGGCTGTCGCTACGGCGTCGAGGCGGGTGCGGAGGCCGGCGAGGAGGCGTACCGCAGCCGCCTCACACCCCACCGCGCGGCCGAGAAGGGTGACCGAGTTGAGCACCTGACCGAGGTCCTGCGGGTCGAGGGTGAGGACGTCGGCGCGGCTGCCGAGGTAGGCCAGGGCGTCGTCGACGACGGAGACGTCGACCGCACACACCGCGCACAGGTCCTGCGTCACCACCAGGTCGGCGTCGAGGTCGCGCAACGCTCCCTCGTCGAGGTGGTAGAGGTCCTCGCCGGCCGCCATCCGCGCCGACACCAGGGCGTCGATCTCCGCCGGTGGCAGCCCCTCCGGCAGTGCGCTGGTCGAGACGACCCGGCGGGTCCGGGCCTGCGGCGGGTGGTCGCATTCGAACGTCACACCCACCACGTCGTCGCCGGCGCCGAGCGCGAACAGGATCTCCGTAGCAGACGGCAGCAACGACACGACCCTCATGCCGGACTCTGGGCTCCCCACTCTTCCGACGCTACGCCACGTCGGGACGGCTTCCGGCAAATCCGGAGGCTGAGGTTGCCGAGCGCCGTCCAGTACGGCTCGACGGTCCGGTCAGGCCCGCTCCCGTCGTCGGCCAGAATGCGCTTGTCCGCGGGCGGGCGGTCTGGCCAGGTGGTCGGCCGGGCCAGCCGCCGTTGGGGACCCCATCCGCAGGTCTCGGCGCGGACGAAGCAGTCCCAGACGCCCGGGTCGAGCGGCCGGCCCAGCTTCGCGGTACGCGCGTCGAGCCGCGCTGTGGCCCGCAGCCGGATGCGTTCGACGGAACCTTCGCCGTCGGGGACGAGGTGGCTGCGGGTCGGCAGCGGGTAGGCGCCCCTGTCCTCGCGGTTCTGTACGTAGACGTCGAGACGGCTGTCCGCGATCAGGTCGGTCACGTCGTACGCGTTGTCGGGCAGCGTGGTCCGCAGGCGGCACGGCGGGATCCAGTGCAGCCGACCACCAGTACGCCGGAGGGTCACCGGCCTGCCGTCCGCGTACACCAGGCGGGCGCTCGCCCGCACGACGAGGTCCGTGCCGTCCCAGTCGACATCGTCGAGGGCCGCGACGATGGTGAGTCCGCATTCCGCGGCCGCCAGCCTGGTGATGGCGCCGTACGCACCGGCTCGCAACAACCGCGACCGCACCCGCATCGACACCGGCAGGAACCTGTCGACACCGACGGCAAAGCGTTCGTCGGCCAGCCGGCGGATCTCGCGATGGTGGACGTACCGGCTCCACCGCAGCGGCAGGTTGGCGAGCGAGTGCCCAGTAATGAGGCGGAGCATCTTGGCGTGGTACCACGACGCGTACATCCGGTCCCGGTCGTCGCCCGGCGAGGTGTGCGCGTCGACGATGTCCAGGACCTCGCGCAACGCCCGGTAGTACGCCACCGGGTCGAAGCGGCGCGCGGAGTGGTGGGCACGGCGCGGCAGCTTGACCCAGTGGCAGCACACGTCGTCGGCGAGCACGCTGATCGTCCTTGCCAGGAAGTACGCACGAACGACCATCCGGTGGTCTTCCAACCAGGCCGGACCTTCGGGAAACCGCAGGCCATGCTCGCGCAGGAAAGCCGTCCGGAACAGCTTGTGCGGTGTGAGGAAGCCGAGAAGCCGGTCGGCCAGGATGTCGGCGCGGTCGCGTGAGCGGGTGAACATGCTTGCCGGCACGCCTCTGCCGCCGTGGCCGACGACCTTGCCGATGACGATGTCGGAGCCGCAGCGGACCGCCATGGCGTGCAGTCGTTCGAGGGCGTTCGGGGCGAGCCAGTCGTCCTGGTCGAGGAAGTAGATGTACTCCCCGCGGGCGTTGTCGGCGCCGACGTTGCGCGGCCTGCCTGGACCGCCGCTCCTGCTGAGGTGGAGGACGCGAATGTGGGCGTGCTCGGCGGCGAGACCGTCGAGACGTTGCGACGTTCCGTCGGTCGAACCGTCGTCGACGAACACCACGTCGTACGCATGCGGCGCGAGCGTCTGCCCGAGCACGGACTGCAGGCACGCGTCCAGACAGGTACGCGCGTTGAAGACCGGCACGACAACGGTGACCTTCACATCCCCCGACATGGACGATGAACTACCCCGGGTGGCATCCGGCAATCCACCCTCGACGCTCCGTGTCCCGGCGAGGAAGCCAGGCGGCCGGCGGTACGCCAGACTGAGCGCATGACGAGCACTGACGAGAATGGCACCGCGGTGACGTTCGGAGTCGTGGGCCTCGACCACGGCCACGTGGTCAGCCTGGTCCTCGGACTGCTGGGCGCGGGCGCTGAGTGCGCGGGCTACTGGAGCGAGACCGACACCCCCTGGACCGACGTCGTCGCCCAACAGGCACCGTACCTCCCGCGGGTCTCCGAGTCTGCCGAGCTGCTGGAGAATCCTGCCATTGACCTGATCGTCACCGCGGCCGTACCGGCGCGCCGCGCCGAGATCGCCGTCGAAGCGTTGCGGCACGGCAAGGACGTCGTGGCCGACAAGCCGGGAGCGATCACCCTCGACCAGCTGGCGCAGGTCCGCGTCGCGGTCGCCGAGAGCGGTCGGTTCTGGTCGGTGGCCTTCTCCGAACGCACGGCATCGCGGGCCACGCTCCATGCCCGGCGACTGATCGAGGACGGCGCGATCGGGCAGGTCGTCCAGACCATTGGACTCGGCCCCCACCACCTGCGTCCGCAGACCCGGCCGGCATGGACCTTCGACCCTGCGCTGGCCGGCGGGATCCTCGCCGACCTCGCCTCCCATCAGGTCGACCAGTTCCTGTACCTCACCGGTTCGACGTCGGCGGAGGTCGTCTCGTCGTCGGTCGGCAACTTCGCACATCCCGACCGGCCGGGGTTCGAGGACTTCGGCGAGATGCTCCTGCGCAGTGACCACGCGCAGGGTTACGCCCGCGTCGACTGGTACACCCCGGACGGGCTCGGCGTCTGGGGCGACGTCCGGCTCACGATCCTGGGCACCGAAGGCTACATCGAGATCCGCAAGAACATCGACCTCGGCGGCGCCCGCGAAGGTGGCGACCATCTCTTCCTGGTCGACGGCCAGGGCACGCGTCACCTGGAAAGCTTCGACGTCGAACTGCCCTACTTCCGCGCTGTCGTCGACGACGTCCGGCATCGCCGCACGCCGTTGACCGCGATCCCGCAGGACCTGGTTCTCACGGCGACCGAGCTCGCGCTCACGGCCCAGAGCGACGCGGCCAGGTTGGGGAACCTCCGGTGAAGCGCCGCCTCCGGGTCGCGATCATCGGCGCGGGCGTCGGTGCCGAGCACCTGGTCGGTTACCTGCTGAATCCGCGTGCGTACGACGTCACCACGATCTGCGACCTCGACCGGCAGCGCGGCGAGGGCCTGGCTGGCATGGTGTCGACGGCGCGATCGGCGACAGACGTCGACCAGGTCCTGGCCGATCCCACGATCGACCTGGTGTCGGTGTGCACCCCGCCGTTCACCCATCTCGACCTTGCCCTGCGCGCGCTCGAGGCGGGCAAGCATGTGGTCGTCGAGAAACCCGTCGCGGCGTCGCCGGCCGAGGTCGACCAGCTGGCGGCCGCGGGGACGGCGGCGGGGCGGGTGGTGGTCCCGGTGTTCCAGTACCGCTTCGCGCGGGGGCCGCGGCTGCTGCGGCGGCTGATCGCCGCTGACCTGGCGGGCCCTCCGGTCGCCGCCTCGCTCGAGGTGCACTGGGACCGCGGCGCCGACTACTACGCGGTGCCGTGGCGGGGCCGGCGGGAGACCGAGCTCGGTGGAACGGTGATGAGCCACCTGATCCATGCCCACGACCTGTTGACCTACCTCGCGGGCCCGGTCGTCCGCGTCCAGGCCGAGGTCGCGACGCTCGTCCATCAGGTCGAGGTCGAGGACACCGCCGCGGTGACGATGCGCCTCGAAAACGGCGCCCTCGTGTCGTCATCGGCGACGATCGGCGCGGCGGGCAACACCAGTCGCTACCGGTTCGTCTTCGCCGGCCTCACCGCACAGAGCGGTACGGCACCCTATGCGCCGGGTGAGGACCCCTGGACCTTCACGGCACGCGATCCCGCCCGGCAAGGTGAGCTCGACGCCCTCGTCAAGACAGGTGACCGTCCCCGCCGGAACGGCTTCGCGGGCTTGTTCGAGGCGCTTGCGCCAGCCCTGTCCGGCGATGCGGACCCACCGGTGAGCCTTGCCGACGCGCACGCAGCGATCTCACTCGCCGCGGCGGTCTACCACTCCGCGCGGACATCCTCGGGCGTCGATCTGCCGTTGTCGCCGGACCATCCCGCGTACCAGACTCGAGGCGAGTGACACCGGGAAGCCGTGGATCGCCTCGGCCCCTCAGCGGGCGGCCCAGTCCGTGACCCGACGCACGGCGCCGACGGCGTCCGGTGCGCCTTCACCCCGCAGCAGCGCACGCAGGTTCGCGATGAGCGCGTGGGCAATCCGATTCTGGCTCTGCCGGGTGATCCCCGCGACATGTGGTGACAGGACGAGGTTCGGCGCGTCGTCCAGCGGTCCGGGACCTGGTGGCTCGGTGGCGCGGACGTCGAGCGCGGCACCCGCGAGCTGGCGACGGTGAAGCGCCGAGGCGAGCGCCTCCTCGTCGACGGTCTCACCGCGCCCGACGTTGACCAGGAGGCAGGTCGGCCGCAGCCGCGCCAGCAGATCCTCACCGACGATCCCGCGGGTGCCGTCATCAGCGGGAAGGTGGATGCTCAGGACGTCGGCGGTCGCGGCGACCTCGGCGAGGTCGCAGAGTTCGATGCCGGCCCGCTCCGCCGTAGCGGAGTCGATGAACGGATCGTACGCACGAATGTGCATGTCCAGCCCTCGGGCGAGCCGGGCAACCGCCCGGGCGGTGGCTCCCGCGCCGAGCAGCCCCCAGACGCCGCCGCCGATTTCGCTGCCCGGCGTACGTTCCCACCGTCCGTCCCGGATCGAGGTGTCATGTCGGACGAGGTCACGGGCGAGGCAGAGGGCGAGCGCGAGCGTGTGTTCGGCGACGCTCTGTGCGTTCGCCGAACGGGGCGAGACGACGACGACCCCCCGCGCGTCGGCGGCGTCGAGGTCGATGTTGTCCAGTCCGACACCGGCCCGTAGCAGGACCCGCAGGTGGGGTGCGCTGTCCATCAGCGCGGCGTCGACCCGGGTCCGGTTGCGGATCGCGAGCGCCCGTGCGGCCCTGGACGCGAAGCGGAGCGCGTCTCGGTCGGACCAGGCGTCCGGGCGGCGCAACACCGGATGTTCGGCCGCGAAGGCGTCGAAGGGCTCGCCCCAGACGTCCTCGACGACGGCCAGGGCGTAGTCGGGTGGTGGCATCCTCACCTGCGCTAGATGTTGACCGCGACGTAGCGGGTCTGCTGGAACTCCTCCAGGCCGTGTGGGCCGCCTTCGCGGCCGAGGCCGCTCTGCTTGACGCCACCCAGGGGTGCGTACGCCACCGAAGGCAAGGGTGTGTTGACGCCGACGATTCCGGCCTCGAGACATTCCGGTATCCGCTCGGCCCGGCCGAGGTCGCGGGTGTAGACGTAGGCCGCGAGGCCCATCTCGGTCGCGTTCGCGCGGGCGAGCAGGTCCTCGTCGCTTTCGAACCCGAAGACCCCTGCCACCGGGCCGAAGACCTCGGAGCGCGCGAGAGCCACGTGGTCGGGTACGTCGACGAGGAGCGCCGGTGGGGCGTAGGTCCCGGACCGGGGGAGCGGGAAGTCGTGCCTGGTCGTGCGCCGCGCACCTGCACTCAGCGCCTCGTCGACGATCCCGTTGACGGCGTTGACGCGGGCCTCGTCGATCAGCGGCCCCAGGGTGGGAGCCGGAGTGCCTAGCGGGTCGCCGACGGTCAGCTCGTCGATCGCGGCGGTGAGTCGGTCGACGAACTCTGTACGGACGCGGTCGTGAACGAGGAACCGGTTGGCCGCGATGCAGGACTGCCCGTTGTTCCTGAACTTCGCCACCATCGCCCCCGCCACCGCCTGGTCGAGGTCGGCGTCGTCGAAGACCACGAACGGCGCGTCCCCACCGAGTTCGAGGGCGGGACGCACGATGCGCTCCGAGGCGAGTCGCATGACCCGGCGCCCGACCTCGGTCGATCCGGTGAAGGAGACCACGCGGACGGCGGGGTGCGCCAGCAGAGCCTCGGTGACCTCCGCCGCCGCACCGTGGACGAGGTTCACCACGCCAGGTGGGAATCCGGCGGCGACGAGGCAGCGGAACATCTTCGCGACGGCGAGCGGTGCCTTCTCCGACGGGCGCGACACCACTGTGCATCCAGCGGCGAGGGCGGGAGCGACCTTGCGGGCCTGGATGGAGACAGGGAAGTTCCAGGGGGTCAGGCACGCGACGACGCCAGCGGGACGGCGGAACGTGCGCTGCCGACGGTCCGGTGCCTCGGGAGTCAGGACCTCGCCCTGCGGGTCGCGGGCGCGCTCGGCGAAGTAGCGGAAGTACTCCGCGGCGAACCGGATCTCGGCGACCGCCTCGGCCAGCAGCTTGCCGGTCTCGAGGCAGAGCAGCCGCCCGATCGGCTCGGCGTCCGCGTGCAGGAACTCGGCGCACCGGGCGAGGACCTCGGCCCGTTCGCGTCCCGTCGTACGACTCCATGATCCGAACGCATCGGCGGCAGCGTCGCCGGCGGCACGGGCTTCGCGTGCGCCGCCGTAGCCGATCGTGGCCACCACCGATCCGTCGGCGGGGTTGCGCACCTCACGCGGGTCGGGCGAGTCGGTCCACCTGCCCGCGATCAGGGTCTTCTCGGCATCGCGTGCCGGAGTGGTCGCTGCCGTCACCATGGCTCGGACTCCTGACCCCAGAGGTCTGACCTAACTGCGAAGGGAGCGTAGGTGATCGGGTCCGCTCCGGTCAAAGTGCTCCGATCATGATTGACGCGCGCCCGCCCACGCGACCATAGTGTCCAGAGGACTGACCACTGATCCAGGAAGAGGTTCTCATCGATTCCGGCGAGCGGACGGTCCGCACAGGCCCTGTCCGGGTTGTTCCCGGTCTCGCGGTCACCGCGCTCGCGATCGCCGTCGCCGCTGCGGTGAACCGGTTGCTTCCTGCGGTGAGTGCACTCATCATCGCCTTGGCGCTCGGCGTCCTCCTGGCGAACAGTCCATGGAACCGACCGGCCCTCCACCCCGGCACCCGGCTCGCGTCACGGCGACTCCTGCGCGCGGGTGTCGTCCTGCTCGGACTCCAGCTCTCGATCGTCGACCTCGCGCGGCTCGGCGGTCCTGTGCTGGTCGTCGTGGTGGCGACCGTGGGTGCGACGTTCGCGTTCACCTGGTGGGCGGGCGTCCGCATGGGGGTCGGTGAAGGCCAGTCACTCCTCGTGGCGGCCGGATTCGCGGTCTGCGGGGCCTCAGCCGTGGCCGCCATGGACCGCGTGGCCGACAACGACGACGAGGATGTCGCCGCGGCCGTCGCTCTCGTCACGATCTTCGGGACGGTGTGCATCGTCGCGCTGCCTCTCCTGCGCGAACCGCTGGGCCTCGCGGCCGTGGCGTACGG
This sequence comes from Actinopolymorpha sp. B9G3, assembly GCF_040120725.1. Lineage (NCBI taxonomy): Bacteria > Bacillati > Actinomycetota > Actinomycetes > Propionibacteriales > Actinopolymorphaceae > Actinopolymorpha > Actinopolymorpha sp. B9G3. The sequence goes on along the minus strand of NZ_JBEEAB010000007.1, from coordinate 273,288 downwards.
CCAGTGGGTGGGCGTGAGTGTCCACGAGGTGGCCCAGGTGGTGGCGGCCGCGGCTCCGGCGGGGCCTGCGGCGGGCACCGCCGCGCTCGTCGTCAAGCTCACCCGGGTCGCGATGTTGGCCCCACTTGTCGCCGGAACCTCGCTCCTGCTCCGCAGGAGGCGGCGTACCCACGGGGCCACGGCTCGGCGGCATGAGCACGTTGTCCCGTTGTTCGTGATCGGCTTCCTGGCGATGGCGGCGCTCCGGAGCGCGGGAGTGGTACCGACGGAGGTGTTGAACGCCGCCCGTCTCGTCTCGATGCTGCTGCTCACGGCGGCACTGTTCGGCCTGGGGACAGGCGTCAAGTTCGGCAACCTCCGGGCGGCGGCGCCGATCTCACTCGCCCTCGGGGCGGTGTCCACCACGTTCGCCGCGGTGGTGGGCCTGGTCGGGATCCTGCTGGTCACCTGAGCCGGCCGGCTGCGGCGGAGCTCCGCCGCTCACCACTCGGCGATGCGGCCGTCGGGATGGCGCCAGTCGGGATCGGCGACCCGCCAGTCGCTTTCCCGCGTACGCACGAGATCGGCGTCGAGCTCGATCCCGAGCCCCGGTGCCGCCGGCACTGTCAAGGCACCGTTGACGGGGGTCAGCACGCTTGCGTCGACGAGATAGTCACCCAGCTCACCGGCCGGCCTCCCGGCTGCGTCGCGGTGGTAGTGGAGTCCGAGGCTCTGCTCGTGCATCGGTACGTTGAGACAGGCGCTCGCCACCTGGAGGGAGGCCGCCAACGAGACAGGCCCGTTGGGGCAGTGCGGTACCACCGGCAGGTCGTACGCCTCCGCCATCCGGCAGATCTTCTCCAGCTCGAAGAGTCCGGTGAGTGACACGTCCGCCTGCAGGATGTCGACACCGCCGGTGTCGAGGAGCTTGCGGAAGTCCCACCGGGACAGCAGCCGTTCACCGGTGGCGATCCTGGTGCGGCCCGCCACCCGCGCGAGGTCGGGCAGCAGGTCCTCGTGGCCCGGCGCGAGCGGTTCCTCGACCCAGAGCACCCGGAACTGTTCGAGCTCGAGCAGCAGGGGTCGGGCCATCGCCCGGTGTACCCGACCGTGGAAGTCGAGCGCGATGTCGAGTTGGTCGCCGAACGTGTCCCGCAGCGCCGCCACGCGGGCGACCACGGCATCGACGTCCGCCGTGCTCGCCACATGGTCCAGCTCCTCGGTCGCGTTCAGCTTCACGACCCGGAAGCCCTGCTCCAGCCGCGACCTCGCGCCCTCCACGACGTCGCGCGGCCGGTCGCCGCCGATCCAGGCGTACACCGGGATGTGGTCGCGGACGCGGCCGCCGAGGAGCTCGTGGACGGGAACGCCGAGCCGGCGTGCCTTGACGTCCCACAGTGCCTGCTCGACGGCCGCGGTCGCGGTCGCGAGCACCGGCCCGCCGCGGAAGAACGCGCCGCGGCGCATGCGATGCCAGAGTTCCTCGATGAGGTTGGCATCGGCGCCGTCGAGGTTCGCGGCGAGGTCGGCCAGCGCGCCGAGCACGGCGTTCCGGCGTTTGGGGACGATCGCCTCGCCCCATCCGACGCCGCCGTCGTCGGTCGTGAGCCGGACGAAGATCCACCGCGGTGGTACGCAGAACGGCCGGACCTCGGTGACGCGCATCAGGTCTCCGACGCGGTCGCGTCGGGAGACACGACGTGCAGGGTGGACACGGGTGCCGTGGCCGTGCGGGGATCGGTGGGAAGCACCTTCTCGACCTGTATGTCCCGCCGTCGGCTCAGCCGGCGACCACCGTCGACCGCGAGCACCGCGCCGGTGATGAACGACGCGGCGTCGGAGGCGAGGTAGGCGATCGCGTCGGCCACCTCGTCGACGGTGCCGGAACGCCCGAGCAGGCTGGGAGGCGGAGGGCCGTCCGCCCAGCCCGTGCCACCCAGCTTCGTTCGTGCCGACGGGCTGTCCACCACGCCGGGCGCGACCTCGTTGACCCTGATCTGATGGTCACCGAGTTCGACGGCCAGTGCGTACGTCAGCGCGGTGAGCGCGCCCTTGGACGCGACATAGGCCGCGTGGCCGGGCAGGGGCAACCCTTCCTGGACGCTTCCGACGTTGACGATCGACGCCGTACGACGAGGGTCGTTCGTACGCCCGAGGTCGATGAGGCGCCGCGCCATCGCCCGACAGAGCGCCGACGCGGCGACCACGTTGACAGCCAGGACGCGTACCCAGTCAGCGTCCTGGCTGTCGAGCAGACCGCCGGGGGGATACGCCGCGGCGCAGTTGACGAGTGTGTCGATGGCGTCGTACGGCGCTCGGTCGGCGATGTCACGGGCGAGCCGGTCGGCTTCGGTGCTGTCAGCGAGGTCGACGATGCGAGGCTCGATCCGCGCGCGGACCAGTTCGGGGAGATCGTCGGAGAGGCGCATGACCTCGGGCGAGACGTCGACGGCCCACACGCGGGCGCCACGCAGAGCGAACAGTCGCGCGGTCGCGCGGCCGATGCCGATGCCCGCGCCGGTGACCACGGCGCGCCGCCCGGCCAGGTCGAGATCCGCGGACGGACGGCCGGCTCCCTCGCTCGGCTGGTCCGGCTGGTCAGATGGGCCCACGTCGTCAGGACTCGGCACGGGCCTGGTCGGTGGCCATCCGGGCCAGTGCGGCCCCACGAGCACTGCGGACGTGTGCCCGTGCCGCGCGCCCGGCCGCCGGCGCGTTGCCGGCCGTCAGGGACTCGAGAATCTTCTGGTGCTCGCGTCGTGACTTCTCCCGCCGGCCGGGAATGAGCAGCGTGGTCTCCATGCCCGACAGCAGGATGTCGTGGAGGACGTTGCTGGTCTGCTGCAGGAACTGGTTGCCCGCCGAGCGCGCGATGCCGAGATGAAACGCCGCGTCGAGGTTGGCGAGACGTTCGAAGTCCGGTGTCTCCTCGTCGAAAGCCGCGTCGAGCTCGTCGAGGGTGGTCCGCAGGTCGCTGAGCTCTTCGGGCGTGATCCGCTCCGCGGCCCAGCTCGCCGCCGGAACCTCGAGGACCTCCCGCATGGCAAAGAGTTCGTGGAGGTTGACCTCCGCACGGTGGAGCGCGGCCCGCAGATCCTTGCCGGACTGGGGCTCGGCCACGAACACGCCCTGGCCATGCTTGACCACGAGCCGGCCGCGGGCCTGCAGGATCCGGACCGCCTCGCGCAGTGAGGGCCGACTCACTCCGAGCAGTTGGGCCATCTCGCGTTCGGGGGGTAACCGGTCGCCGACCTTGAGTCGCTCGTCGCGCAGTAGCAGTTCGACCTGGGCGACGATGCGTTCAGAAAGGCTGCCTTGTTGTGCAACCGGTTGCCACATCCGCTGGCCCTCCTCGCTTCGAGCACCGTCCGGGCACTGCCGACGCGTCAACCGCGGCGACCGCCCGATCGCGATGCTATGGCTCAGCCCATCCTACAAATGCGCAGACCACTGTGGACTGACCTTCCATTCCGTTGACCGTGCGAAGTCCAGTCGTCTAACCTCTTACCACTTCTGGACCACCTGTGCCGAAAGCCGAGCCGGTCTGAAAGTCCGACTGAGCCCTGGTGAGACCTGATTCCTGGTGTGAGAAGGGAAGCCGGATGGCGAGGAGCTCGTTCACGTCCACCCCTGCAGGACTGAGCCGGCGCCGACTGCTGGCGGGGACTGGCGGCATCGTGGCGGGAGCCGCGGTCGGCGCTCTGGCGGGGTGCGGTGACCCTGGAGGCGGCGACGGCGGCACCGGCTCTGGCGATGGTGGCGTGCCCGAGGCGGGAATGAAGATCCCGGATTCGAAGGTCGCCTTGCCGAAGGACGACGTGCAGTTCCGGTTGATGGACTCCAACGACACCAAGGCTCCCTTCTGGGAGGAGTTCTTCACCGCCTACCAGGAGAAGCACTCCAACATCGAGTGCACCTACGACGGACTTCCCTGGAACCGGATCGAGGAGGTCGCCCCTCTCGGTATCCGCAACGGCACCGCACACGACGTGCTGCAGCTTCCGCCGACGATTCCGCTGACCCAGGCGGTGGCCGAGGGCTGGGTGTCGCCGGTCGACGACCTGATCCCGGACTTCGACGCCTGGAAGGCGTCCTTTCCCGAAGGCACCTTCGTCGAAGGCGTCCAGGTCTTCGACGACAAGCTCTACTCCGTGCCGCTCGCGAGCGACCGCCGCTACATCTCGGCGCTCCACTACAGCACCGAGCTCATGGGCGACGCTGGGTACGACCCCCAGGCCAAACCGCTCACGTGGGACGACTACCGCGACGCGGCCAAGAAGATCACCAAGAACGGCCGGGGTCGTGCGTACGGACTCGTCCTCGAGATCGGGCAGCCGCCCCGCCTGACCGGCATCGTGCGCTACCTCGCGGTTTCGGCAGGGCTCGCGGCGGTCGGTGACTTCGACCCGAAGACGGGGGAGTACATCTACGACGCCGACGAGATCGCCGGTGCGATCGAGCTCCTGATGGCGCTGCAGAGTGACGGCAGCATCTTCCCCGGATCCGCTTCGCTGACCGCGCCCGAGTCGTGGCCGCGGGTGGTGCGGGGCAACGCCGGAACGGTCTTCGCGGGGCCGTGGGTCACCGTGGCGTGGAACACCCAGGAACCCGACTTCGAGTTCGGTGTCGCCGAGGTCCCGATGGATGGCTCGAACCCGAAACCGCAGGGCTACGCCCTCACCGGGACCGACGGCGTGGTCGTCTTCTCGAAGAGCAAGGTCAAGGAGGTCGCGGGCGACGTCCTGTCCTACGTCACGAGCATGGCCGGTCAGACGGCGTGGGGAAAGATCGTCGGTGTGGGAAACCCACCCATTCTCGAAGGGGCGAACAAGGCCATCGAGTCCGGTCTCAGCCGAGAGGCCACGATGTGCCAGAAGCTGGCAGCGGGCATGGTCGCCGCGCCCAACCTGCTGGTCGGCAACCCCGACATCGAGCTCGTCAACCGCGAGCTCAAGCCGCTGTCGCCGGACTTCGGTCAGATCATCCAGTCGGCGCTGGTCGGCAAGACCCCCGACGTCAAGGAGGCCTTGCGCGACCTCAAGGACAGGGCAATGCGTACGCGGGACCAGGCGATCGCCGCAGCGGTGAAGAAGGGCGCGAAGGTCTCCACCGACGACTGGGCATTCCCCAACTGGGATCCGTTCAAGGACTACACGTCGGAGGACTACCAGGCGCGCTGACGCGGGGGAGGCCAGGCGGCAGCGAAAGCGGAGGTTGACGTTGGCGGTACTCGGCCAGAGCCCGCGGCTCGGTCGGCTCGGCACCGATCGAAGTGACGGTCCGCACGCTGGAACGCTGCGCGAACGCATCTGGGCGGCGCGCTGGTGCTACCTGTTCATGGCGCCGACCCTGCTGCTTGCCCTGCTCTTCACGTTCTATCCGCTGGTCGCGTCGTGGTACATCTCCTTCCTCGACTGGTCAGGTCTGGACTCGGACCGGGAATGGGTCGGCTTCGCCAACTACGCCGAGGCGGTTCGGGATCCCTACTTCTGGCAGGCGTTCGGCCGGACCTTCGCGTTCGCGGCGGTGACGGTTCCCGGCACGATCATCCTCGCGCTCTTCGCCGCGCTGTTGCTCAACGACCAGTCGCTGCGGATGCGGGCGGTGTTCCGGACGATGTTCTTCCTGCCGGTCGTGACGACGACGGCGATCGTCGGCATCGTCATGTCGCTCGTCCTGAATCCGTTCGACGGTCCGCTCAACGCCGCCCTGTTGACGCTCGGGCTCATCGACGCACCCGTCGACTTCCTCGGTGACCCGGATCTGTCGTTGTGGGCGGTCGCGGGCGTCTATGTCTGGAAGTGGATGGGGATCTCGATGATCTACTGGCTGGTCGCGTTGCAGACCGTGCCACCGGAGTTGTACGAAGCCGCCCAGGTCGACGGTGCCTCGCGGTCGAAGGTCCATCGGCACATCACCATTCCGCTGATCATGCCGTTCGCGATCATCATCACACTGATCGGATTCGTCGGTGCGTTACAGACCTTCCCGCTGGTGCAGGCGATGACCGGAGGTGGGCCGGCGTTCTCGACCGAGCTCGTCGAGGTCTACATCTTCCGCCTGGCGTTCGCCGCGGAACACCAACCCCGCCTGGGATACGCGTCGGCGGTCGCGGTCTTCTTCGGCCTCACGGTCCTTGCGCTCACGCTCGCCCAGGCATGGGGGCTGCGCCGGGCAGCGGCGACCCAACGCGAGTTGAGGAGTGGGCGCCGGTGACCGCTGTCCCGCAGGTCGCGACCCGTGAGCTCGACGCGCCCGAGCCGGGGCCGGCGTCACTCCGACGGAGACGACGGGGCTACGTCCGCGAGGTCGTCGTCACCCTCGCCCTCCTGCCGGTGTGCCTGGTCTGGATCTATCCGTTCCTGTGGATGGTCAGCGCCTCGTTGAAGACCGACAACGAGATCTTCGGGACGGTCGGACTGATTCCCGAAGAAGTCCAGTGGGAGAACTACACGCGGGCGTGGTACGAAGCCAACATCGGGCCGTACTTCTGGAACACGGTCATCATCACGATCGCCTCCATCGCCATAGTGACCGTGACGACGGCGATGATCGGCTACGTACTCGGCCGCTACAGCTTTCCTGGCAAGAAGGTCCTCGTCATCGCTTTCGTCGCGACGCTGTTCCTGCCGGAGGGCTACACCATCATCCCGGTGTTCGAGCTGATCAACAGGCTCGGACTGTCCGGCTCGATCTGGGGAATCATCCTGGCTGAGTCCGGCGGCGCCCACGTCATCATGGTCTTCCTTTTCGCCGGCTACTTCCGCCAGCTACCGAAGGAGCTGGAGGAGGCCGCACGGATCGACGGCGCGGGATTCTTCCGGATCTTCTGGCAGGTCATGCTTCCGCTCGCCAAGCCGGCGATCGCCACCGCCATCATCCTGTCGCTGATGCGGGTCTGGAACAGCTTCCTCATCCCGCTTGTCCTCACACTGGCCAGGCCGGAGCTGCGGACCCTCGCCGTCGGCGTCTATTCGTTCCAGGGGGAGAACATGACCGACTGGTCGGGAATGGCGGCGGCGTCGACGATCAGCCTGCTGCCGATCGTCGTCATCTTCCTACTCCTGCAGCGCTACTTCGTCGAAGGAGTCGCCGGCGCCGTGCGCGGTTGACGTAGGAGTGTCGAGAGGATCGAGCGCGAGCCGCGACATGGCGCTGATGCCGAAAAGCCCACGAAATAACGAAAAATCATCGGTTGTTGGCTGGCAGGAAATGTCGGGACCTCATTAGGGACTGACACGCCTTGACGCTCACCTGCGCTGCGGCGTTGACTTCTAGACGCGCCGTAGGTCCGCGGCGACGTGACACGGTGGCACTGGCATCCGTTGCCTCGCTTGCAGCAGTCCTACGGGTAAAGGGGTTTCCCGTACGTGTGGAGGCGACGCCATGTTCGTCATCGGATTGGTTCTTCTCGTCATTGCCGCCATCGTCGCGGTGGTCGGTGTCGTGACGAATCTCGGTTCCGCGGCAGCGATGACCGGCGATTTCACCATCTTTGGCTTTTCCGTGGGCGCTTACACCGGCTGGCTGTTCCTGTTCGGTGTCGTCGTGGGTGCGGTGGGGCTGATCGGGCTCGGGATCATGGTCCGCAGCCTCGCCAGGCAGCGGACGCGGCGCCGCGAACTCCGGGGCAGGCGTCGCGAGGCGAAGGAGTTCCGGGAGCGGGAAGAGAAGCTCTCCGGTGAGCTGGAGAAGGAACGCGCCGAGCGTGAACGGCTCGAGGCCGCATCCGGCACGGCTGGCGCCGCCGGCGCGGACACGGGCCGTGGCACCGGTGAAGGGGCGGAGAGAGGCGACACCGGGGAAGCAGGCGCAGACAGGCCCGCCGCCGAGGGTCCACCGAGGCAGCGGACCGCGGGCGAGGAGGCCGGCGGTCTGCGTGAACGGCTCGGCTTCGGACACCGGACGAAGAAGTAGCTCCGGGCCAGCTGCCACCCGGCGAGCACAGTCGCGGTAGGGCCCGACGGCTCCGTCGACACCGCCGCTCATGGGCGGCCACTCACGCCGAGGATCGTACGACCAGTTGCGTCGGCAGGACCCGTGACGACGCAGGCTCGTGGCGGATGAGTGCGAGAAGGACCTCGACCATCTCCTTCGCCACCTGTTCCAGCGGCTGCCGGATCGTCGTCAACGGCGGATCCGAGGTGGCCGCGATGCTCGAGTCGTCGAACCCGCCGACCGCTACGTCGTCTGGCACCCGGCGACCCGACCGGCGCAGGGTCGTGAGGGCGCCCGAGGCAAGCAGGTCGGACGCCGCGAACACCGCGTCGATGTCCGGATTGGCACCGATCAGCTCACGCATCGCGCGCTTGCCGGCCTCGTAGCCGAAGTCGGGAGTGCAGACCGTCAACCGTTTCAGCGCCCTGCGCCCAAGGATGTCGCGGTAACCCTGGAGCCGGTCGTAACCGCCAGCGGTGTCCTGTGGGCCGCCGATGATGGCGATGTGCTGGTGCCCGCGTTCACGGAGGTAGCGGGTCATCTGCCGGCCGCCTTCCCGATCGTCGGCTGAGACGAAGGGAATCGTCACCTCATGGTCGAGCGGACGGCCACAGGCCACGGCCGGGATCTGACTCCGCTGGAGAGCGCCGAAGACCGGGTCGCCGCCGTGGGTGGAGACCAGCAGGACTCCGTCGACATGGCGGCTGTGGACATAGCGGAGGACGCGGTTCCGCTCCTCCTCGTCGGCGGCGACCATGAGGATGAGGCTGAGGCCCTCCGCGGCGAGTGCCTGGGTGCACGCCGGGAGCAGGACGCTGAAGTTCGGGTCGGTGAACAGCCGCTCCTGCGGTTCGGAGAGTACGAAGGCGACCGCGTTCGACCGCTTGGTCACGAGGCTCCGGGCGCTGGCGTTGACCATGTAGCCGGAGTCGCGGACCGCCCGCTGGACCGCGGCGAGCGCGCCCGGACTCACGTAGTGCCCGCCGTTGAGTACCCGCGACACGGTGCCCCTGGAGACCCCGGCAAGCTTCGCCACGTCGTCGATCGTCGGCATCCTGCGGTGCGTCGGCGTGGGGCCCGCGGCGCCCAACGTCTCGTTCGGGCCGCGCCGAAGGTCGGGTCCGGTCACGGAGGTCTCCAGTGGGAATGGACGGTCGGCATCCGCGGTCTGTGAGCGATCACAGGGTCGCCGGCCTGCGTCCTTCCTGTCAATTCCTGCGAAGCTCCGCCAGTGGTGGCCACTTTGGCCGCCGGTTGCGTGAGGAGCTGCCTCGCGACTCTGTGGACAGTTAGTGTGACCGCTCACAGATTCCTGGTCCGGATGAGGATGAGGTATGACCATGCGGGCGTTGTTTCCACGGCGGTTCCTGCTTGCCTCGGCGGTCACGGCCCCTGTTGTCGGTGCTCTCGGAGTGCCAGTGGCCCATGCCCATGGAGGAATGGGACGTGCGCTGAGCGTGCGCGGCGCCGACATCGGGTTCACCCTGCAGGAGGAGGCGATCGGCAACCAGCTTCGCGACCCGCGGGGGAAGGTGCGTCCGATCGAGAAGATCCTCGAGGGCCAGGGCGCGACGCACGTCCGGTTGCGGGTGTGGACGAACCCGCCGGCCGGTTACAGCACCCTGGACTCGGCGCTGGAGCTTGGGCGACGCGCTCATCGGGCGGGCCTGAAGATCCTGCTCAACCTGCACTACTCCGACTTCTGGGCCGACCCGGGAAAGCAGCCGACCCCCGAGGCCTGGCAGGGACAGGATCTGCCCACGCTTGCCGACACGGTCCGGCGCTACACCACCCATGCGGTCGCGGCGTTCGCGGCGCAGGGTTCACCGGTCGACATGGTGCAGATCGGCAACGAGGTCACCTCCGGCATGCTCCATCCCATCGGGGAGCTGTATCCGACCGACGGGCGACCGCAGCAGTGGGAGGCGTTCACCACCCTGCTCAAGGCGGGAGCCACCGGCGCGCGGCAGGGTGCGCACGGTGTCCGACAGCCGAAGATCATGCTGCACATCGACCGTGGAGGCGACAACGGTGGCTCGGTGTGGTTCTTCGACCACATGCTCGAGTTCGAGGTGCCCTTCGACCTGATCGGCGAGTCGTACTACCCGATCTGGCACGGATCGCTAGCCGACCTCGAGGCAAACCTGGGCGATCTCGCCCCCCGCTACGACAAGGACATCGTGGTGGTCGAGACCGCCTACCCGTGGACCGCGGACAACGGCGACGACCTACCGAACTTCTACCCACTTGCCGAGCCTCTGCCGGACGAGGACACCTACCCCGCCACGCCGCAAGGGCAGGCCGCGTTCTTCGACGCGCTGCGCGAGATCCTGCTGGGTGTGCCAGGTGGCCACGGCCTTGGCTTCATCGACTGGGAACCGGGATGGCTCCCGGGAGTGGGCTGGGAACCAGGAGCTGGCACGCCGAACGACAACCTCACCATGTGGGACTTCTCCGGACGGGCGCTGCCGTCGCTGCGGGCGTTCAGGCCCGCCGGCGTTGCCTGAGTGCCGGCACCGGGCGACGGGTGTCCTGCGCCGGCCGTCTCCTTGACGGTGTTTCGGTGTCCGACTACTTTCCGTACAGGCGAACAATGATTCCGCATCTTGGATGAGGATGTCGTCTGTCGAAGGAGCCGGTCGAGGTCCATGCCCCAAGCCGCAACGCCTCAAGGAGAGAACTGACATGGATCCGTCGTGCCTGAAACACCGGCTTACGGATGAGGAACGGCAGACCTTCGACGAACATGGCCTGTTGCAGATCGAGGACGCACTGAGCCCGCAGCAGGTCGAACAGCTCACCGCGGCAGCCGACCGCCTGCACGCGGATCATCTCGCGGCCGGCAAGCCCGCGGACAAGGCGATGTTCTACCCGAACTTCATTCCGGAGGACCCGGCGTTCACCGACCTCGTCGACTATGCGCCGATCCTGCCCAAGGTGTGGGGGATCCTCGGCTGGAACATCTCGCTCTACCACGCCCACCTCATCGTGACGCCGCAGTCGGGGCAGGCTCGCACGGACAAGACGTTCGGATGGCACCAGGACTCTGGCCGGGTCAACCGGGACATCGACTCCCATCCACGTCCGCGCCTGTCGATCAAGGTGGCGTACTTCCTCTCCGACACCAGCGTCGAGGGTCGCGGCAACTTCTGGGTGATCCCGGGCAGCCACAAGCACGACGACATGGACATCCCCGATGGGCAGGGCCAGCCCGCGGGTGCGGTTCCCGTTCTGGCCAAGCCAGGGACCGCCGTGTTCTTCGACCGGCGGATGTGGCACGCGGCCAGCCCGAACTGGTCCGACGTCACCCGCAAGGTGCTCTTCTACGGCTACGGCTTCCGGTGGATCCGTACGAAGGACGACATGACCGTCCAGGACCTGTGGCCGACGAGCGGCCCGATCCGCCAGCAGTTGCTTGGTGCCGGTGTCAATGCGAACGGCTACTACTCGCCGACCGACGAGGACGTGCCCCTGCGTGGTTGGCTCAAGGAGCACTGCCCGGAGGACGCCGAGTAGGCGTCGTCGGCGGCGGGACCCGACCCGTCGATGCCTGACGTCGCGTGATCCGTTCGCGTACCGCGGGGAGGAGCCTTGAGTTGATGAGGTGAAGGGACTCCATCGCGCGGGTATGGGAGATCCCGGGGAGACGTACCCAGTGGGCGAAGTGGTCGAAGCCCGTCTCCGCATGAAGGTCGACCAGCCTGTCGGCCACCTGTTCGGGAGTGCCGACCAGATAGTCCGATGGGTCGAGCGACGTCGTCGACCAGAGGTCGGTCCCGGCGTCCGGCGTGGAGTAGGAGGCGATGCTGCGCTCCATGTAGGCGATTCCCGCTCCGGCTTCTGCCCAGGCCTGCTCGGCATCCTCAGCCACGTGGAGTATCCCGGTGCACACGCGGGCGAGGCGGCGCCGGGCCCCGCGTCGAGTCCCATCCGGAGAGCTGGTCGGATCGCTCTCGCCCAGCACCCGGTCGAGGACACGACATCGGGCCCGCAGATCGCGGGGAGTCGCGCAGTAGAGGAGAACGCCGTCGCCGAGGTGGGCGGCCCGTGCGAGCGCTTGCTGGCTCACTCCGCCGACGAGGATGGGCACGGGGCGCCGCGGGCTCGGCGTGATCGGAACGTCGTCGATCGACCAACGCCTGCCCCGCATGCGTACGCGCCCGTCGGTGAGGGCCTGCCGGACCACCTCCAGGCCCTCCTCGAGCAGGGACGGTCGAAAGCGACGGTTGACGCAGAACGCGGCGAACTCGCGTTCTGCGTAGCCTTGCCCGACCCCCAGGACCAACCGACCGCCCGAGATCAGATCGACGACGGCGGCATCCTCCGCGACGCGGAGCGGATGATGCAGCGGGAGGACGAGGATGTTGGTTCCGATCTGGATCTTCGTCGTCCGTGCCGCGATGGCCCCGGCCATGACCAGCGGTGACGGGAGGAGTCCGTCCGGGGTGAGGTGATGTTCTGACATCCAGACAGCGTCGAAGCCGAGTCGATCCGCCTCGGCCACTTCCTCCAGACACTCGGCGAGGTAGGCGGCCGTGGTCTGCCTGTGAGGGAGAGGCTGCCGGAAGTCGTGCAGGATCCCGAACGTCGGCACCGACATCACGCGCTCACGAAGTCCAGCGGTGGGCCGACACGCGTGGCGAACGGTTCGAGCAACCAGTCGAAGTCCACGGCCGGCTGGGCACAGAAGTCCGGGAGTACGCCGATGCAGAAGAGCACGCGGAGCTCGTCCGCGACGCGCGAGGGCTCGGTTGTCATGGCGCTGAACGTTCGCAGGCCGCTACTCGGCTGTCGAACATTGTGGATGATGTGGTGGAATCCGATGCACTTCCAGCATCGGAGGGACACGAATGGAGATCGAGAACCTGCGCGGTTTCGTCGCGGTCGTGGAGCACGGGCACCTCGGAATGGCGGCGACCAGCCTCCGGATTCCGCAGTCGACGCTCACTCGCCGGATCCAGCGCCTCGAGGCGGAGCTGGACTGTCAGCTCCTCGACCGTTCCGCCCGTCCGATCGCTCCTTCTGCCGCCGGCCGGATCATCGCCGAGCATGCGCGGACCGTCGTCGGGACCGCCGATCGCGCTACGCGACAGGTGCGGGCGCTCCTCGACGGACAGGGTGGGACGATCCGGATCGGATACGTCCAGTCCGCGACCTTCGGATGGGTGGCCCGTCTGCTGGCTGTGGCACGGCGACGGAAGGTCGACGTCGAGCTGCAGGCGGCACCGACGATCCGCCAGCTCGAGGCCCTTCACGACCACCGGCTCGACGCCGGTGTGGTGCGCCCGTCCTCCGCTACGGCCAATCCGGTCGGACTACGATCCGCCGTCCTGTCGCGAGACACCCTCCACGCCGTGGTCCCCAGGCGGCACTCGGCAGCCAGGTCGGATGCCGTCGAACCCTCCGACCTTGCCGGTGAACACCTGGTGCTCTATCCGGAGCAGGAGGGGCCCGGGCTTCGGAGCCTGTTGGACGGGTGGCTCGCACGAGAGCGTCTCAGCCTTGCCCGCTGGCCGGTCCGCATCTACGACGCCTGGGACGCGCCCTCGGCCGCCGCGCTCGCTGGTGCCGGTGCCGGCATCGCGATCCTTCCGGGTCCCTTGCCACCGCTTCCGCGTACCGTCACCGCCGTCCCGCTCCTGGCGGCACCCCGCCTCGAACTCGCCCTCATGTGGCGTCCCGTCAACGACTCGATCATCGAACCGTTCGCCACCGCACTCACCAGCGAAGTTGCGACCGGCACCTGACCGGCGACAGCCTCGGACCGAGCCAGGATTGCCTGCGCCATCCGCACGGCGCGTACGATCCGGCGATCGTCGAGGAGATCGCCACGGAACTGCCGCAACGTGCGCACTGACGTCGCCGCCAAGTCGGGCCCAAGCCAACCGGCGGCTACCCCGCGGCGGAGAGGAGGACCCTCGCCTCGCGGAGCACCCAGCCCATCTCGCTCGGCCTGGCGAAGAGGCCATAGCGGAGGTGTTCGACCGCGATCTCGGCCCCGATCGGAAGCCGGACGTCGGGCGGCGTCGTATCGTCAAGCTCCTTGCGAAGCAGGGCGACGACCTCCGAGTCGGCCCGCTCCCAGGTCGCGGCGACGGCGTACATCCGGAGCAGGTCTGCGCGCGAGTCGCCCGCCCGCGCCCCTTCCCAGTCGAACACGGCAGCTATCCCACCGTCGCGGACGAGCAGGTTGCCGAGATGGAAGTCGCCATGCACGATGTCGCCGACGCGGAATACCTCGGGATCGGCAGCAGCGGCCACTTCGAGCGCCCGGTCGAGGACCGCGAGCACCTGAGGGTCGTTGGTCGCCGAGCGTAGCTCCTCGCCCCTCTGGACTCTGGCGATCAGTGCCCTGCCCCACTGGTTGTCGGCCACGGGTGGTGCCGCGCCCTCGTGCGTACGCCAGAGGCGGACCAACTCGCTGGCCGTCGTTGGCGTGAGTCGATCGGGAACGCTCCCGGAGAGGAACTCCTGCACGGTGTAGACGTCGGCATCGACGACTCCCACATCCAGGTAGCGCGGCGCCGGGTAGCCACGCTCTCTCAACAGGGCAACGAGACCCACCGCGCACTGCACCTTGTCCAGAGCCAGTTCGGGCCAGGCAGGAAGCACTTTCAACACCGCACAGGCTCCTGCCGTGGTGTGGATGTGGAAAGCCCCGAAGTATCCACCGGCCAGCTGTTCGACCACCTGCAGGTCGAGGGAGTCTGCGATGTGATTGACCCGCTCGGTCATGGCCGAGGCCTCAGCAAGGACGCGCCGCGCGACGGTGACAGGTATGGCTCCAGCATGCCCGGCCACTATAGGGCCGCCAAAGGCGGATCCCGCGATGTTCCTGGACCACGGACACCCGTTCGAGGCTCTGCTCGGCGTCAGGGGAGTGCCGTTCGTCGTCCTGCACCTGCTGGCGCCGTTGCACACGCAGGTGAGCGCGAACCTCGGAGCGCGGAGTGTACGAATCCGTTGGGGAGGAGAGTGGGAATCCCTTGCCCGTGATGAGAAAACTCTCCTCGAAGGCATGGGTTGGGGGAATCGCGCGCTTTACCCTTTTGTCAGGGCCGAGGAGGGGTGCGCGGGTAGACTGCAGGCCGGTTGTCGCCGTAGGCGGTTGGTTTCATATGCCGCACATCACGGCAGGAGATCCCCAGGTAGCAGGGCGCCTGCGCGACGTTCCTGGTGCCGCTGCCGCAGGGCAGCCCACGCACGAGGCGTGATCTCGGCTGAGGGGGGCCAACGTGATCGGTGTCGCTCCTGCCCACACCGGCATGGACGGCGGAGGGTTCACGCGGCGCCGCGTCATGATCGTGTCGGCGAAGATCGGCGGCGGGCACGATGCCGCCGGCCGGGCGCTTCGTGAAGCGGTGCTCCAGCGCTGGCCGGGCAGCGAGATCCGCTGGGTCGACACCCTCGACCGGATGGGGCCGGGCGTCGGCCCGGGCTTCTGCTGGATCTACACCTCCAGCGTCGAGCGCGCACCCTGGCTGTACGACTTCTTCTACGGCGCGAGCTGGCGCCTTCGCTTTCTGGCGCGCGGCTCCAAGCGCTTCACCGGTAGCTGGGCGGGGCGAAGGTTGGCCGGCGAGATCGATGCGTTCGTTCCCGGCATCATCCTCAGCACCTACCCGCTGGGCAGCGCCGGCCTGTCCTGGCTTCGTCATCATCGCGGGCTCGCGGCGCCCACAGCGGCGTGGGTGAGCGACTTCGCACCACACCCGTTCTGGGTCCACGGCGGGATCGACACGACGTACGTTGTCCACGAGGCGGCGGTCGCGGGTGCCCGCCTTGCCGACGCCTCCGCCCGCGTCGCGGTGTCGGCGCTGCCCGTGGAGAAGGCGTTCCGGCCCGGTGACGCGGCGAGCGCCCGGCAGCATTTCGGGCTACGCGCGGACGCGTTCGTCGTCCTCATCGCCTGTGGCACGTTCGCCTTCGGTATGCGCGACTCGATGCTGCGGACGCTGCTCGCGGCGGACCCACGGGTCCAGGTCGTCGCGGTGTGTGGGCGCAACGACACGGTGTTGACCCGGCTGCGAAGCCTCGGCTATCCGCACGACCAACTGCTGCCCCTCGGCTGGGTGGACGACATGCCCCGGCTCAACCAGGCGGCCGACGTGGTGGTGACGAACGCCGGAGGCGTGACAGCACTCGAAGCCGTCGCGAGCGGTAGGCCGGTGATCATGGCCGAGCCGATTCCCGCACACGGCATCGCGAACGCGAGCCTGATGACGGTCGCCGGACTCGCCGAACTGTGCATGTCGCAGGAGCAGCTCGCGGCCCGCGTACGTGCGGCTCTCACCGGCTGGAGTGGGCCGCCCGGAGTTGGTCCGGCGGCCGACGCCGGCCGGTCCCACGCCGACCCGCCGACGAACGACATGCCAGCGACCGGTGTACGCGGCACTGCCGTGACCGGTGAGCTGACCGCCGAATTGACCGATGAGCCCTCGGCGACGTCCTTCTGCGCGGCACCGTCGCGGCCGTGGCCGATGCGCCCGGCGGACGCATTCTTTGCCCGGGTCGAGGACGGCGGGCCACCCCAGGAGATCGGCGTCGTCGTCGAACTGGACCGTCTCTCCGACGGGCGGGCGGTGACGCTCGACCAGATCAGGGCGACGGTCGCGGCGCGGGTCCCGCATCTTCCGCCGCTCCAGTGGCAGCCGATGCGCCGCGGTCATCAGTGGGGTTGGGCGGTACGCAGAGACGTCGACGTCGCCGCACTCATCACAGAGCGGTACGCCCGGTCGGACGAGGACGTCGCGGACATTCTCGACGAGGTCTTCTCCACGAGGTTGCCACGCGACCGGCCGGTCTGGCGGATGGTCCTGATCCACCCGCCGGCGGGCGGACGGAGCACGCTGGTGATGAAGGTCCATCACAGCCTCGGCGACGGGTTGTCGGCCCTCGGGCTCCTCACCTGGCTGTTCGACACGGACCCGGGTGCAGGTGCGGGTGCCACACCAGGCGACCGGCACGCAGACCGACCGACCACCAACGCGGTCGATGCTCTGCATGGACTCTGGCACCTCGCGACGCGCGGTCGTGCCCCCCGGCACCCGCTCAACCGGCACCCGTCCCATCGCGCGGTGCTGACTGTCCCACTGCCCGCCGCCGAGCTCCGCAAGGCCGCGCGTCGCCTCGATGTCCGTACGTTCGAACTCGTTCTCGCCCTCGTGGCCGAGACCCTCGACCGCCTTCTGCGTCCGGCGGGCCTGCTCGGCAGTGGACCGCTGCGGGCGTTCGTCCCGCTCAGTGGCCGGCCGCGGTCGGACGAACGGATCTTCGGCAACTGGACGACGGCGGTCCCGGTGGAGCTTGCGATGGGTCCGATGCGGCCGGCCGAGCGCCTCGCACGGATCCGGAGCGAACTACGCCTGGGCGTGTCACGCGGCGAAGCCCTCGCCGCCGGACTCGTCATGCGTGCGGTGGGCCTGCTCCCGGGTGCTCTTCATGGATGGTTCGCACGTACGACGTACTCCGATCGGTATCTCAACCTCGTGGTGTCCTACCTCCCCGGCCCGAGGGGTACGCACCGGATGGCCGGCGCGCGCGTGCACGCCCTCTATCCGGTGGCCCCGCTGACCCGCAGGGTTCCGCTGTCGATCGGGGTGATCACGACCGACGAGACGGCGGGTGTGGGCATCCTCGCCGACCCGGCTCTGGGCCTCGACCGCGCGACCGTGGCCAAGACCTTGGGGCAGGCCTACGCGGAGCTGGTGGAGTCCTGACATGCCGCACACAAGCGTCGCCATCTCTGTGCCTCTGGCGATCTGTGCGGCGGCGTCGTTCGGTGCGGCGGCGGCCCTGCAGCAACGGGCGGCCCGACGGGTCCCCGAAGCCCGCCTGACGAGTACCCGACTCCTGCGGGACCTGCTCCGGCAGGAGGGGTTCGTCCCCAGCATCGGCCTGGCGGCGATGGGTTTCGTCCTGCAGGGCATGGCGTTGGCGTTCGGCCCGCTGACGCTGGTCCAGCCGTTGCTGATCACCGGAACGCTGTTCTTCATCGGGTTCGCCTGCTATCTGAATCGACGTCCGGTGGATGTCGTCCTGGTGCTGGCGGCATCGCTCGCGCTCGCCGGGTTGACGGCGTTCATCCTCGTGGCCCGGCCGGAGACCGGCGCGGCCCACTTCGACACCGCCGGCGCCTTGCCGTTCGCGGTGGGCATGGTCGCCGTCGTCGGCGTGTGCCTGGTGTTGGCGACGCGGCTGAGCGGTGATGCGCGGGTCCTTCCCCTCGCCGTCGCGACGGCGGTCTGTTACGGCGTCGCGGCCGGCCTGCTGCGCAGTCTCGCCTCCGAGTTCGACGGCGACCTGTTCGCCCTGGCGGGGAGATGGCAACTCTACGCCCTTGCTGTTGTCGGTGTGGCGGGGTTCTCACTCAACCAGCAGGCCTACCAGAAGGGCCTCCTCGGCACCCTCGCGGTCGCGACCATCACGGTGGGGGACCCGGCGGTCTCGATCGGGGTCGGTATCGCGTGGTTGGGGGAGTCGATCCGTGGTGGCCCCGCGGCGACCGTCGGCGAGGTGGTCTCATTGCTCGTCGTCGCTGGCGGAATCCTGTTGATCCACACCCGGTCCCAGTGGCTCACCCAGCGCCTTCGCGGACACGAGCTGCCTGACGCGTTGCATGAGGCGCGGCCACGCTCCGGCGGCTATCTGGCGGCGCCCTGTCCGGACGAGGGTCCAGGCAGGGGCGGCCGGGAACCGCGAGGATCCTGGCCCGTGACGGACCCACGCGAGCCACGCCGGCAGCGCGACGACGGACCCCTAGATCGTTGAATCGGAAATTCGGGCTGGCAATCAGCTCGGTGATCGTAGGCGATGAGGGATCGCTTGACAGGTGCGTCGACGGTCCAGTCGTGCCGGATCGCGGTGTTGAGGGCGAGGACGGCCTGGCCCCCTGCGGCCCGGTGGCTGGTGCCGCTTCAGTCGCTGATTTCCGGGGCGTAGAAACTCGGCAGGGGCTGCGGCCCCGTGTACCTCTGACACTCGCAGGGCTCTTGCACGTTCCCGACCCAACGGCCGCCGTCCCACTTGCTGACCTCTTTGGTCGCTCGGCAGCAGCCGTCCTCGCCGTGGAACGACACGGCGTGTCCACACGCGCAGACGGGCTTGCGCTCGCCAAGTTCGCCGCGGCGTCGCCGATTGGGTAGGAACCGACCAATGGCCACCCCTGCCGCGAAGATGCCGGCGCCAACGAGCATCTCTAGCATGACCCGAGCGTACGCCAATGTCCGGGATGATCCGGTCAGGCGATCTAGATGGCCATCTAGCGCTTGTTGAGTTTCGACACGATGGCGCGGATCTTTGCCTGAGTACGTGGGTCGCTGGCTGCTGCCTGCAGCCGGTCCTGCGCCTTCGTGACCGCCTGCTGGATTCGCGGGTCCTTTGCGACCTGCTCCACCCTGGCCTGCGCGGTATGGAGGTAGCTCTGCGTACGAGGGTGACGCACCAGCCGCTGCGCCTCTGCCATCACCTTCTCGCCCTGGCGACTTCGGAACAGCTGCACGATCCGGTCGAGTAGCGATGACGCCACAATGCCTCCTCTGGTTGGTACGACGTCTGGGCAACGCTTGGCGCGGCGGTACGGGTTCCGCGCCCTCGGCGGGGAAGCTGCGGCGGTCGACCTCTCCCTGAGAAGTGAGCGGTTGAGCCTCCGGGTGCCCGAGGTTGCGGTGGGTGCGATGGAGTGCGTGCGCGTGGGGCGGTTCTGGCTCTCTGACCGACCCTGGTCACCGGTTTCGCGCGCCGGCGTTGCCAAGCGCGGATAAGTATGACAACTTACCCTCCATTAAGTATGACAATACGCGAAGGGTGTCACGGCGCGAACGGACCGAACGTGCCCATGTATCTGCGAAGAGGACTCACTCGTCCACTCGCGTCTTTGGTGGTCGAGTTGGCAGCTGAGAAGGAGCGAAGGTGACTATCACTGTCTCAAGTCGCACCCTGGCGATCACCATGCTGACGATGCTCGCCGTACTCATCGGCTCGATTGGTGTGGCGGGGGCGCAGGCCCGAGCGGATCACACGACGGCGGCGGGAGCAACCGAGCCCGAAGGCGCCCTGCCGGACCACACTGCGGATGTGCGGCGACTCTTCACAGAGCTGACCAAGGAGTGGCCGGCCAACCGGACCATCAATGTCGTTGTTCACGGCCACAGCGTCCCGTCCGGCTATCACCAGACACCGCAGGTCAAGCCCTTCGAGTCCTACCCCTTCATGGTGTACCAGGGCCTGAACGCGCGGTTCCCGACCGCAGTGATGAACACCATCACCACGTCGATCGGTGGCGAAAACTCCGTGCAGGGAGCAGCGCGCTTCCGCCGCGACGTTCTGAGGCACCAGCCGGATCTGCTGCTGATCGACTACGCCATCAACGACACAAACCTCCCTCTCGACGAGGTGGAGAGAGCCTGGCGCGACATGATCACGGTGGCGCGTAGGAACCACGTCCCCCTCGTGCTCCTCACCCCGACCGGAACCGTGCCCCATGACCTCAGCAACCCGGACGACCCGCTCAGCATCCGGGCTGAGTTGATTCGGCGCCTGGGCGGGGACTACGACATCCCCGTCGCGGACGTGAGCGCCCGGTGGCAGGAGGCGCTGGACTCGGGGACGCCGAAGGAGTCGCTCCTCAGCCACTACTACCACCCCAACAAGGCGGGGCACGAACTCGCGGCCGCGGAGATTCTGCGCACCATCGACGCGATGCGCGCAGAGGCGGGCCAGTCCTCTCCGTGACACCGGCCTTGGGTTTCGCACACGTGGTTGACCAGAGTCTCAAGGAGAGAAGTGTCAGGGATCGCGTTACGCTGCGCGCGTGTGCGTACCCCCAACACCGAGACCGTTGTACGACATCTTCGCTCAGGGGATTTCAGGGCCTGTGACGACATCGTGCAGAGCCTGCCGTACTTCTTCGGCAGCGACGTGGGCGTGGTTGCCTGTGCGCGGGCCGTCAGGACCCAGCGCGGTTGGGTCGCCGAAGAGTGCGGGCAAGTGAACGTTTTCCTCGTTGTGGACTATCCGCTGCCATCGGCTCCTGAAATCACCTGGATGGCCGTGCGGGCGGGATTCCGTCGGCGCGGTCTCGGCCGAGCGCTGATAGATCGCGCCGTACGGGAGCTACGCGCGGCCGGTGCCTTGGTGCTGTCCGTCCTCACCCTGGCGGCCTCTGTGCCTGAAACCGGGAGCGACACCTACGCTTCGTAAAGGCCCGAGGGCTTACGGCGCGTCGAGGGCTTGCATTAGTACTGTCGGTCGCGGATCCGACTCCGATGTGAAGGAGTTTCGTGCCGATGCCGTTCACGCCCCGGTCCAGCCCCAGGCCGGTGTCGTGCTGGGGCAAGCTCGGTGACCAGTACGGTCGCAAGCGCCTGTTCAAGGGCGCCATCGTGATCTTCCTCGTGGGTTCGGTCCTGTGCGGGCGAGTCCCGGTCGACGCTGGAGTTGATCGGCTTGCGTGCCCTGCAGGGCGTAGGCGGCGTCGGGCTGATGGGGTCGATGTTCGCCGGCACCCTCCTGGTCGTGTTGGCTGGACTGCAGCTGATCTGGGGACTCGCCGGTCTGCTCAGAACCACGATGTTCCTGGTGGCGTCGACCGGCTTGGGCATCACCTGGAACTACACCGTCTGGAGCTGGATCCTCATCGGAATGGCAGTTCTGACCGGGCTGACCGGGCTGACCGGTCTGGCAGGTCTCGGCCGTGTGGCTCCGGCTCGGTACGCCGGCATCTTCCTGGCGTCGGTTTTGGTGTTGGCGAACTTCCTCACCCCGCGATGCCGATCTGGTCGTTGATCATGATCGGTAGAGGCATCCTCGCGATCTACGCACTTGTGGCACGCGGCAGTGAATTCCGCGCCGCGACAGTGCCGGCGCTCGCCAGTGACTGCTGCGACGGCCCCTGCGGTGGGGCGAGACATGGTGTCGGCAATTGTGCGTGGCGTTTCGCCGACTCATGGTCGAGGCAGCAGGTGTGGGTCCTCGGTGTAGACGTAGCTGAACCGGCCGTCGGGTGCGGCGTCACCGTGCAGGTAGAAGTCCATGACGTCGCCATCGTTCTGCATGTTGTCCGCCCACTTGAACTCGAGCTGCAGCCGTCCGTGGTCGTCTACAGCGAGCCGGAGGAACCGTCGTGGCACTGCGATCTGAATCTCGCTGCCGGAGACGCGGACGTCGACCTTCTCGACCTTCTGCCAGGCCCAGCCGCGATTGGTTCGTTCGAGCCAGGTTCGGTGGCGGTCGGCGCCGATGCGGTTGACCGCAACGTCGAAGCCCTTCCATCCGTTGGTTCCGTCGCCATCGACATTGACGAGCAAGGTCATCCAGTTCCGGTTCGCGTCCGCACCGGTGATCGCTTCAGCGGCGCGCGCGTAGAAGTAGACGTATCGGTCGTCGCGGGCAACCTTGAGCTCCGCGAAGTCGTTACGGCCGGTGTCGTTGGTATATGTCGCGCCGCCGAATCCAGGGTGGTTACGCTCCACGGTATCTCCGGTGAAGTCGCGGTAGGCGGGCTGCACGTCGTTCCACTGCGAGAACGGACCATCGATGTCGATCGAACGCTCATTGCCTGGTGACGCCTGGGTGCCGAGGCCCTTGTACTGCCGGATGAAGTCGACCAGTTGCAGGTAATAGTTGTCGTTGTAGCCGCCCTTCATCGGTTCTGCGTCGCGGCTGAACTCGACGGTTGCCTGGTCGACGAAGAAGATCGGTCGTTCCGGCGGTCCGTCGAAGCGTTGTGCCACCCACTCGTTCCAGCCGGTGACCATTACCATCCTCGGATCGACCGCGAGGGCGTGCTCCCACTGTTCGGTGAAGTTGTAGCCATGCAGGTAGGCGTTGGGGTCCGGGTCGAGCGCGCCGTCGTGGAAGCTGCGCGACCAGTTGTTGCCGTAGCCGTAGAATGGCTGGTCACTGAACGGAAGGTTGTTGTGAATGCCGACGGCGACGTTGACCACGTCCGGCTCGCCGTCGACGTAGAACACCTCCTGCGGTCGGGTGAAGCTGATCCATGGGAAGCCGTACGGCTTCATCGGCTCGATCGGCCACTGGTTGCGCCGGAAGGTAAAGAATTCGCGGACCTCGTCGGACACCTGATCGGGATCACCGATGATCAACGGTTTGCCGTCCAACTCGAACCACAGTTCCGGATAGCGCCGCGGCTCGTACAGGTCCGCGTAGATGTTCTCGATCGTCTCTCCGGAGCGGGCGTTCGTGTAGAAGACGACCTGTGGCACGTCCCAGCCCTGGCGGCGAACGTCGTCGAAGACACCCAACAGCTTGTCGTACACGCCTTTGTAGGTGAATGCGTTCGTCGTGTCGAAGACCAGGAAGTCGACCTGGGCGATGGCCAGCATTTGGGCGTGCTTGCGTAACACCCACGCGTCATCGCTGAAGTAGTAGTCGAACAGTGACTCCCCCCAGTGGTGGAACGCCCCGCGCGGCCCCCACGCCGGGTGGTCGGGGTCGTATGCCGCCTCAGGGGTCTCGGCGAGGATCTTTGTGATGTTGTACGGCCCGGTGCGAGTGTGCTGTCCGAGCCAGAGGAAGTAGAAGAGTCCGACGTGCCGATCCTCGCGCGGAGCAGGCACCTCGCCGTGGTGCGACAACTCTCGTCCGAGGTCGTCGGTGCCAGCTAGGTAGCCGAATTCGAAAGGCCCCGGCGTCGCGTCGATGTTCTCGATCACTGGGGCCTCGCTGACACGTCGTTCCGGAGATGTCGACGCCGCGGCGCCAAGACCAGGGCTGGTCATCGCGCTGACGAGTATGCTGACCAGCACCGCTAGACCGAACGGACCGGGCCAGCGGAGCACGCCGCGTCGACTCGGTGACCGGACGTCAGGCGGGAACGTCGATGGTACGGACATGAGAGACCTCCGATAGGTGTTACCGCACCACGGCGACGGCGGTCAGTGGCTTCACTTGCAGGGCGACGTCGAATGCGCCAGGAAGCTCCCAACCGAAATTGAACGTGGTGATCCTCAGTTCCTCGACACGGGTACGCGGGAGATATCCACCTTGCTGGGCGACAGAAAAGGCATGGTGCAGAAACGGCAATAGATCGGTTCGGATCGAGTGCCAACGGCCGTCCTTGATGCTGCGATCCCAGAACTCGCTGCCAGGCATCACTGCGATGAACTGGTTGGTCGGGCCGGTGTGGCCCGCGTCCTCGGCGTAATGGGCCGGTGGGATGTCGTACCGGTTGTCGACGACGGGCACGCCGAACCACACCAGGTTCCCGTAGTCAGGTGAACTCTCGTTGCGATTCTGGAGCGTGAAGTACGCCGTGACCTGGGCGGCATGCAGGCCAGGGTCGTACTCCGCCGGGCTCATGCAGTTGACGACGTGGTCCACACGAGCGGTCAACCCGAACTGCAGCTTGGCCAGGTCGACCAGCCGGACTCCAGCGGCGCCCCACACCTGTTCCACGAGAAGGTGTGGCCATGGTTCACCCGGCTGGCGTGGCCGGTCGTACTCCGCACTAGCCATCGCCTCCAACCACAGCCCGCCATCGTGGCAACGGATCAGGCGCTTCGCCGCGCTTTCGTACCCGTCCCCATCGGCTGTCAGGCCGACGAGCCGTGAGTCATCGAAGAGTGCTGCCGATAACTCCACACTGTCGGATGCGTGCACGGCAGGTATCTCACATGCAAGAATGCCAGCCGCGGCGACACCGGAGAGGAACGTACGGCGCTTCATGAGCCCCCCTTGAAAGGCGCTTCCTCACCCCGATTGACGCGGAGCTTTGATGAGCGGGACCCAGGGGTCAAGGACCTTTCATATCCGTGAACGCCTCGGGTGAACTAGCCACGACCGTCGAACGTCACCCGGTATAGACCTGGCAGCCACGTTCACTGCTCTGCGGATGTTGTGCAGGTCCTGCGCGCCGGGTCAGGCGATGTTTCTGCCAAGCGGTTTCGAACCACGGCCAGACACTGCTGTTGACGATCCGCTCGGCGGCGCGTGCGGCTTCAACCGTTGCCGGTCGTGCCGACTGGCGTGGCCGACGACATCCGCGACTCCGGCCGCGAGGGCGGGCGTGACCAGGCCGGCGCCGCCGTATACGGCGTCGTGGCTGTCCCAACCGGCGAGTCCGGCGAACTCGGTGGCCAAGGCTTCGTCGTACGCCGGCATCGTGGTGTCGGCGCGACGTGCGGCGGACGCCAGCACGCGCCAACGCTCCTCGAGCTCCCAGCCCAGCCAGATCACCCACGGATATGGGTGTACGCCGAGCACACGAGGCCGGAAGATGCCGGGACGTGCAGCAACGGGCGGCTCGAAGGCAAGGATGTGCCCGATGCGGTAGTAACGGAAGGTGAGCTCGGCAGCCGCGAGGTACGCAGGAGCCCGCCGGTCGAGCCCGGCCACCACATCGCTGTCGTGCCAGGGCAGCCGATGCCGGGGACTGCTCGGGCGTACTCATGCTCAGCCGGGTCCTAGCGGGCCAGCACGTCTCGACGGGCTGGGGCGTAGCCGTCATAACCTCAGTCGGCGCCGTGGTCCTCGGGAGGGAGCGCGACGGCTGTGGCTTCATCCATGGAAACTCGACCGTCGCAGAAACCGATCACGATGACTAGACGCGCCCATCAGGGGATCGGCCATGTCAGAGACATGGACTTTCAAGCACGACGGCGTGCTGCCATTCGGAGGCGAGTACGGCGGGTTCGTTCACGTCCGCGCGTACGTGGCAGGCGACGAGGTCGCTCCGATCGTCCTCGTTGGCGAGTTGAGCGACCCCGAGGGCATCCCAACCGCGGCGAGGGCGGTCTCGTGAGGTCGATGGCGAGTCAAGTCAGCCTGTTATCCCGGCCAGGTGTGACTCTGCGGCGGAGCGGGCTCTTGTGCGATGACCCAGCCGGGTCCGACTCGACGGTGGCGTCCCAGCCCCTGCGGTCGGTATGCACCCATTCTCCGAACGAGATCCGCACGATCTGGTCCCCTGGGCCGATCGCCCAGCCACAGACGGAACATGACTGCTTGATCGTGGCGATCACGACGTGCTTGTCATCTCTGCGTTGCCAGTGGTTGCTCTGGCTGCTCGGTCCCATGACCGCCGTTCCCTTCAGTGGCGGCGGTCTAGCCAGATCTTGCGGCAGGCCTACCTGTCGGTTCCTGACGGCATCCTTGCGTGCGAGAGCGTCGTTGCGGGAGGGAGACTGCTCGCGCTCGCTGCCGATTGTCAGCCGCTGAGGCAGCTGGCCGGGGTGTTGCCTCGCGTCCGTTGTTGGACGTTGACGCGGCGGCCGTTGACAGTGGCTGAAAGCCCTTCTACGTTCCCTAAACACCAACTACTAAAACGCTTAAGTGAGCCAGTTGTGCGCCGGTGCGGAGCCGTGCTTGAGCCGCCGCCTGCCGCAGCTACCACGGCTAGGAGCTGACGTGACTTCACCAACAGCAGGCGGACGAGCGCGCACCACGCGACGGACCTTCGTGGCGCGGACCGGTGCAGCTTCTGCCTTGTTGGCCTTGGGTGGTCTGGCGCGTCCATGGTCCGCCTGGGCGGATGCCGATGCGACGTCTGCGGGTTCACTGTCGAAGCCGCCGCGCAGTGCGGACCTTCGTGAGACGGGCGACCTGCAAAGGCGATGGATGAGCCTTTCCGGCAGCCGCCTGGTGGTCAATCCGTTCGACTTCAACACGAGCCTTCGGCCGGCGGAGTACAACAACGGCTCACACCTTCCACTTCATGTGGGCTACTACGCGGCCGCTCGTGCGCACCGCCTCCTCGACACGCTGATGTTGTACCGGAAGCCGGAAGGACGCACCGGCGGACTCGACGTGGCCTGGGCGGACGAGTTTGAGAGCCTTAGCGAGGACTGGATCGCCGATCCGGATCTGGAGGCGACTGTCTCAGACGGTCAGTTGCGCCTCAATCTCAGTGCGGATGCCAGCAACTGGTGGGGCTCAGTTCAGCGCTGGGTCGAGGTTGACCTGGACGAGAGCCCGTATATCGAGGTATCGATCACTGAACTGGCCGACGCTTGGGCGCTGCGTGTCAACGACGGCGGCGCCGACATCACCATCCAAGGCGACACCAACGACCAAGGCCAATTCACCTATGACCTACGTAAGCTCACCGGATGGCGGGGCACGAAACGGTTCCGAGTCCGCCTGGTCGTCGCCGTATGGGAGAAGCCTGCGAAGTTCGACTACGTCCGAATCGTCGGCGTACGCAGTGCCGTTGAGGACGCTCAGTCGTTCGAGACCGCCTGGCTGCCGCATGAGCTTCCCGCCACCGCAGAGTACGAAAGTGGCGCCTCGGTCGAGTTGCACGACTACTTCGCTGATGAGAACACGCTACTTCGGTCACTGTCATTCGATCTCGCAGACCCGACGGATCTGGGTTGGTTGATTGGTGGCCGGTACAAGGGTGATGTGTCCTGGGACGGGAGTGCCCGCGTGCTCACCGTGGCGGCCGACGCTTACACCTATGCAGTGGCACTTCCTGACGCGTCGTCGGGGAAGCTCGAGTACTACCCGCGCCTGGTTGACTTTCTCAGCGACACAGGTGCCGTGGATTCCCCAGGCAGTGAGGGATACTGGGCGGTGGAGCTGACGGCGGCGTCCGATGGACCGCTTCCCATAGCGCTGGGCTTCGCGACAAGCCAGGAAGGTGCCGACGTGGCGGTAGGGCGAGCTACTGCGACAGCTCGCCGCGGTGACTGGACCATCCTGCGCGCTATGCAGGAGCGTTCCTGGACCAGGTACCTGCAGTGCCAGGTGCCGCATCCCGCCGTCTTTGACCTCGTGGCCGCACCTGCGGGCTGCCCACGAGAAGGCTGCCCAGAGGTTACCCCTGATCAGGTCCGAGACACCTACTACAAAGCATGGATCTTCGCCGCAGCCAACGTGCTGCCACCCATGCCAGAGGTCGACTTCCCATACCCCCAGCTCGCAACGGGGAAGCCGTCTATGTGGGCCTTTGGCGCTCCTCAAGCGAGCGCGTCCGCAACCTGGGAGAGCATGCTGCAGATACAGTTCTACGGTTATGCAGACCCTGCAGTGGCGTGGAACGCCTT
This sequence comes from Actinopolymorpha sp. B9G3, assembly GCF_040120725.1. NCBI lineage: Bacteria > Bacillati > Actinomycetota > Actinomycetes > Propionibacteriales > Actinopolymorphaceae > Actinopolymorpha > Actinopolymorpha sp. B9G3. The sequence goes on along the minus strand of NZ_JBEEAB010000007.1, from coordinate 245,365 downwards.
CCGCGGTTTGATGTCCCTCGTCGACGAAACAGGGGCCCTGGCGGGTGAGGTGCTACCTACTCGCGCCGCGCAGACGGCGATGGTTCTCTACCACCTGAGCGGCGACCAGAACAGGTTGAGGGACATCTACCCCTCACTGAAGCGACACCTTATTTGGAAGAAGGATAACCCCCGCTGGATCCACGGCGACCACGACAACCCACATGAGAAGGACGCCGGTTTCGTCGTTTCCGTTCTCATCGACATGAAGTATGCTCGTGACATCGCGGACATACTGGAATTCGATGAGGACATCGAGTTCTGGGAGAGCCAGCGACGAGAGTACTTCAACGAGTACCTTGCATGGTTCTGGGAGACTCCCGATAGCGAACCGGTCGAGTACTACTACACAGACACCGGGGCGCGGAACCGCGGCGGTACGTTGTGGATCACCAGCGGACTGCATCTGGACCTATGGAACGACAACAGCCAGCGCCAACTCGATGGGCTCAAGCGACGGTTCACCGCCGAGTTCAAACCGCAGGAGCCATTCGGCAACTTCGCCTACCCCAAGTACTCCGACATCAGCTACACCATCTACGGTTTGCTCGACCAAGGCATGCACGGTGAGGCTCTTCAGCTGGCCAACGTGGCGGTACGTGACACCACCAGAGCGAACATGTTCGCCGAGGTGTATTTCGAATGGGAGTTCCCCGAACCGCGCGGTGTAAGGCCATCCTTCTTCGGTGCCGGCTTCGCCATGGACATGGTGATGATGAACAACGGCTACCGAATGGACCAAGGCTGGCCGCACCTGGTCCGATTCCACTCCGGTGAAGGTGGCGTGTCGAACCTGCGCCTTCGCGGCCGAACACTGAACCTCCGTGTCGAACCAGAGTCAGGTACGGTGCGGTGCGGCGGCAGCCTCGTACGCGAGATTCCCGATTGTCGGGAAGTTGCGGTCGCAGTCGGCGAAACCGTGCCCCTCCCACTTAGCTGTGGCTCCGCAGCGTTTTGAGGGGACAGATCTCATCGCTTACTCCGACGACCTCACGGATCGGGCGAAAGTGAAGACCACGGCGTCCGGCCGGTGACTTCCCATTCGTTAACCCGGCAATCGAGCCGAGGCTGTCAGCGCGTCGGATGCCACCCCCGCCAATGACCTTGGCCGCCGTCTACAGTGAAAAGGGCTAGACCCTTCAGTGCATCGGGGAAGTGGGTGGGTGGCCATGAACCAGGTCGTCGGACCCGAGGGGGCGGCGCCACAGAAGGCGCACACCGGATCGGCCGTAATCACCGGCACCCGCGGTCGGCGACCGACCATCGGGGATGTTGCGCGGCGTGCCGGGGTATCGAATGGCGCCGTCTCCCTGGTTTTCGGTGACCGTCCAGGGGTCGGGCGCGCCACCGCGGAACGCATCCGCGCGGCAGCAGCCGAGCTCGGGTGGGTTCCCAACGCTGGTGCCCGGAGCCTGTCCAGTATGCGTTCGTACGCGGTGGGGATCGTCCTCAGTCGGCCAGCCCACCTGCTGGCTGCCGACCCTTTCTTCGCCGGGTTCATCGCCGGAGTGGAGCACGTCCTCGCCCGCCACGACTACGCACTCCTGCTCCGTGTCGTCGAGAGTGCAGAGCAGGAGGATCACGCCTACCGCAGTCTAGTCGGAGGTCGGAGAGTCGACGGATTCATCCTCACCGACACTCGATGGAAGGATCCGCGGATTTCGCTGCTGTCGCAGCTGGGTGTCCCCACTGTCGCCCTGGGCCCGGCCGGCCGCTCCTGCCCTTTCCCCGTCGTAGGCCCCGACGACCGCCGCATGACGACGGAACTCGTCCAACATCTCATCGACCTGGGACACACCCGAATCGCCCACGTATCCGGACCACTGGCCTACATCCACTCCCGCGTCCGGCGGACGGCCTGGCGCGCCGCACTTCGCCAAGCCGGCCTCCAACCGGAGGCGGAAGTGGAGGGAGACTTCACTGCCGCTAGTGGTGCGGCCGCCACCGTACGGCTGCTTCGCGCGGACGATCCACCCACCGCCATCTTCTACGGCAACGACCTGATGGCCATCGGCGGAATGTCAGCCCTCACCGACAACAACCTGGCAGTACCAGGCGACGTCTCGATCACTGGATACAGCGAGATCAACCTCGCCGCCTACTCCTCGCCCGGGCTCACTACCGTCCGACGCGACCTCGAAGTGTGGGGTCAAACCGCCACGCGCGCACTGCTGGAAATCATCGACGGCGGCCAAGTCCCCAACCAGACACATGTCGCCAGCGAACTAGTCATCCGCGCATCTACCGGCCCAGCCCCGAAGCTGTCAGGACTCTTTGAAGAGCAGGCCACTGGCGCTCTTTGAAAATCGGCCACCCAATCACGTGGTCGAACGCACCAGCAGGTACACGATGCTGCTGCACCTGCCGCGTATGGACGACTTCGGCGTCACCCCGTACGTGAAGAACAGGCCCCCGCTGGCCGGCCACGGTTCTGGGAACTGCCTCGCTATGAGAATCAAGGCGGCGTGACGCGGCGCACGTCTGGCCGCCCTCGCATGCAGGCCCCTGGCGGCGTCCGCGCTGACCTCGAGTACAAGGTCAGGTTCCACGCGAAATGTCGGGCCGGCCTCTGCCACGACAGTGTGAACTCCGCTGGCACGGATGGTCTGGGCCGCTTCGGAGAGTAGCGCGCCGATCTCGACGGCGGCTCGGTCGGTGAGTTGGATAGCTCGGCCGACGTGGAATCCGGCGATCACCAGTGCCGCTCCGACAAGCCGGAGACCGTGAACTCGACCCAGCCACGGCCTAGGTCGCGCTTCCCATGTCAGGTCTGGGTGAAGCCGCCGATCTTGTCCTTGACCGACTCCCACCACGTCCGTTCGTCCGCCGGGAACCGCTCCCGCGATCTGGACAGTCGGCTCGAGCCCGCGTGGTACCACTTCCGTGCCCACGGCGAGTGCGGTTTCGCGACGCGAATCGCTCCGACCAGAGCGATCAGCGGTACGACGATGCCGATCAGGCCGGTGCTGATCTTTCCCTTCATGAGGGCAACGAACGAGAACGCGAGATTGCCGACGATGGTCGTCGTCGCGGCCCAGACGCTCGGGTGGGTCTCGGCTTCGTCGCTCAAGGGGTTGGCGCCAAGGAGCAGCAGGCCACCTACGCAGGCGGCGACGAGGACCGCATCGACGGACGTACGCCCTTCCCGCGCCCAGTAGACGTCCTTCACGTAGAGCCACAACGCCAGCTCGTCGAGCGTGAGAGCGGCGCCGCACGCGAAGGCGACGGCGAGAACCTGCAGCCACGGCGGCGGTGGCCGGTAGACGAACTCTCCGGCGCCGGCACACATCATCAGGAAGATGCCGTACACGTCGTGGTGGACGTGGACGTTGCCGATCTTGGCGTTGCCGAAGGGGCCGCGTCCGGCCCTGATCAGCCGCGTGACGACACGGGTCAGGATGAACGTCACGAGGAAGGCGCCCAGCATCCAGGCCAACGTGCCCCGACCGTGTACCACCGGACCCCCTCACCCGCGCGAACCCTCGATCCGCCGCGGTGTGCCTCAGCCCACGGTAAGTCGTCCGGACGGTCCGGTGACCGGATATGGACGGCTCGGCCGAGGACCAACACTGTCCTGGCATGCCGCAACGCTGAAAGGCTGGCGCGGCGGGTGCCCAGCTGGTGAGGAGGATCGGCGATGCGGCGCCGAATGCACGACTGGTGGGTTGTGAGACTCGACCGCCGGCGACGCTGGCAGGCGCTGCTCGGTCTGCTGTGGCGGGCTGGACGCGGGCGTACCGTCGCCCTCGGCCTGCTGACGGTCCTGCAGGGCCTGCTGCCCATCGCGGTCATGCTCGCGACGGGCCTGCTCGTCGACGCCGTGCCCGGTGCGGTTCGGGAGGGCCTGAACTCGCCGGCCGGTGCTCGCGTCGTGCTCGCCATCGCACTGGTGGTGGCGGCGTTCGCGGCGGGCTCGGTGGTCGGTGCGCTCGCGGAGTACCGCGCGAAGACGCTGGACGACCGCTACGCCCTGGCCGTCCACGAGACGGTTGCTCGCGCCACCCTGCGAGTACGCGGGATCGCCGGGTTGGAGGACCCGACGGTCGCGGGCGAGATCGCGGCGCTCGAGGAGGTCGAACGCGCGGACGGTCACCTGACCACAGTGCAGAACCTCCGGTTCGTCGTGCAGTACCGCGTCACGGGTGCGGCCGCACTGGCGCTGTTGTTCGGTCTTGCCTGGTGGGTGCCCTTGGTCCTGCTGGTCGGCTGGCGGATCCTCAATGCGGGCTTCGTCTCCTGGGTCGCCCACGGAGGGGAGCTCGGCGCGGCGATCGCGAGCACGAGCATGCGCCGGTCGCGCTACCTGAGGAGCCTGGCGATCGAACCCGCACCGGCCAAGGAGATCAGGATCTTCGGCCTCGCCGACTGGCTGGTCGGACGGTATGCCGAGACCTGGCTGGCGGCGATGGGTGACGTGTGGCGTTGCCGCCGGGCCTCGATGCGCGAGATCCTGCCACCCCTTGCCGCGTTGGTCGTGGCCCAGGCGGCCGCCTACGGCTGGCTCGGTTGGTCGGCGTTCCATGGTGGGGTTTCGGTGGCACTCGTGGTGGTGTACGCCCAGGCGATCATGAACTCAGACGGCGTGGGCGTGGTCGGCGATCCGCAGTGGGCCATCGGGCGCGCCGCGGTGGCAGCCCGGCAGGTCAAGGATCTCGAGGACCAGCTCGCTGGCGGAGGTCTCGAACCAGGCGGGGCGCCTGCGCGTGGCGCCGCTCGGCGCGGTCCGGTGGGAGTGCGGTTCGAGGGTGTGCGCTTCACCTACCGCGCCCGGACGCAACCCGTCCTTGACGGCCTGGATCTGGAGATCCCGGCCGGCCAGTCGCTCGCGATCGTCGGCGAGAACGGCGCCGGTAAGACCACGCTGATCAAACTCCTCTGTGGGTTGTACGACCCCGATGCCGGCCGGATCATGCTGACGAACACTCGGGCCCGCGTGGACTCCTCCGGCGTCGCTCCGAGCGATCCCGCCGGCGTGGGCAGGATCGGCGTGATCTTCCAGGACTTCGTACGCTACGAACTGCCGCTGCGCGCCAACGTCGGTTTCGGCAACCTCGCCTTGACAACAGACCAGCAGGCCCTGGACGACGCCCTTTCCGCGGCCGGCGGGGGCGAACTCCCCGACCAGCTGCCGGTCGGCTGGGACACGGTGCTGTCCAGGGGCTACGACAACGGCCAGGATCTGTCGGGCGGGCAGTGGCAGAAGGTCGCCCTCGCCCGTGCCCTGCTCGCGATCCAGGGCGGCGCCGGCCTGCTCGTCCTCGACGAACCCACGGCGGCCCTCGACGTCCGCGCCGAGACCGAGCTCTTCGACCGCTTCCTGGACCTGACGCGCGACGTCACGACCATCCTCGTGTCGCACCGGCTCGCCAGCGTGCGGCATGCCGACCGGATCGTCGTCATCGCCGGCGGCAGGGTGTGCGAGGACGGTACGCATGACGAGCTGCTCGCCTCGGGTGGACGGTACGCACGGATGTTCGCCCTGCAGGCGCAGCGTTTCGCCGCCGCGCCCGACCCCGACGGCCAGCCGCAGGGGGAGGAGGTGGCGAGTGATGCGGGATAGGTGGCGGGGCTTCGTCCTGCTGGTGCGTACGGCCTTCCGGGCCGGCCGGTGGCTGTCGGTCGGTGCCTTGCTGGAGCCGCTCGGTCAGGTAGCCAACGCGTTCCTCGCCCTGTTGATCGGGCTCCTCGTCGACGCGGTGGTCGACAAGGACGCGGCCCAGGCCGTGGTGGCCCTTACCGCGATCGTGGCCTCACAGGCGATGTTCCAGGGGCTGACCTCGGTCGGAAACGAGCTGCGCCTGGTCCTGTCCGAGCGGGTCGGGTTCGCCTTCGACCGGGAGATCGCGAGACTCACTGCGGCGTTGCCGGGGCTGGACCACCACGAACGCGCGGACTACCAGGACCGGCTCGAGCTGCTGCGCCAGAACCAGGGTGTGCTCGGCGCCTCGATGAACAGCCTCGTCAACGCCGCCAACGCCTTCGTCGTGGGCGTGTCGAGCCTGGTGGTCCTGCTCTACCTCCATCCGTTGCTGCTGGTCCTCGTGCTCTTCGTCCTCCCGGGGTTGCCGCTCGCCGTGTGGAACCAGCGCTGGCAGCGCACCGCGGAGGAGCGCTCCGCGACCCCCAGCCGACTCGCCCGACACCTTCGGAGGCTTTCCTACGACCGGAACGCGGGCATGGAGATCCGGGTCTTCGGCCTCCAGGACGAGATCGCTCGGCGGGTGCGTGACACCTGGGTCTCGGCCCGTGGACCTGTCCTGCGGGCGGCACGACGCTGGGGCCTGGCGGTCAGCTTCCGTGACCTCGTCTTCGCGGTGGGCTTCGGCGCGGCGTTGCTCTTCATGGTGTGGCGGGCGACCCGCGGCGAGGCCAGCCTGGGGGAGGTCGCGGCGACGATCGTGCTCTGCCAGCAGCTGCAGACCTACGTGATGTGGCCGATCAACATGGCCGCGAGGTTCGGCGCGACGCTGCGCGCGGCCGGGCGGCTGCTGTGGCTGCAGGACTTCGCCGAGAGCCACGAGGCGAGACGGGCCGGTGCCGAGCCCGCGCCGGAACGCCTGACCGCCGGCATCGTGTTCGAGGACGTGTGGTTCCGGTATCCCGGCACCGAGGCGTGGGTCCTGCGCAACGTCTCCTTGACGCTGCCGGCGGGCTCCGTCGTCGCCGTCGTCGGCGAGAACGGCGCCGGCAAGACCACCCTGGTCAAACTCCTCACCCGGATGTACGAACCGACCCGGGGCCGGATCCTCGTCGACGGTGCCGACCTCGCCACCCTCGACGTGCGGAAGTGGCGGGCCCGCCTCTCGGCGGCGTTCCAGGACTTCGCCCGGTTCGAGCTGGTTGCCCGCGAGGCCGTGGGGCTGGGCGACCTGGCGCACCGCGACGACGACGCGGCGGTGACCTCGGCCCTGAGCAGAGCCGGTGCCGCCGACGTCGTACCCACCCTGCCCGGCGGTATCGACACGCAGCTCGGGTCGAGCTGGGCCGATGGCGTCGACCTCTCCACCGGGCAGTGGCAGAAGCTGGCCCTCGGCCGGGCTCTGATGCGTACCGACCCGTTGGTGGTGTTCTTCGACGAACCGACCGCGAGCCTGGACGCGCCGACCGAGCACGCGTTGTTCGAGAGCTACGCCACGACCGCCCGGGCCGGGGCGGCGAACGGGATGATCACCGTCCTGGTGTCCCACCGGTTCTCCACGGTGCGTACGGCCGACCTCATCCTCGTCATCCAGGACGCGTCCGTGAGCGAAGCGGGCAGCCATGACGAGCTGATCGACGCGGGCGGCTTGTACGCCGACCTCTACACGCTGCAGGCGAGCTCGTACCGGTAGACGGCGTGCGGCGGCCGGGCTGGGTGCCGGTCTCAGCCGATCAGCGGATACGACGGTGCCTCGCCCTCGCCGGTGAACCTGTGCCCCGGCCCGAAGTAGCTCATCGTCGCCGCCCTGCGTGGGCGGCCGGAGGTGTTGGCGGCGCTGCCGTGGACGAGCAGGCTGTGGAAGAACAGCCCGGTCCCGCGCCTCATCGGTACCTCGACCAGCCTCGCCGGGTCGTGGTGCTCGGTGGGGATCACGAAGTCGTCCTGCGTGGAGACGTGCGGCGCCGGCCCGCCCCGGTGGCTGCCCGGCGCGACCACGAGGCAACCGTTGTCGGCCGCCGCGTCATCGAACGGAACCCAGCACGACCACAGCGACATGGGCTCGATCGGCCAGTACGGCGAATCCTGGTGGACCCCCTTCTGCGACCCCACAGCCGCCGGCTTCATCAAGGCGTCCGCCCGGAACAGGCGAAGGGGCGCACCGAGAAGGGTGTTCAGGCGGGTCGTCACCGACGGGTGAGAGATGAGCGTACGGAACAGATCGTCGCCGAACAGCCCACTGATCTTCCGGACGTCGCCGCCGGGCTCGGTGTCGCAACCGCTCCTGACGACCGCTGGCTCCCGCTGCAGCGAGACGCCGCCCGGCAAGGGGCGCTCGCCAGCGGCGTAGTCGTGCAGCCTGCTGGCGAACTGTTCGCATTCGTCGTTGTCCAGGAGGTCTTCGACGAGGAAGAACCCGTCGCGTTCGGCCCGGACGGTCAGGTCGCTGTCAGTCGCGGAGATGGCCATGGTCGGACACCCTCTCGGAAATCGCCGGTGTGGACGGCCGGAGGGGGTGGCCGGTCAGCGCCGACAGCCACCCACGCGCTCGGTTCACGACACGCGCACCACCGAGAATGCAAGCATGAAGATCCTTGATGTCAAGGTGGCCGAGGCTCCGATCGGTTCGCAGTTCAGCAACGCGGTGATCGACTTCTCCCGCATGACCGTGTCGGTGGTCGCGGTGGAGACCGATGCCATCGTCGACGGCGAACGGGTCGTGGGCTACGGCTTCAACTCGAACGGACGTTACGCCCAGACCGGGATCATCACCGAGCGGCTGCTCCCGCGCCTCCGTGCGGCCGCACCTGGCGATCTCGTCGACGCCAAGTCGGGCACCCTCGACCCGGTCCGCTGGGGCGGTCATGAGGAGCAACGAGAAGCCCGGCGGACACGGCGACCGGGCGGTGGCGGCCGGGATCGTCGACATGGCGCTGTGGGACGCCGCCGCGAAGGCGGACCGTCAGCCGCTGCACCGGGCCCTGCGCCAACGCTTCGCGCTGCCCGGTCCGCCGGCGCAGGACGTGGCGGTCTACGCCGCGGGTGGCTACTACTACCCCGACAGCACGCTGGGCTCGCTGCGGGAGGAGATCCAGAGCTACCTCGACCTTGGCTACCGCACGGTGAAGGTCAAGATCGGCGGGGCCCCGCTGGCCGAGGACCTCGCCCGGATCGAGGGTGTCCTCGCGATCCTGCCCGCCGGCTGCCGCCTCGCCGTCGACGCCAACGGACGGTTCGACCTGGCCACGGCGCTCCGCTACGCGGAGGCGTTGTCGGCGTACGACCTCGCGTGGTACGAGGAGCCCTGCGACCCGCTCGACTATCTCGGCCATGCGGTGGCCGCCGAGGCGTACCCCGGCACGATCGCGACGGGCGAGAACCTCTTCGCGGTCCAGGACGTACGAAATCTCCTTCGCCACGGCGGGCTCCGGTCTGACCGAGATGTCCTCCAGATGGATCCGTCGCTCTCCTACGGCGCGGGGGAGTACGCCGCGATGCTCGACTGCCTCGCCGCGCACGGCTGGAGCGCTGACCGCTGCTGGCCGCACGGGGGGCACCTGTTCAACCTCGCCGTGGCGAGCGCGTTCGGGCTCGGCGGGTGCGAGTCGTACCCCCGCGTGTTCGAACCCTTCGGCGGGTTCGCGGACGACGCTCCGGTGGAGGCCGGGCGCGTACGCCTGTCTGAGCGTGCCGGCGTCGGCATCGAGGGAAAGGCCGCGCTCCACTCGCTCGTCCGCCGCCTCTTCGACTGAGCCACGCGTACGCAACGTGTGGCACCGTTGATCGGGACTCTTATGTCTTGCGCAGAAGGCGTTCCGGACTGGAGACTGAAGCGGTCGAGGTCGTCCGGTTCTCCATCCCGGGCGGGAGGTGTTCATGGCTTCTCCGCTGCCAGTCACCGTCGTCGCGTCCATGGACGACGTACTCCGGCGCACCGCGGCCTCCGCCGTGCTCTGCGACCTGCCGCGCTCAGTCGTCGTCCAGCACGATCTTCACGGGCTGGCGAGCGACGACGCGCTGCGGCGGGTGGTCTACGACCTGGACGGCGTGGTGGAGAACACCGCTGTCCCGCTCGAGCACGCCTGCCTGAGCTGCGCCCTCCGCGAGGACGTCGTGCCCACGCTCGTCCGGCTCGCGCGGAGCGGACGCTGGGACCGGCTGGTCCTCGCGCTCCCCGTCACGGCGGAGCCGGACCTGGTCCTGAGCGCGCTCCACGGCGCCGTGGTCGACGGACAGTCCGCAGCGTCAGTGGTCAGCCCGGCAGGTGTGCTCGCGACTGTCGACCTCACCTCGCTCGTCGACGATCTGTTCGGCGACGATCTGCTGGTCGAGCGCGGCCTTGCGATGACCACCGACGACCGGCGTGCGGTGGGTGAGGTGATCGCCCACCAGATCGAGTGCGCCGACATCGTGGCCAGTGCCGGCAGCCCGTCCCCGGACAGCCGTGAGGCGACGGTCGTCAGGCACCTCGCCCCGACCTCGGCGGAGCTCGCCGATCTGCACGATCTCGACGTCGCGAAGGCGATGGCGCGGGCGCACGGTGCGCGTGGCCCGCACCGCGGGGACTACCGGCGGGCGGAGCTGTCTGGTGCTGGGGAGAACAACGGCGTATGGACGCTCGATCTCGCGTCGTGGCGACCCGTCCACCCGGCCCGGCTCCACGACCGGATCGTCGACCTGGCCGGCGGTCAGCAGCGCAGCCGGGGCTGGTTCTGGCTGCCCACCCGTCCCCGCGCGGTCTGCGGCTGGGACAGTGCCGGCGGCCAGCTCAGCATCGGCACGGTGGGACGGTGGTCGGCGACCAGCCCGCAGACGCGGATCGTTGTCACCGGTATCGACGACGGGCGCGAGCGGCTGCGGGAGGCGTTCGACGGGGTGCTCATGACCGACTCCGAACTCGCCCGCGGGCTCTCCCACTGGGAGGAACGTGACGACGGGTTCTCGCAGTGGCTCGGTGAGATCGACGAGGCCGCCTGACCGACCGGCGCGCATGGACCCGGATCGCGGAGAAACCGAGGGTCTGCTCCGGTACGCCTGAGGCACGGTGCACGAGCAATGACCAACGATGCGCGGCCGATTTGCCGCGTTTCGGTTGAATGATCACGTAAACGTGATCACTCCTCACGGCGGCAGCGGCCACGGTCGCGGCGCCCACGGTCGCGGTCGGGGGTGTGGCCGGGCCGGCCACAGCAGGGCACCAGTGGGACACCTGGGAGAGTCCCGCAAGGGGCTCACACGGGCACGGCAAGCGACACGGCGAAGTCGTTGCCCGGATCGGTCCACCAGGACTCAACGGCGAACCCAGCGGCCGCCAGCTCCTTCTCAACGCCCTCCTGGCGGAATTTCGCCGAGACCTCCGTTCGCATCTCCTCGCCCGCCTCGAAGACGACTTCGAGATCGAGGTCGCGGATCCGGACGGTCTGTGCCGAAGTGGAACGCAGCCGCATCTCGATCCACTCGTGCTTGGTGTCCCAGACGGCGACGTGCTCGAACGCGGACGGAACGAAATCCGCCCGTAGCGCGCGGTTGATGACGTAGAGGACATTGCGGTTGAAGTTGGCCGTGACTCCCGCGGCATCGTCGTAGGCGGCGACCAGGCGGTCGGGGTCTTTCACGAGATCGGTGCCGAGCAGGAGTCGGTCGCTGTCGTTGAGACCGGCACGGACCGCGGCGAGGAACGCCGCCCGCTGCGCGGGTTCGAGGTTGCCGATCGTGCCGCCGAGGAACGCGATCATCCGATGACTGCCCTGCGGCAGGTGCTCCAGATGTTGCTCGAAATCGGCGACGACCCCGTGCATCTGCAGGTCGGGGTAGTCGGCGCCAAGGGCCTCCATGGCACCCTGCAAGGCGGTGTCACTGACGTCGACGGGTACGTACCACCGCAGGCGCCCGGTCGTGCGCATCGCGTCCAGGAGCAGCCGGGTCTTGGTCGATGATCCCGAACCGAGCTCGACGAGCATCTCACCCTCGGCAAGCTCGGCGATCTCCGTGGCCCAGTTGGTCAGGATCGCTTCTTCGGCACGCGTCGGGTAGTACTCGGCGAGTCGGGTGATCTCTTCGAACATCGCACTGCCGCGTGCGTCGTAGAAGTATTTCGGCGGGAGGACCTTGGGTCGCTTCCGCAACCCCTGCCGGACATCGCGGGCGAGGTTCTCGGCAAGGTCGTGCGCTGTGAGATAGCGGCTGATGCGATCGGTGGTGCCCATTGCTGTCACACGATCCTCCATCGTCGGGCCAGCTGCCGGACAGGTCCAGATCTGGATGTCTTCTTGGTGGTCCTGGTTGACGTGTGCCCCTTCTAGAGCGGCATGATGCGTAGCCCGTCGTCGTCCGCCTCGACCAGGCTGCTTGGTGGCACCTGATGCCAGTCCGAACGCGTGTCGCACGGTTCGGATGCGAGAAGCACCGATCCGTTGTCTGTACGCGCGAAAAGGCTGTCGCCCGACGTCGTCGCCGCCAGGCGCTCGCCGTCACTTGCCAGGAGGTTGAGCCGACCACCGCCGCCGTGTGCGCTGATGTCGTGCACGACCTGCGCGAGGCCCGCGCCGAGGCTGGCACCGGCCTCCCAGTGTGCGACCGCGAGACCGAACAGCAGGGCCGAGTCCATCGGCGCGAGAGCGTCGGTCACCCAGCTTGCAGAGTCACGAAACACCTTGTGGGCAAGACGAAAGTCCGCGAGCGCGCCATTGTGGCTGAACAGCCACCGGTCATGCGTGAACGGTGCGGCGCCGGATTCGTCGCTCGGAAATCCCGGTGTGGCCGAACGCACGGCCGCAACGACGCAGCGGGACTCGATCGTCGGTGCGAGGCTGGCGAAGGACTGGTCACTCCAGATCGGCACCGCACGACGGTAGCGCACGGGCGGTGTCCGGCCCGGAACGTACCAACCGGCACCGAAGCCGTCGACGTTGACGAGTCCGTGTTCCTGGTGGCGGGGTGCGTACGCCTGTGTGGACAGCGAATGCGGTGGCGCGAGGAGAAGGTCGTGCAGAGCCGTTGGGCGTCCGAGGTAGCCGAGATGTCGACACATGAGGTGGTCCTCTGTTCGTCAGGCGTCGCGTGCGCAACGGAAGCCGGCGAAGATCTGCCGGCGGATCGGATAGTCCCAGTTGCGGAACGTGGCCCGGCAGGCGGTCGGATCCGTTGCCCAGGATCCGCCGCGCAACACCATGTAGTCCGTACCGAAGAAGGCTTCGGAGTATTCGCGGTACGGAAAGACACAGAAGCCCGGGTGTCCGGTGAACTGCGTCGAGGTCCACTCCCACACGTCACCCAGCATCTGCCGGGCACCCACCGGTGACGCGCCGCGTGGGTAGGACCCGACGGGCGCGGGGTGGAACCGGACCTGACCGAGGTTGGCGTGTTCGTTCCCGGCCGGGTCGTCGCCCCAAGGAAAGCGCCGTTTCGTCGCGTGCACCGGATCCCATGAGGCGGCCTTCTCCCACTCCGCCTCAGTGGGGAGCCGCTTGCCGGCCCAGCGTGCGTAGGCGTCCGCTTCGTACCAGCAGACGTGCTGCACGGGTTCGTCCATGGGCAGGAGCTCGGCGTGTCCGAAGCGGCGACGCAGCCACGTGTCACCGTCGTGCACCCAGAACGCCGGAGTCCGCTTGCCCGACCGACACCGCCACTCCCACCCTGTGTCCGTCCACCAACGCGGTTCGTCATAGCCGCCGTCGACGATGAACGCGAGGAACTCGCGGTTGCAGACCGGCGTGGTGTCGATCCAGAACGCCGGTTGGTCGACGGTGTGCGCAGGACGTTCGTTGTCGTAGGCCCAGGGGTCGGTCGACGTTCCCATGACGAACTCGCCGGCGTCGACGAACACTTCCTCCGGGAACGGGCCGCCGTCGACAGGTGCGGGTTCGGCATCGGTCGCCGGGAGAACCGGATCGCCCTTCCGCAGCTGATGGGTCGCCAGCATCGTCTCGTCGTGTTGATGCTCGTGCTGGATCACCATGCGGTAGACGAATCCGTCGGAGAGCAGCGTCTGGCCGGGGGAGTCACCGGGAAGGCGGACGGTCTCCAGCGAGTCGAGCACCTTGCGGCGGACGAGGCCGATGTAGTCATGCGCTTCGGCCGGGTCGAGCAACGGTAGCGACGGTCGGGCCGCGCGGGGATGTTCGAACGCGTCGTACAGCGTGTCGATCTCCGGTCGCATCGGATCGATGCCGGCGGCCTCGCGCAAGAGCCACAGCTCTTCGTAGTTGCCGACATGGGCGAGGTCCCACACCAGGGGAGACATCAGCCGGGAGTGCTGCCGGACCAGCTCCGCATCGTCGAGGACGCTGGTGGTGAGTCCGTAGCTGCGGGTGCGGACGCGTTCGAGCTCGGTCGCGACGAGTTCCTTGAACGCATCCTCCGACGCGTCGGCAGGTGTCGCGGGACGGACCTCGGGCTGGCGGGCGGACAGGCTCATCGGAACTCCTTCGCGGGGGCGAGGGCGAACGGGTGGGCGTCGTCGGCGGGACATCGGCGGCGCGCGACGTAACGGTCGAGATAGGACTCGACGAGAGCGACGAGTGCGGTGTCGGTGCCGTCAGCACGCAGGCTGTCGATCGCGGTCTCGAAGCAGGCAGTGGCGGCGCGGAAAAGCCCTGGATGTGCCAGGCCCCGGTGGGCGGCGTCCCACCACGCGTCGGCGACGGGCTCCGCTGCTGCCATGACCTCGTCACCTGCGCGCGGAGTATTGACCAGTGCGGAGAGGACAGCGACCGGAACGGGCCAGTACGCCGCCGGCTGCGCGTCGATGTAGCGCACCTCGAACCAGCCGCGTGGGCGTACGGGCGGGAAGAGAGTCGTGAGGTGATAGTCGAGGTCGTCGATCGTGGGCGCGGCACGGACGTGTCCGTTGCTGGCGCCGCTGACGCGGCCGTTGTCGCTCAGACGGCCCTTGTCGCTGAGACGGCCCTTGTCGTTGACACTGCCCGCACCGTGACCGTTGCTCGCGCCGCTGACGTGGCCGTTGCCGTTCGTCCCGGTCAGCCACTGCCGGAAGGTGTGCCCGGGATTGGTGACCCACTGGTCCGGACCCCCTCGCCGCACCATGACACCCGCGTCGAGGGCGTAGTCAGCCCACGCCGTGACCGGATCCGGACCGACGGGCGGGCGGGTCCTGCCAGGGTCGATGCGTTGCCAGACGACCTGCCGCATCGACCTGCACCCGGCGGACCGGCCGGCATGCCATGAGGAGTTGGCGAACGCCGCGACGAGTGGTGGGCCGACCGCATGGAGCAGGCGCCAGCGACGAGCGATGTCGGCGGCGTCCGTCCCCGCGTCGAGATTGACCTGGACGGCCGCGGTGCTGCACATCATCAACCGACCTTCGGGGCCGCGTCGGTCGAAGTAGGACTCCATCGCGTCGTAGCGGAGGTCAGAGATCTGGCGGACGGGTGGCCGGTACGGATCGATGCCGGTCCACAGGAGCGTGAGGCCGTCGTCGGCCAGGATGCGCTCGATGTGACTGATGTCGGCCCGAAGACCTTGCCAGCAGGCGGTGACGCCGAAGGCGGGCGGCGAGCTGAGCTCCAGCTGCCCACCGGGTTCATAGGTGACCGTGCTCCCACCGGGGGTGGGGCCGGCCTGCTCGAGGATGTTCCGGAGTCGGTCGAGGGGGATCACGCGGGTGGGGTCGGTGGCGTCGATGACACACCATTCCAGCTCTGCGCCGACAGTCACCGGAGGGCCGGTCTTGAAACAGATCGCGGCGACATATCCGTGTACGGCGTCACAGGACGCGACCTGCGTCGACCCGTTCATCTGCTGAACCTCCCGACGGGATCCCTGCACAGCTTGCCCCTTGAGCGGTCCGGCTAACGCAGCGTTTGCGGACTCGTGCCGATTGCGTTGATTGACGGGTGCGGTCGACGCAGCGTCGACCGCGGCTCTGGGCGTCATCCCGAAACGCTAACCGCCACCTCCGACAACCACTCCGGCACCCACCCGGCGAACCGGCTCGGACCGGCGTGCACATGACCACGTTCAGCATGCGTACGTAATCTGACCGTGGTGTTCGAGACCGGTGTAGACGGGCAGAAGCATGCTGAACGTGGTCATTCAGGGCACGAGAGGCTTCCTGATCTGCTTACTTCCTGGCTTGCTTCCTGGCTTGCTTCCTGGCTTGCTTCCTGGCCTACTTCCTGGCCGCGAAGGCGTAGAGGTTGCCGTCCCAGGCACCGACCAGCAGCGCGTTTCCGGAGATCGCGGGACCGGACGCCACCCAGGTGCCGATCTCGTAGCTCCACTGTTCACTGCCCGTCGCCCGGTCGAGGGCGTAGACGTGTCCGCCGTTGGACCCGACGTACACCGTGTCACCGCTGACCGCGGGAGCCGACAGGACGCCACCGAGGTACGGCTTGCCCGGCAGCAGAACACTCCACACGACCGCACCCGTACTGACGTCGAGTGCCGTCACCCGGCCGTCCGGGAAGCCGACATAGGCAGTGTCCTCGACAACTGCCGGTGTCGCCGGTGTCGCGTTCTGTGGAATGAACGACGGCCCCGGGCTCCGGTAGGTCCACAGGTCGGCGCCCGTCGTCGCGTCTCGTGCGATGAGGCCGTTGTTCGAGCCGATGAAAAGCCGGTTGCCGGCCACCATCGGCGTTCCGTCCTGCCAGCCGCCGAGGCGGGCCGTGGCGACCCACAACTGCTGCCCGGTGGCGGCGTCGTAGGCGATCACGCGGTCGGCGGTCTCGTTGCCGACGTAGACGCGCCCGTCCGCCACCGCCGGGGTCCCGTCGCTCATCGTCGCTCCGGTCATCGGTGACTCCCAGACCGGAGTGCCGGTCTTCGTGTCGAGGGCGGCCAGCAGGCCACGGCTCGCCGCACCGTGTCGCGTCTGGTAGGGCCAGTAGACCTTCCCGTCGGCGACCGCGGGGGAGTAGTAGGAGTACTTCCGCTGGATGGCCGGCGGATCCGCGGCCTCCGCCTCCCGCTTCCACCGGAGCGCACCGGTCTTTGCATCGAAGGCGTACAGCGTGGCATTCAGGGTCGGTACGAACACCAACCCGTCGGCGACCGCGGGAGTGCCGTGCACCGAGGCATCGGTGCGCGCGGACCAGACCCGCTTACCCGTCGTCATGTCGACCGCATGGACGGCGTTGGTCTTGACGTCGTTCTCATCGCGCGTGCCGACATAGGCGATTCCCCCGGCGATGACCGGGGAACCGGTGAGGATCGCGCCCGGCGTGCGATAGGTCCAGGCAAGGTCGAGCCCCGGTGCCAGCACCTCGGAGGCGACCCCGCTGTGACTCGGGTCGCCATGGAACTGCGGCCAGTCGGCACCCGCCTGGATCGTGGGCGGTGCCGCGTCGGTCACCGTGTACGTCGTCGTTGTCTTCCACCGTGCGCCACCGGACGCGACGGCCTCGACGTCCACCCGGTGCTTGCCTGGCGAACGAGCACTGGACGGGTAGCCGCCGTACCACGTGAAATCGCCGGAGCGCGCGAGGTCGCGCCACTGGCCTCCGCCGTCGAGCCGGTAGCGGACCTGCCGCACCTCGTCGGCGGTGTGGTACGCGTTGACCTGGATCTCCTTCAGCGCCCTCGCCGACACCTCACTGTCCGGCCCCGGGTTGGTGACCGTCAGCGCGCGGTCCACTCCGTACATCCGGAACGGGTTGTCCGAGCCCTTCCCGCGCATGTGGACGTAACGGAACCCACGCGGGCTGTGGTCGATCGTGTAGGAGCTGGAGTTCGTCTGCACGTGGCGGGCGCCCTTGACCCAGGTCAGGTCGGCCTGGTTGGAGTGCTCGTGGCCGACCAGGACCAGTTCGGTGTCGTAGGACTCGAAGAGCTGCTGGAAGGCGTCGTAGGCGGTCGGCGAGCCGAACGGCACGTTCATCGGCTGGTGCATGAGCACCACGACACGCTTGTCCTCCGCGTGGGTCTGGAGGTCCTGCAGCAACCAGGCGTGCTGCTCCTCGAACGGGGCTGCGCCGTTGTTCTCGAGCACCACGAAGTGCCGGTCGCCGTAGCCGAAGGAGTACCACTCCGGGCCGACGTGCCTGCGGTAGTTGTCGATCCGCGCCGGGTAGGTCGGCTCGCCGCCGTTGAAGTACTCGTGGTTGCCGACCGCTGGCCACACCGGTAGAGCCGACGCGGCCGTGGACCGCAGGTAGGACTCGAACTCCGCGTCGGTGGCGTTGTTGGTGAGGTCGCCACTGATCTGGACGAACGCCAGGTCCTGCGCGGTGTCGTTGATCTGCTGGAGTTGGGCGGCGACGTTGGGGTTGACGTGGGTGTCCGCGACGTTGGCGAAGGTGAAGTCACCTTGGCGCGAGTTCGGGTCGGGACGTAGCGCGAAGTCCGCCTCGACACTCGCGCCGTCGGCGAGCTCACCGAGGGTCCGGTAGAACTGCGGTGTCTTGAACTCGTCGGTCGCCACGGCGTAGCCGGCCGGCTTGCTGAGGTAGATGATGTCGGTGATCCGCCGGTCGACGTCCACATCGAGCGAGTAGCCGCCCTGGTCGTCGGTCTGGACCGTCCTGGCACCGTCGGAAACGCTCACGTCCGGGATTCCGGGCTCGCCCGCGTCCCTTTGGCCGTTGCCGTTGCTGTCGCGGTAGACGACGCCGGTCACCCCTGCGGCGGTCGGGTCGACCGCTTGCGCGATCACGGGTGTGAGTGGTGGGGCGAGGACCAGCGCAGCCAGAATGCCTGTGCTGGCTCCGAGCACGAGTCGCGCCGACGCAGGCGCGCCGCGCACGCCACCGAGACCGTTTGTCGTTCCCATGTCTGGTGCTCCGATCAGGTGAGGAGACGCTGGAAGAACCAGGTCATGGCGAGCATCGCGGCCACCGTGGTCGCGACGGTGTGGGCGATGGAAGACCAGGCGAAACGACGGATGAACAGCAGCAGCGGAAAGAGAACGCAGATGAGCAGGACCTGGCCGAGCTCGATGCCGAGGTTGAAGCTCGCGAGGGAACCGATGAGTCGTGGCGTCAACCCGTCGGTGAAGTTCAGGGTGCTGGAGAAGCCGAGGCCGTGCAGCAGCCCGAACCCGAACACGATGCCCAGCCGATGGCGCGACTCACCACCGAGAATGTTCTCGGCCGCGACGTAGGCGATGGACAACGCGATCAGCGGTTCGACGACCTGACCCGGGACCTCGACCAGGCCGACCGCGCCGAGCGCGAGGGTGAGGCTGTGGGCGACGGTGAAACTGGTGGCTACCTTGACGACACTGCCCAGGCCGCGCGCGCCGATCAGCAGGACGGCGAGGAAGAGCACATGGTCGAAGCCACCGAGAATGTGCTCGACCCCCATGACGACGAACCGGCCGAGTGCGGTGAGGACGGCAGTACGCCCCGCTTCGAGCTCCCGGTGCCCCTGGTCGAAGACGAACACCCCGCTCGTGCCACCGATCTGGTAGTCGACGACATTGGTGTGATTGTCGACCACAGCGTCCTCGGTGGAGAAGACTCCGTAACGCACGCGATAGCTGCCGTCTGGCTTGCCGGGACACTGATATACTAGGGCACTTTCGATGTACGGCGTCCCTTGGCGATGGACCAGGCCGGCGTTCTCGAACTCGCCCTCGCACTCAACTCCGTCCAGTGAAACTGTCACCCGACCGGAGAGATAGCGCGCCAACTCCTCGCGCCGATCCACCATTCGCTGAGCACGTCCGGCGTCGGTGTCGCCCCTCGCCGGAGCGGCCAGGCCGGCGGCCGCGGCGAGCACGTCGTACTCCAAAGTCGTGACGAACCGCACGTGCTCGCCATCCTGACGGATGACGGAGGTCCCTTCTGACGAACGCACATGAGCGAGTGCGGACGTGGGCGCGCACACGGCACAGGCCATGGCGACGACGACGAGATACCACCGACCCCGGGTGATCACAGCCCTGGAGAATAGGCGAGACAATTAGCCAGTTCGAGGGATGGATCAGAAACGGACACATGAACATCTCGTGTCCAAAAATATCCCGACCAGGTTTGCCCGGTGTGTTGACAGCGACAATGCTTGTATACCGGGACGGGCCGTTCTTACTGCGGACGACGTGACCTGCCAGTCGCCGCGCGCGTGCGCGTTCGGGTCCCGGACTCTTTCCGCCTACCAGTTCTCTGGGCGTCCGCCGGCTTCGTCCGCCGAGCCGCCTTCATCCGCCGGTCGACGACGTACGAGCCAGCCGCCACCACGGCGGCCACCGGCCACTCGACGACCCCCATGGCCGCGACTGCCGCGAGCCCGCCGTACCACAGCATCTGACCGGCCCGCCCGTTCGGCTTACCGTCCGGCATCCGCGGAACCTGCATCCGTGGCATCTGTGGCATCCGTGGCATCGAGGGACGTGGCAGTCGGGCGAGCGAGCCTGCGAGGGAGCGTGGTAGCGGAAAGTGCCAGAAGTCCAGATGCGGCATGGTCGGATGGGGAACCGGCACGTCGACCGTTGTAGAAGGCCGTCTGCCCGATGTCTTCGGGGACAACCGCTGTGCTCGTTTCGCGGCGCCGCGACGCCCACTGGACTTTTTGGCCGTGGTCTTCGCCGTTCTACCGGTCGTGGCCCGTTTGGCGGGCTGTCGCTTCGCGGTCGTGCGCTTCGCGGTGGTGCGCTTCGCACCTACCCGCTTCGCTCCCACACGCTGACCTCCCGCGCGCTTCGCTGTGGTCCGCTTCGCGGGTGTACGCCGTGCCGTGCGTCCGTTCGCGCTCTTCTTGGTCGGACGCTTCGCCGAGCGCTTGGCCGTACGCGTGGTTGTATCTGCCATGACCGCCCCCTTCGCGTCACGAGTCTCAACGGTCGGTTCGCGATGCTGTAGAGCCGAAGGTCCTCGAAGCCGAGATGGCGAGTTGTGTTCGACCCGGATTCTCCTGCCGTTCACCTGAAGGCTCCTTGCTCGCCGCCCACACTCCTTAGCGTCAAGCGTTGTCGTCGAGCACTGTGTCGACGGCCGAAGACGACAGAAGAGGCCGAGGGAGGCCACGCAGTGGAAACCGTCTTGTACGCACTGGCCGGCGCGGCGTTGGCCGCTCTGGTGGACGTTCTGGTCAAGGGGCTCTACACGGCGTGCCGGAGGCGTCTCGGGGCGGCCTGACCCGTGCCGCGGGCCGGTATCGCCGGGTCCTCTAGGCTCCGACCATGGACGAACGCATTCTCGGGCGTACCGGTCGCAAGGTCGGCGTCGTCGGCATGGGCGCGTGGCAGCTCGGTGGTGGCTGGGGCGACGTCAGCACCGCCGACGCGCAGGCGACGCTGGCGGCGGCGGTTGAGGCGGGCATCACCTTCATCGACACGGCGGATGTCTATGGCGATGGGCGCAGCGAGCGACTGATCGGTCAGTTTCTCGCGGAACGTCCTGATGCCGGCGTCACCGTGGCGACGAAGATGGGCCGCCGCGTCGCCCAGGATCCGGCGCACTACACGTTGGCGAACTTCCGGGCCTGGACGGACCGGTCCCGGGAGAACCTCCGCATGGACACCCTGGACCTGGTCCAGCTGCACTGTCCGCCAACGCCGGTCTTCTCCTCCCAGCGGGTCTACGACGACCTCGACACCCTGGTCGCCGAACGGCGGATCTCGGCGTACGGCGTCAGCGTGGAGACGTGTGCGGAAGCACTCGCCGCGATCGCGCGGCCGGGAGTCGCGAGTGTCCAGATCATCCTCAACGCCTTCCGCCTCAAACCGCTCGACGCGGTGCTGCCGGCGGCGCGGGAAGCGGGCGTCGGCATCATCGCCCGGGTACCGCTCGCCAGCGGACTGCTGTCGGGGAGGTACGACACAACGACCCGGTTCGGCGCCGATGATCACCGTACCTACAACCGGCAGGGCGCGGCGTTCGATGTCGGCGAGACGTTCTCCGGCGTCGACTTCGAGGTGGGGCTCGCCGCCGTGGCGCGGCTGCTGCCGCTGGTGCCGCCCGAGACCACGATGGCGGAGTTCGCACTCCGCTGGATTCTCGACCAGCCCGGTGTGAGCGTCGTCATCCCTGGGGCTCGCAACCCTGCCCAGGTCGGGTCGAATGCGCGGGCGGCCGGACTCGCCCCCCTGCCAACGGCGACGCACGGGGCGGTCCGTGCTGTCTACGACGAGCTGATCCGCCCACAGGTGCACGACCGGTGGTAGCCACGACGTCCTGACCCATCTCACCCGCTGCGGAGGGCGACTTCGGCGTCGATCGCCTCGACGCTGGCGCTGTCTCGTGGAGGGAGAGCGTGGCATGGGCTACGAGGTGCGTCGTACGGGCGGCGGTACGAACGACACGCGGAGTGTCCGACGACGACTTGTCGCCGGAGTTGCCGCGGTGACCTTGTTGGGGTCGGGGATGATGGCCTGCGAAGGCCCCGAGCCGACCGAGCGTTCGAGTCCCGCGAGTCCGGCGAGTGCCATGGTGACGCCGACGGCAAGGCCGAGCGGAACACACGCCGTCTGCGCGAATGCCGAGGCGGTCTGGAAGTCTCTGAACTCCCTGCTGAGTCGGGACTTCACCGGGATCAATGGCGCTGAGGCGGCGGTCAAGCGCCTCCAGGCCGACCTTCGCCGCCTGCGCGCGTCGGCTTCCGGGGAGGTCAGGCAGCAGGCCGCTGCCCTGTCCGCCAGCGTTGCCGACCTCGGGAGCGCGGTGCGGCGCGTGCGGGATGGGGAGAGCCCGACCGAGATCTGGCCGCAGGTCAGGTCCGCCGTGAACGAGGTGGAGACGAACGCGGCGAACCTGCGGGAAAGCCTGGACTCGATCTGCCCACATCGTTGACGCCGGCCGCTCCTGCGGCCCGGACCTCACCGCATCATTGGCCGGTCGCCTCGGACGGGTTTATCGCCGACAGGGCGGCCGCCCCACGGCTGGACCGTCCTGCGTCCAGCAGGGTCAGAGGCAAGCTGGTCACTGGTCGAGGACGGTCTCTTCGTTCGGGTGGACGAGGGCGGTGGCCCCCTCGATCGCGAAGATCTCGACAGTGGTCCCTTCCGGGATGACGAGGGACGAGTCGTACGGACGGGCGGTCCACTCCTCGCCCCCGATTCGCACCCGTCCGGCGTGCCGGGTGATCTCGTGCAGGACCAGGGCCTCCTTGCCGACCAGTGCGGCCGCCCCGGAGCGAATGAGGGGAGCCTTGCGGAGTGCGTGCTGTCCGAGCGGGCGTACGAATACGACAAGCAGCAGCGCACTCACCGTGAACGCGACCAATTGGAACGGTGCCGAGGCACCGAACGCCGCCACCATCATGGTCGTGAGGGCGGCTCCAGCGCCCATAGCGGGATAGAGGGTGAGGCTGCGAAGCTCGGCGACTCCGAGCAGCAGCGCGATGACCAGCCAGACGATCCACGCATCCATAGCTCACCTGCTCTGCGGGCGTGCCCCACTCACGACCGTAGTCAAGAACTGGCCTCGGGGAGCAGGAACGGGCCTGCGCAGATGGGGGGAATCGACCGGAACCGGGGCAGGCCGGATCAGTTCCGAGGCGATGCCGTCGGACCTTCCCGGTCGACCCCCGACGATGACCGCGGGTTCGCTTCGTACGGCTTCGGATGCGACGACCGGCACTGGTCATGCGTGGTATGGAACGAGCCTGGTCCAACTGGTACCGTCCGGGTGCATCGGTGACAGGCGTGACCTCCAAGACAATCGGGGACCTTTCCCCTTCGGCGTGGTCGTGTCCATCCCGGACAGCTGAGGACGATTCCTCACCTTCGGTGAGGTTTCCTGCGAAGGAGTGAGTCCATGGGCGAGTCAGGGCCAGAGAGTGCGGCGACGAGCTGGTCGGGATTCACGTCACGGCGCAACTTTCTCAAGGCCGTCGGTGCTGCCGGCGCGTTGCTCGGCGGCGGCGCGGTGCTCAGCGCCTGCAACAGCGACGGGCCCGGCGGGTCATCGAGCGACGTGACCCTGAACGTCAGTGCGGACGGGCCCTACGGCCCGATGCCGACGAAGAAGGAGCAGAAGGCCTCGATCGGCAGCCTTGCCTACGCCGAATCACTGCAGGCGTGGCTCAAGAAGAACCCTGGCGTGCAGTTCAAGAAGGTGAGCGTCAACGTCTGGGACCAGGAAGCCATCACCACCGCCCTGACCGGTGGGACGGCGCCGGCGGCTTTCGTCAGCAACGTGATCGGGAGCTGGGACGCGGCGGGTATCCGGTCTGCCTTCCTGCAGGGCCTTGCCGCCGACGTCACCGAGCACGTCGACGAAAGCAAGCTGTTGCCGCGGCTCGCCGACTATGCCCGGCCGATCTGGGAGAAGATCTGGACCGTCAACGGCAGCTACTACGCAGCCCCTTCGTCGTACAACGTCGGCGTCGGCATCCACTATCGCAAGGACCTGGTCAACGAGCTGGGTCTGAAGATGCCCGCGCCGGGATGGACCTGGGCCGACGTCCGCGAGCTGGCCAAGGGCATGACCGAGGGCAAACGTAAGGGCATCGCGCTGCAGAGCTGGGGGCTGCAGGGTGGTGTCTCCGCGGAAGGGCTTGGTCTGCTGTCGGAGATTCCCGCGCCAGAGACGCCGTGGAACTGGACATGGGACTATTCGTCGAACGTCGACCACTGGGCGCGGATCATCGGTGAGATGCGCGACATGCGGTTCGAGGACGAGTCGGTGATGGCCGACGTCACCTTCGGCGACGGCGAGATCTGGAACGCTTTCGTCCGTGGTGACGCCTGCATGCACATGAACACCGTCGTCTTCTACACGGCCGAACCGACCGCCGACACGACCCACATGGCGTTGGCGAAGAAGCTCGACAAGCCACTGGAGGACGTCGTCGGCTGGGCACCGCCGCCGACGGGCCGCAACGGGTACCGCCCGGACCTGTCCCAGGGCCAGATCGACGCGGTGTCGTTCAGCCCGGACCTCGACGACGACGAGCTGTCGGCCATCTTCGACCTGCACGTGTACATGATCGGCGAAGGCTTCGTCAAGCAGAAGAACATGCTGTACGAAGAGACCAACGATCTCAAGCAGGTCTACAACTTCGACAAGATCACGCCGGTGTTGAAGGACACACTCGACGGGATGCCAGGCTCGCCGGAGGAGGCGTGGGGCACGGAGTTCATGGAGGCGGTCCGGGCGGCCGGCGACCACGAGCTGATGCCGAACACGGCGTGGTACATCCCCGTCGAGGAACAGGTCGGGCCGACGTCCGAAGCCGTCGACGACGCCTTCTCGAAGTGGTGGTACGAACGAGGCGACGTCGACATCGCTGCCGACCTGTTGCGTACGGAGAACGTCCGCAACACCCAGGCGAAGAGCTTCACCTCGAGTATCGCGGACGAGGAGTTCACGGCCGGTGCGCGCAAGTTCTACGAGGCACACGACGCGTTCTGGCAGCAGAACGCGCCGGAGTTCTACGACGGCGTCTTCCGCTCCTGGTACGAGCAGAAGATCCGTCCCGCCCTCGACGCCTGACCAAATCCTGGTGATCATGATCGTGATCACGAAGGTTCGCCGGACGTATGGCCCTCTTTGGCTTCACAGTTCTGTTCTCTTTCATGATCACGGGACCTTGGTCGCCCCATCGCATGATCATGAAGTGGATCCGGGCCAGGAAGGGAAACGGGGCTATCGGTCCGCGAATCCTTCATGATCACGATCATGATCACGGGATGGTCGGGGCACGCGCGAGCGCGGAGCACAACAGGTGTCGAGGTCAGTGCAGGCGTACCCGCGGGTCGAGGACGGCGTAGGCGAGGTCGACCAGAACGTTGGCGACGACCACCGCCACCGCCGCGAACATCACGATCCCGATGATGACCGGTAGATCCTGTTGGGTGATCGCGTCGATGGCGGTCTTGCCGAGGCCGTCGATGCTGAACACCGTCTCGGTGACGATGACGCCGCCGACAAGCTGGCCGAGATCGATCCCGAACTGCGTGACGACCGGCGTGAGCGCGCTGCGCAGCCCGTGTCGGTAGATGACCCGATGCTCGCGAAGTCCCTTGGACCGCGCGGTTCTGATGTAGTCCTCGTCCATGACGTCGAGCATCGAGCCGCGGGTGAGCCGGGTGTAGGTGGCGGCGAGGACAAGCGCGAGTGTGAGCCAGGGCAGGACCAGATGCCGCATCCATTCCAGCGGGTTCTCGGTGAACGGAAAGTAGCCGCCTGGCGGAAAGATCGTGAGACCCGCGAGTGTCAGCTCGTAGTAGCAGACGAAGAGCAACAGCAGCCCGAGCAGGAACGTCGGCATCGAGTAGAAGAAGAGCGCGGACCCGGTGATCGCCCGGTCGACCCACGATCGCGCGCGCACGGCCGCCAGGACACCGCCGACCACGCCGAGCAGGATCCAGATGACGGCCGCACCGAGCGCCAGGGACAGGGTGGCAGGTAGGGCCTGCGCGATGATCGTGGTGACCGGGACCTGGTGGTAGTAGTCGAAGCCGAGGTCGCCGTGCAGGGCGTTCCAGCAGAAGTCGAGGTACTGCCGCCACACGGGCTGGTCGAGGCCGAGACGCCGCTCGATCAGGGCGATGGTCTCAGGAGTCGCCTGCCGACCAGCCAGTGTCCGCGCGACGTTGTTGGGCGCGACGTAGAAGAGGGCGAAGACCATCATGGTGATGAGCACCAGGACGAGTACGCCGTGGGAGATGCGCCGCATCAGGAACCGCGTCATCAGCGGTCCGTCCCCCCGAAGGCGTCACGGACACCGTCCCCCAGCAGGTTGAACGCCAAAGTGGTGAGGACGAGCGCGGCACCTGGGAAGACGATGTACCACCACGCCACCTGGTAGTAGTTCACGGCGTCGCTCAGCATGCCGCCCCAGGTCGGGGTCGGGGGTGGTACGCCGAGACCGAGGAACGACAGCGTGGCCTCGACCACGATGACGGTCGGGACGAGCAGGGTGGTGTAGACGATGATCGGCGCGAGGACGTTCGGCAGGACGTCGACGAAGATGATCCGCCAGTCGCTCGCCCCCAGCGAACGCGCCGCCTCGACGAACTCCCGCTCGCGGACGGACAGCACCTGGCCCCTCACGATGCGCGCGACCGCGGCCCAGCTGAACGCGCTGATCGCCAGGACAGCGACGGCGAGGCTCGGCCCGGTGAGCGACACCAGGGAGATCGCGAAGAGCAGGAACGGGAACGACAGCACCACGTCGACCAGCCGGGCGAGCACGGTGTCGACGACCCCGCCGAAGTAGCCGGCCGCCAGCCCGACCACGACGCCGGTCGCCACGGTGAGCAGGGTCGCGACCACGCCGACGAGCAGCGAGATGCGGGCGCCGTACGCGATCCGGACCACGAGGTCACGCCCGAGATCGTCGGTTCCCAGCCAGAACTCGCGGCTCGGCGGCGTGGGCAGTCCGTCGGGCGTGAGCCCGGTCGTCCGGTACTGCGTGTCGACGCCGTGCCCGGTGAGCAGGGCGAACACGGGGGCTCCGGCCGCGACCGCCACGATGAGCAGGATGACCACGGCGGACCCGATCGCCACCCGGTCCCGGCGCAGCCGCTCCCACGCGAGCCGCCACGGGTTGCGGGCCTGGATCGTGCCCGCGGGCTCGTTCGCGTCGAGCTCGAAGTCGAGCTGACCCGGGACGGTCACGGTGGACCTCCACCGTTCGGGTCGCCACGCCATTCGGTGTGCTCGGCCGCGAGTCGGGGTCGCTCGGCCGCAAGCCGCTCCCCAGCCTCGACCGGGTAGTGGCAGGCGGTGAGGTGGCTGGCCGGGTCACCGGCCCGGCGGATGAGCGCTGGCACTTCGGTCACGCAGAGGTCCCGCGCCTTGGGGCAACGCGGGTGGAACCTGCACCCGGTCGGCGGGTTGATCGGCGAGGGCACGTCGCCCCGCAGGATCACCCGCTCCCGCTGGTCGGCCAGGTCAGGATCGGGCACAGGCACCGCCGACAGCAGGGCCGCGGTGTACGGATGCCGGGGCCGCGCGTGCAAGCCCTCGGCGTCGGCGATCTCGACGATCCTGCCCAGGTACATCACCGCGATCCGGTCGCTGACATGGCGTACGACGGCGAGATCGTGGGCGATGAAGACGTAGGTGAGGGCGAGTTCGGCCTGCAGGTCGGCGAGCAGGTTGATGATCTGCGCCTGGATCGAGACGTCGAGCGCAGAGACGGGTTCGTCGCAGATGAGCAACTTCGGCCGCAGAGCGAGGGCGCGGGCGACCCCGATCCGCTGCCGTTGTCCACCAGAGAACTCCGCGGGGAACCGGTTGTAGTGCTCTGGGTTGAGCCCCACGAGCCTCATCAGCTCCCTGACCCGGCGCCGGCGTTCGGCCCCTCGCGCAACCCGGTGGATCGCGAACGGGTCGCCGATGATGGAGCCGACCCGGCGCCTCGGGTTGAGCGAACCGTAGGGATCCTGGAAGACCAGCTGCATCTCCCGACGCAGCCGGCGGACATCTCGGCGCGCCATCGTGGTGATCTCGTCGCCGTCGAAGACCACCCGCCCCGACGTGACGTCGTACAGCCGGGCCATGCAGCGGGCGAGCGTGGACTTGCCGCACCCGGTCTCTCCGACCAGGCCGAGGGTCTCGCCGGGTCGGACCGAGACGCTCACGCCGTCGACCGCCTGCACATGGTCAGTGCTCCGGCGTAGGAACCGGTCCGACCGCAGGGGAAACCACTTCACGACGTTCTCCAACCGCAGCAGGGCGTCGGCATCGCTCGCTGGCGCCGGTGTGTCCGTGAGCGGCGGTTGGCCGTCAGTTGCCATGGCCGCTGCTCTCCAGGTCTGATCGGGCGGCGACTCTTGCGGCCTCGTCGACAGGCAACCAGCACGCGGACCGGTGGGCGTCCACGCCGTAGACCGGGCGCAGCGGAGGGACGTCGGTACGACAGCGGTCGAAGACGTACGGACAACGGGGATGGAACGGGCACCCTCCCGGTATCTGGATCAGGCTCGGCGGCGTGCCGGGGATCGGCCGCAGCCGCCGGTGTACGGCCTGGTCGGAGGGCAGCGAGTTCAACAGCCCCTCGGTGTAGGGGTGGTGGAACCGGTAGAACAGATCCCTTCGGCCCGCGCGCTCCATGACCGCACCGGCGTACATCACGACGATCTCGTCGGCGACCTCGGCCACGACGCCGAGATCGTGGGTGATGAGGAGGACCGCCATACCGGACTCGCGCCGCAGTCCGGCGATCACCTCCAGGACCTGTGCCTGCACGGTGACGTCCAGGGCCGTGGTGGGTTCGTCGGCGATGAGCAGGACGGGTCCGAGCGCCATGGCCATCGCGATCATGACCCGCTGCCGCATGCCGCCGGAGAACTGGTGCGGGAAGTCGTCGACCCGTCGTTCGGGTCGGGGGATCCCTACCCGGGCGAGCAGATGGATCGCGCGCTCGCGTGCGTCCGCCCGCGACACCGACCGGTCGTGTGCGCGGACCATCTCCGCGATCTGCCAGCCGACCCGATAGTACGGATGCAGGCTGGACTGGGAGTCCTGGAAGATCATGCCGATCTCGGCTCCCCGGACATCCCGCAGCTCATCCTTGCCCATCGCCAGAAGGTCCCTGCCGGCCCCCTGATCGCCGTCGCCCGCTGTCAACCGATCCTCGCGCGTCGCCATGTCTCTTCCCGCGAACAGTGCCCGCCCACTGACCTCGGCGCCACGAGTGAGCCCGACGAGGGCCTGGGTCGCGACACTCTTCCCCGATCCCGACTCGCCCACGATCGCGAGCGTCTGTCCGGCGGCGACGTCGAAGGAGATCCCGCGCACGGCGTGGAGCACCCCGTCGGAGGTACGGAACGCCACCCGCAGGTCCGTCACCGCAAGGAGTGGACCGACACCCTCGCGGTGCGGAGCGGGGTCAACCACCTCGCCTGCCCGGCTCCAGCCAGACGTTCGTCGGGTCGAAGTTCTGCAGGGCCGGGATGTAGACCGCGTTGCGCACCTGGGAGGCGTGGTAGTTGGGCTGCAGTGGATTGGTGATCGGATAGACCGGAGCTTCCTTCATCACCTGACGATCCGCCTGCGCCCACAGCTGTGCCGCCGCCTCGGGTGTCGTGGCGGTGGCCGCCAGCTGGACCAACCGGTTGGTCGCCTTGCTGGTGTAGAAGCCGAAGTTGCTGCCCGTCGGCGGGTACGACGTGGCGCCGGCGAACAGCGGCCCGAAGAACGACAGTGCGGCGTTGCCGTACCAGTCCGGTCCCCAGCTGGCGAGCGCGATGTCCCACACGCCGCGCCGTGCGACCGTCGGCACCTGAACGTACTTCGTGTAGAAGTCGGCGTTGGGCACGGCGACGCCGACGAGGCGGATCCCGACCTCCTGAAGATTCTGCTGGAGGGTCGCGAAGACCTTGCGGCCTCCCTCGGACTCGTTGCGGTACAGCATCTTCAGGGTGATCCCCGGTGGGACCTTGGCCTTCTCGAACAGCTTTCTGGTGTTGCCCGGGTTGTACGGATAGAGGTTGAAGTTCGTACTCCCCAGGATTGTCGACGGTAAGACGTGCGTGAGTGGCCTGTTGACCTTCGGTCCGCCGAGGGCCTGGATGAGGTTGCCCCGATGGATGGCGTACGCGATCGCCTGGCGGACCACGGGCTTGGTGAGGGCCTTGCCGTTGTTGGGGGAGAGGGTGTTGAAGACGAGGTACGGGTTTGTCGAGCCGGTGGGTCCCAGGTGCAGGTTGGGGTCCTGCCTCGCGATGAGTCCCGGCAGGGCTGACGGCGGCGGGTAGTTGTCCCACTCCATGTCCGCGCCGGCGCTGGCGGTCTGCAGTTGTTGCTGGGTGGACTCCTGACTCACGGTCTGGTCGACCACTATCTGGTCGACATAGGCCTTGCGGACGGGGTCGGAGGCTGGATCCCACGCCGGATTGCGTTCGAACTCGATCCGCTTGGTCGGGGTGTAGGACGTGATCTGGTACGGCCCGTTGGAGATGGTGTTCTGGGCCAACTGCCGGCTGGCCGGTGCATACCGCAGGAATTCGACCGGAGCCGGCGAGAAGGCGGGAAGCGTGAGCATGTCGACGAAATAGGTCGCTGGATGGGTGAGCGTGAAGACAATTGTGCGCTCGGCCTTTGCCGTGACGCCGGAAATGTCATTCTTGTTGATGTAGTCGGAAATGGCTTTGGCATTCTGCGGTACCCGGGCTAATCCATCGCAGAATGCCGCGTAACCGACGATCAGGTCTCTGAAGTTCGGTATTCCTCCGAACGGCTGAATCGGGTTGCAGGTG
Organism: Actinopolymorpha sp. B9G3; assembly: GCF_040120725.1. NCBI lineage: Bacteria > Bacillati > Actinomycetota > Actinomycetes > Propionibacteriales > Actinopolymorphaceae > Actinopolymorpha > Actinopolymorpha sp. B9G3. The sequence continues at coordinate 214,637 of NZ_JBEEAB010000007.1, read as the reverse complement.
CGCTTCAGTCCGCGTACGGCATCGGCGGCGGTCACCTGCCGCTGCGGGTCGGTGTTCCACTTGGCGCCGTCGCGGATGGTGATGGTGTAGGTCCTCCCGTCGCCGCTGATGCCGCCGTTCGCCTTGCTCGGCAGGGTTGTGGCAAGGTCCGGAACCGCCGACGTGGACCGGCCTTCCTTCGCCGGATAGGTGAAGAACTGTCGGCTCCACATCCGTAGACCGAGATAGCCGATCGAGTAGTAGCTGACGTTGGGGTCCATGTAGTCGACATCCCCCGACCCCAGCATGTTCAGGGTGCCGCCCCGCTCGGGTTGGCCGGGTCTGTTGCCGTTGACCGACGGAGTTGTCCCTCGGGTGCACGCAGCGAGCAGCAACAGAACGCAGAGTCCCGCCAGCACTCTTCGGCACCAGTGAAATCCCTGAGCGCCCCGGCCTGTTGGATCTGAGAGTCTTTTCGACGACAGCATGGGCCAGGTCACCTCCGTCAACGCATTACGTGCACCCGCGATCCTGGTTATACCCACGCCATCGCCCGGCGCTCGAACCGCTGGGGAGGAAATTCGGACCTACGATCCTGTCGGCCGGAATTTGCCGTTCTGCCCTGGCATTCTCGGCACACTCTGGTCGGACTCCGCCATTGCCGGCGGACCGGACGAACTCCGTGGGACGGACGACCATCGGCTTCGGCGTGCAGGTACTTCGTCACTCGCGGTGGAGCGGAGCGTGCGGGAGATTAGAGACGTATCACCAACGATGGTCCCTCGTGGGAGGACCTGACGACATGTCTGAGGCGACCATGACTCGCGAGTCATCCAGGGGCACTGAAGCGCGACGCGCGACGATCGTCGTCGGGATCGACGGATCGGAGTCCTCAGATGCCGCGGTCCAGTGGGCGGCCGATGAGGCGCGCCGGCGCGGCGCCCAGCTGGTGCTGCTGCACGTACGACAGCCTGAAGGCTCGGTGATGACCGTCGACTCCCGCCGCTACGGCGCGCTGGCGTTGAGGGACACGGTGGGCCTGCTCTGGCAGCAGGTGACGGCCCTGCAGGAACAGAAGATCGACGTGGTCGGCCGGGTGGGTGACGGAAGCCCCGACCAGGTGTTGATCGAGGTGTCACGGGGGGCGGACCTGCTCGTGCTCGGGGCGGAGGGGACCGGTCGCCACCGAGGTCTACTGCTCGGCGACGTGGCACAGGAATGCGCACGGAGCGCGAACTGCCCGGTCGTGCTCATCCCGCCGCCCCGCCGGCGACCGGCGTAGGTCGGACCGGGCTACTCACGGCTCCAGTCGTATCAGCGGAAGTGAGTCGTATCCGCGGAGGTGCCCGTTGGCCGTGTTCACGGTTCCAGCGGAACCTGCCACACGAGGACGGTGCCACCCTGCGGGCGAGGCTCGATGGTGAGATAACCACCGAGTCGGGTCGCACGCTCTGTCATGTTCGTGAGGCCGCTCCGGCGCGGCGGGTCGGTGGGCACACCGACACCGTTGTCGGTCACATGCAGTTGGAAGACCCGGTGCAGGACGTCCGCTCGGATCAGCACGTCAGCGTGGCTGGCGTGCGCATGCCGAACGACGTTGGTGAGCGCCTCGCGCAGGGTCGCCAGCACTTCCGGGCGCATCGGGTCGGGAACCGCAGAGTCGAGCGGGCCCTCGAGGGCAACCCGCGGCTCGAAGCCCAGCGACGTCGCGGCGTCCTGGGCGATCTCCAGCACCTGCCCGCGGAGACTGCGGCGGTCACCGGCGCGTTCCTGGAGGGAGAAGATGGTCCGCCGGATCTCCTGGATGGTCGTGTCGAGGTCGCGCACGTATCCGCTCACCCGGTCGGCCAGGTCGACGCGTACGACCTGGCGGGAAATGCCCTGCAGGCCGAGCCCGACGGCGAAGAGTCGCTGGATCACGTGGTCGTGCAGGTCGCGGGCGATCCGGTCGCGGTCTTCGAAGACGGCGAGCCTGCCCCGGTCCTCCTGCGCGCGGGCGAACTCGAGTGCAAGGGCGGCGTGGCCGGCGAACGTCGTGACCATGTGCATGTCGGACGGGTCGAACGCGCCCTGGATGTCGGGCCGGGTCACGATCAGGACGCCCAGCATGTGCGGCCCTGAGGCCAGTGGGACGAGCAGCATGGAGCCGCCCTTGAGCTGGGATGCCCGGCCGCCGTCATGGTCCCAGCCGAAGGCGGCGGCATCTCCGTCGAAGACGTAGGGCCGGCTGGTGCGCATGACGTCGCCGATCGGGGTCCCTACCGTCTGCACCCGTTCCTTGCGGAGGCGCTCCGCCTGTGGTCCGGCAACGGCTTCCAGGACGAGGTCGCCGCCCTGCTCGTCGACGAGCGCGAGCATGGCCAACTCCGCGCCCGCGACCGCCCGGGCACGCTCGACGATCAGGTCGAGCGTCTCGCCGGGTGAGGCGCCGCTCAGCAGCTGGGCGGTGATCTCGGTCGAGGCGAGAAGCCAGCTCTCGCGGCGCCGGGACACGTCGTAGAGCCGCGCGTTCTCGATCGCGATGCCGGCCGCGGCGGCGAGCGCGATGACGACTTCCTCATCCTCGTCGGTGAAGTCGCCGCCACCCTGCTTCTCTGTCAGGTAGAGGTTGCCGAACGCCTCGCCGCGGACGAGGACTGGTACGCCGAGAAACGAGCGCATCGGCGGATGGTTCGCGGGGAACCCCGACGAATGGGGATGGTGGGTGAGGTCGTGCAGCCGCAAGGGATGCGGCTCGTTGATCAGCAGGCCGAGTATTCCCTTGCCGGTCGGCAGATGGCCGATCTCCTCGCGCTTCTGCTCGCTGATTCCCGTGGTGGTGAACTCGATGAGCGTCCGGTCCGGGCCGATGACCCCGATTGCTCCGTACTGGGCGCCGACCAGATCGCAGGCGGACCGCACGATGCGGTGGAGAACCTCAGGCAAGGCGAGGTTGCTCGACACCGAGACCACGGCGTCGAGCAGCCGGTGCACGCGGCGTTCATTCTCGACCAACTGGTCAGCCCGATCGACCAGCTCGCGCAACAACGTCTCGAGGCGAAGCCGGCTCAGGTCGGGCAGCACCAGGTCGTGCAGGGTCCGGGCCTCCCTGGGGTCAGGACCCGGCGAGGAGTCGGAGTCCATGGGAGCCTCCTACGACTTAAATCAACCATCAGGCTAGACCACGCCGCAGGATCGCGGTGCGTAAACCTACGCCCAATTGGGGCACCCCAGGTTTCCATTGCACAGAAAGGTTCCCGGTGCTGTCCCATGAACGTATTCGCGCAGTTCAGGGCACCATCGCGCTAATTCTGGTATCGGTACCAGGTGCGGCAATGGCGAAGATGAAAAGCGTCTCGCCCGCGCTTGTCCGGCCTGACGACTTCGCCGAACATCCCATTTAGGAACAAATACCTCCCTGTTGATCTCGTCGGGTCCGGCACGGATGCCAAGTTCGTCCTGGGGCGCCGGTCCTTGTCCTCATGGACCATCGGCGGATCCCGTGTGACCTCTGGCAGCGGTGCCGGTGACGTCGAGGTCCCCAGAGTGGTCTGGTACGAAAAGGAGTCTCTCGCAGGGAGAGGGCACATGTCGCTTCGCGACCGGCCGGCGGAAATGCCGACGACGCCGCACATACCGGCGCAGCGTTCGGCGACCCGCGTCTTCGTTCCGGCGTCGCGTCGTGCGTCGATCGGATGGCTGACCAGGCCCGGCGGCGCGGCGGCTCATGGTCTCGCCGGTCTTCGGCTGGCAACTGGTGGGGCTTTCGCCTGGGCAGGGTTCCAGGCGGCCAACGCGTTCGCCGAGGACAGCCGGCTGGTCACGGTGGCGTGGGGTCTGCTTGCCGTGGTCGCGGTCGGGCTGGTCGTGACGCTGGGCATCGCCATTGCCCTCGGCATCGGGCTACGGATCTCGGCGGCTGTCGGGACGTTCCTCGTCGTGACCTTCACGATGTACGCCTGGGCGACCGGCTGGGACAGCCCGTTCGGCGGCTTCCCCTTCGTGTACCCGCTGGCGCTGGTCGTGCTGGCCAGCACGGGTGCCGGCGAGATCTGGGGTGTCGGCAGACTGTGGACCGCGCAGCCGTTCGTCTGCGGTCGGCGCTGGCTGGTCTGAGTCCGTACCCGCAAGCCCGACGCCCCTAGGTGGTCGGCGGCCTATCGCACCAGCCGCGCGGGCATGGTCACGATCCGGCGGCCCTGGATGATCTCCATCCGGATCCGGATCAGGTGGTTCCGCTCATCAGGCGACCAGCTGCGCAGGGGCAGACCCGACACCCGTGCGAGTTCCGCCTCGTCGGTCACCATCTCAGCGTGACCGATCACCGTGACACTCCATCCACGCTCGTTGTCCTGGTCGATGTCGTCGACCTCGAACGCGACGATGGCGTTGCGGGCGGCGGCATCGAGCTTCGAGCCCGGAGCGGTCCGAATGAGCACGGCGTCGCCGTCGATGATGAAATTCACCGGCTGGACGGCAGGCATCGCCTGGTCGGTGAAGACGATCCGGCCGATGGGTACGTCACCCAACAGCCGGAGACTCTCTGAGGGCTCGAGGACCTCGAGCCCTGCGCTTTCGAACATTCGGCTCCTTCGTCACCGCCAGAAATGTCGGGCGATCTCGCTCTCCACGGTGCGCCCCGATGTCCTGGTAACGCAGGGACCAAGGTCACCGGGCGGGAGAAAAAGGTCCAACTACCGCGTGCCGCGCCTGGCGGAGCCAGGTGAGTCGGTGACCGGGTGCCGAGCGACGCTCCTGCCGCCCGCCAGGTCTGGCGACCAACGCTCGCCGCGATGGTCCCGCGCGTGGTACCGCGCAATGGCCTCGGCCGGCGGGACTTTGGTCTCTATTGGTGGGAACTCTCTCACGAAAGCCTTTCGGCTGGGCCGTTGTGTCGGTCGGTGACCGAGTGAGCGGGGTGCTCGGCGAGGAACGAGCCCGCTCGAGGAGCGTACGAGGAACCGACGGCACCAGGACTACGTATCGGTCGGAGGAGGTGCAGTCGATGGGCAGTCGCGGGCTTCCGCCTCCGGGAGCGATCGTCGTCGGTGTCCACGACGGTTCGTCTGCACGAGGAGCGGTGATCTGGGCGGCACGCGCGGCCCGGGACCGCCGGTGTCCTCTCGTCGTCTGCCACGCCTACCAGCCCGGGAGGGCTCACACCGGGCGGGAGCTGGAGTGCGCGGAACGCAACCGCGCCTGGCGTACGGCGCAGGACTGGGTCCGGACCGCCAAAGCTGAGGTGCCTGGTGTCGCGGCGACGGCGTGGGTGGCCTCCGGAGCACCAGCAATGGTCCTTGCCGACGCCGTCGCCGAACCCGAGCTCATCGTGGTCGGATTCCGTGCGCATGGGCGGCTGGCCGGCGATCTGCTGGCGAGCCTGTGGGCACGCGCCGACGCGATGCCGATCTGCCCGGTCGTGGCTGTTCCGTCCCGGACCGGGGTGTTCCGCCGTTGTGTGGGGAATGGCCGCCGCCGTGACCAGGGGCGAAGGGGAGGCCGAGTCGTCGTTGCCAGTGTGACCGGCGAGACGGCCACCGACGTGAGGCGGTTCGCCACGTCCGAGGCTGCCCGGTCGGGCGCGGACGTGTGGGAGGGCCCCGTTCCCCAACCGGTGATGGACGAGCGAAACAGGCGTCGGCCGGCGGTGGGCGCGGCCACGACGGCAGGGACCGGTCTCGACGTCGGTGAACCGTTGACGGCACTCGCCCGGGATGCCGAGCTGCTCGTCGTGGGCATGCCGATCACCTCCGCGCCGCTGCGCCAGCCGAAGATCGCGCGCGGTGGTGGAGAGCAGGTGGAATCTCCGCCGATCGCGAGTCTTGGTGCGGCATTGGGGTACGGTGCGATGCGACGGCTCACTGCGCCGATCGCCGTCGTACCCGCCGCCCCAAGACCGGCGACGATGGTGCCCGCGGGAGCGCCGGGCGCCGTCCGCAGGACCGGCGTCCGACCCGCCGACCCGGCGGCCGAAGGCGCTCCACGGCTGCCGCAGGCACGTCGTCCCGGTGACGACCTGCCGGCCATCAGCCCGGTGGCGCCATGGTGACGACGCGGTCGGCGGAACGGTCGCAGCGGAGGTACGACGTGGACACGGAGAAAAGAGGTACCGGATGACCATCAAGGTCTTCCTCTTGGACGACCATGAGGTGGTTCGGGTCGGGCTGCGCCAACTCCTGGAAGAGGAGCACGACATCGAGGTGGTCGGCGAGGCGTCGACCGCGTCACAGGCGCGCGCCCGGGTCCCGGCTCTGCGTCCCGACGTCGCCGTGCTCGACGTGCGCCTGCCAGATGGTGACGGCGTGACGGTGTGCCGGGACATCCGGTCGTCCATGGACCCGCCGCCGGCATGTCTCATGCTCACGTCGTTCTCCGACGACGAGGCGCTCTTCGACGCGATCATGGCGGGGGCCGCGGGCTATCTGCTGAAGCAGGTGAGCAGCAACGACCTGGTGGGTGCCGTACGCCGGTTGGCCACGGGTGAGTCGATGGTCGATCCGGCACTGACCGCCGCCGTGCTCGAGCGGCTGCGCAGGGGGCCGGAACAGGAGGACCCGCGTTATGCCGCGCTCACCGATCAGGAGCGCCGCATCCTCGACCTGATCGCGGCCGGCATGACCAACCGGCAGATCGCCCAGTCGATGTTCCTGGCCGAGAAGACGGTGAAGAACTACGTGTCGGGGATGCTGCGCAAGCTTGGCATGGAACGCCGTACCGAGGCGGCCGTGTTCGCTGTGGAACGCAGCCGGAAGGACCGCGCTCTCGGCCCGCCTGAGTAGGCACGGCCACTGCTCCGCATCGGCGCGTCGGACCCTCCCGTCGGCGCGCCGGGTCGTCCGGCCCTCGCCCGGGCATCCTTCGCCCCTGCCATCCCCTCGCCTGTCGTTCGTAGCGTTCACAGGCATTCGGACTGAAGCGCTGTCCGGACGGGGGGAGTCACCATGGGGGGCCAGCAACGGCCGGTGACGGTGGGCGTCGACGGAGGGCCGGCAACGGCGGCCGCGATTCGCTGGGGACTCGCTGAGGCACGGACACGGCGGGCGCCGCTGCGCCTTGTCCACGTCTATGGCCGGCCCGCCGCGATGGACGGGTGGGACGTCCCCGTGGCCTACGGCCCCTACGCGCTGGCGGCCGCGGCGGGCGAGATCCTGGCCGACGCGCTCGCGAGGACCGCCGGACGCGCCGAAGACCTGTCCGTCAGCGGCGCGACGATCGAGGGTGAGCGCGTCCCCACGCTGCTCATGGAGTCCGCACGCGCCGATCTCATGGTGGTGGGTACCCGCGGCCTCGGCCGGCTGACGGGTGCCGTCCTGGGCTCGGTCAGTTCGGCGGTCGCCGCCGCGGCGTGCTGTCCGGTGATTGTCGTCCGCGGCAGGGCGGGCTATCCAGAAGGCCACGTGGTGGTGGGGATCGACGGTGGCGAGGAGTCCGACCGCGTGCTCGAGTACGCGTTCGACCATGCGAGCCGGTACGGGCTGCCGCTGCGGGCGGTGTGGTGTCGCCGGCCGCCGCCCGGCCGGCTGCGCGAGCCGGGCCCCGCCGGCGACTGCCGTGACCGGGCCACGACGGCGATGCTCGATGCCGTGGCCAGCTGGCAGGACAAGTATCCCGACGTTCCGGTCGAGCGGGTCATCCGCCCGTCCCATGCCGTGGACGGTCTCCTCGAGGAAGGGCTGCAGGCGAGCCTGATCGTCGTAGGCGCCCGAGGCGGTCTTGGTCATCCCGGATTCCTGCTCGGCTCGGTGAGCCAGGGTGTGCTGCATCACGCCACCTCCCCGGTCGCCGTTGTACGTCCCTGACGGCTCCCTCGGGCCCAGCCAGCTCCGGCCGCGGTCGCGGAGCGTAGCCGGGGACGGGACCGGGGGGTATCTGGCGAACCCGGCAATCCGGCCCTGACACGGGACCATCGGCGCCTCGGGGAGGACCATCGCCCGGCGTACCAGGACCATCGACCACGGCAAGCCTGTGCGGTGACGGCGGATGCTGAGAGTGATCGAAGGCCGGTCCCGAAGGAGGAACCCATGGTGCAGCTGATGGAGCTACGCCGCAAGCATGCGGAGTTCGCGGCCTCTTTGGACGCCTTGCGCCATACTGCCGACCAGATGGAGAGCGGGTCCGTCCTGGAGCTCTGGGATCGACTTACGTGTGCCGTCGGATTTCTCACCCATGAGCTGTTGCCCTTCACTGCTGTCGAGGACGAGATCCTGTATCCCGCGTTGGAGGTTGCGGCCGAGGCATCGACACCGGTCGACGTCCTCCGGGCCGAGCATGTCAGCTTGGCGCGGATGACGGCGGAGCTGGACGAGGCACGACGCGCGTTGCCCCTCGGTGACAACGACGGCACGTGGACCAACCTGCGGCGCATCCTCTACGGCCTCTATGCCGTCGCTCGCCTGCACTTCATGGTCGAGGACGAGATTGTGCTGCCCCTGTTGGAGGCTGACCTCGACGGACGCGATGCCGAGGAGCTCGAAGCGGCGATCCGGGCGGTGGCACACAACGCGACGTTGTCGCCGGCGTACGAAGCCTGATCACCACTGGCGGAAGGTACGTCTTGGGGGCTCTGTCGCAGTGGCTTGAGGAGGGCCTTTCGCCCCGGTGGCAAGAGCCTCGGGACTCTGGGGGCTCGACGTGTCCGCCGAGGACGCTTCTAGACATGCCTCGGCGCCATGTCCTGACCGCGCAGGAAGAACAGCTGGCGACTGACGCCGCCTCCCGAACACCCCCGATCCAGTCGCCCCCGCCGTGGCGGTTCGCCTTCGCCGATGACCGCCTCGAGGTATGGGGGCAGGAGGGTCCCACGAAAGGCGACGATCCCAGCGGCCGCGTCCGGTCGATCTCGTGCGGAGCCGCGACATACGACGCGACGCTCGCGATCCGGGCCGCCGGGCACGAGGCGTGGGTCCAGGTCCAGCCGTCCCCGGCCGTCGCCGATCTTGCCGCTGTCGTCCACATCGGTGTCCGGCGTCCGCCCGCGCCGGAGGACCTCACGTTGTACGACGCGATCCGGGAACGTCCGATCGATCCCGGGCCGTACCGCGACTGGCGACTGCCGTTCTCGCTGATCACTCGGCTCGAGGACGCGGCAGAGGCCGAAGGTGGCTACTTCCGCGTGCTCACCTCGACCGAGCTCGAGCGGGTCCGCCAGCTGGTCGCGAAGGCCGGTGGTGACGTATCTGCCGGTGGTGAGGTACAGGCTGCGGGAGCAGCGTCGGCCGGCGAAACCGCGCGCTCCGGGCGTGACCACCTCATTCCCGCCCAGCCGGGAACCCGGCTCGCCGAACTGGGCGCCGAACAGCAGCTCACGCTGGCCGTCCTCACCACGCCCGGCAATTCGCGCACGGACTGGGTACGCGCCGGCATGGCGCTCGAGCACGTACTCCTCACCGCACTGTTGTACGGAGTCGTCGGAGTCTTCCTCGATTCCGCCGCCGAACCACTGTGCGAGCGGGCACGGGTACACGGCACGCCGATGGGCGTCGACCATCCGCAGATCGTCCTGCGGCTCGGCTACCCACGTCACGACATCGCCCGGGCGCCTCGACGGACGACCGCACAGGCCGCGGCGACAGGGAGGCCTGGTCGATGATCGGAGAACGGGCTCGGACGCCGATCGTGGTGGGCGTTCCGGGCGGAGCGTCGCGCCCGACCACGCTGGACGCCCCGGTGCGTTGGGCGGCGAGGGAGGCGCTCATCCGCGGCGTTCCGTTGTGGTTGGTCCATGCGTTCCTGCCGTCGTACGGGAGTGCTTTGTCGACCGGAGGAACGGGCTGGACCGGCACCTCGGGCTCGATCCGGGCTGACGGCGACGAGTTGGGGGCGGCGGCGCATCGCGCGGTGCGTTGCCTGGAGCAGGTGGCGTCCCAGCTGGCGGCTGAGTACCCGGAGCTGTCCGTGGCCATGTTCGCGCGGTGCGGCGCGACGGTGGCGGTGCTGAGCGACATCGCCGGCGACGCGGCGCTCCTCGTCGTGGGTCGACACTCCCACGGCCGGGTCGCCCAGGCTGTCCTCGGCTCGGTGGCGGCCGGGTGTCCCCGGGAGCCGTCGAGCCCGGTGGTCGCCGTTCCGGCGCGTGGGGGCGGGCACGCGGCGCCGGGAGCACCGATCGTCGTCGGGGTGGATGCGGAAGGGCCCGCTCCCGAGACCCTCGGCTTCGTGTTCGCCGAGGCTCTGGTGCGTGGTGCTCCGTTGCGGTTCCTGCACTGTCACGGTCCGGGCGCGGCAACAGGAGAGCGCTGGCTGGCGATGGTCGACGCCCTCACGCCCTATCGTGCGGCATTCCCGTCTGTGGCGATGACTGCCGAGATCGTCGACGGGGAGCCGGCCGAGATCCTCGTCAAGGAGTCGGTGACGGCGAGCCTCCTGGTGCTGGGACCAGGTGATGGCTGGACGGCCGGCTGGCGCCTCGGACGGTTGGGAGAGGTGGGGCACGAGGTGCTCTGCCAGTCGGCTGGACCGGTCGTCCTCGTCCGCGAGGCCGCCCACAACCCGGCAGGGGCGGTGCGGTCGCGATGAGCGGTTTCACGGTGCATCCACCTCCGCGCCACCGAGGGGCTCCGGCAGACGAGGCGCGCACGGCGGGCGAGGCGGGCGGGACCTGCGAGGAGTCATCCAGGGCGGCATCCAACGGCAGCGAACCTCGCCGGCATGCCCGGCTGGAGGTCGGCGGGATCGTGCACGGCGTGGGATTTCACCCGTTCACCTGCCGGCTGGCTCGAGAGCTTGGTCTCGACGGGACTGTCCGTACGGTCGGGGACCAGGTGCTGATCGACGCGGCCGGACCGGCGGGTGCGCTGTCCGACCTGCACCGGCGACTGTTGACCGACGCGCCCGCGCCGGCGCGGGTGTCGACCATCGGGGTCGCGGAGCTGAACGGTGACGGACCGCAGCCCGGCACAGGTTTCCGGAGTGTGGTGAGTCCGGTGCTGTCGGCCGGAGCGGACACCGGCCGTGACGAGTCTCTGCGTCTCGCCGCGTCCCGGCTGACCGGTGTCCCACGCGTCCCCGCTCCTCGCCGACAGAGCGGAGCACCACCGGCGGCGGCACCCGAGCGGCCGGTCTGTGCCGACTGCGTACGCGAAATGTTCGATCCGCGCGATCGGAGGTACCGCTACCCCTTCGTATCCTGCGCGAGGTGCGGACCCGCGTCGCTGCCCGGGTCCACCCACACCCAGGGTCAGATGTGTCGTGACTGCCAGGCCGACCACGACGAGGCCACGGGCAGACGCTTCCAGGCCGGCTTCGTCGCCTGCCCCGCCTGCGGACCGCTGCCGACCTGGCGCGAGGGCGCCGAGGATGCGGACCAACCCCGGGGCCACGAAGCCGTCTCCACAGCGGTCGAGCGGATCGAAGCCGGCGGTGTGGTGGCGGTGAAGGGCCCAGGGGGCTACCAGCTGGTATGCGCGGCGACAGTGCCCCGGGCGGTGGCGCGCCTGCGTGCGGCCAAGGGGAGCTGGACGAGACCGCTGGCGGTGCTAGCTGGCGACCTGGCGAGTGCGAGATCCCTTGCCTGGTTGAGCTCTGCCGAGGAACGGCTGCTGGTCTCCAGCGGTCGCCCCACCGTACTGGTGAGGGCGCGGCCCGGAAACGTGCCGCTCGCCGCCGGGACCAACCCCGGGACGGACCGGCTTGGGTTGATGCTTCCGTTCTCGCCGTTGCAGCACCTGCTGGTGCATGACGTCGACCGCCCGCTGGTGATCACGAGCGGCAACCGGACGGACGAGCCGCGTGCGATCGACGATGCCGACGCGCTCGCCCGGCTGGCGGCGTTCGTGGACGGGTTCCTCCTACACGATCTGCCGGTCCTGGTGCCGCACGAGGAAAGCGTCGGCGCGGTCGTGGGTGGCCGACCGGTCGTCGTTCGTCGTGGTCGCGGCCAGGTCCCCGGCCGGTTCAGGCTGCGTCACGGTGTCGGACAACCTGTCCTCGCCGTCGGCTCCCAGCGCGAACACACCTTCGCCGTCGCGATCGATGACGAGGTGACGATCGGCGGCCGGCAGGGCGACCTGTCCCACGCTTCGACGATGCAGGTCTTCGAGGACGGGCTCGCGCAGATCGGGGTCCCAGGCGGACCCGGGCGTGCTCTACCCGAACCGGGTGACGTGACTGGGACTGGGACTGGGACTGGGACGATCGTCGCGCACGACCTCCACCCCGGTTACCTGTCCAGCCAGTACGCGGCTCGGTGGCCCGACGACCGACGGATCGCGGTCCAGCACCATCACGCGCATGTCGCCTCGTGTGCGGCCGAGCACGAGCTGGACGGTCCGTTCATCGGCGTGGCGTACGACGGCCTCGGGCTGGGTGACGACGGCACGTTCTGGGGCGGCGAGGTGCTGATCGCCGATCTCTCCGGTTACCGGCGGGTGGGGAGGTTCGGCGCCGCACCGTTGCCAGGAGGGGAGGCAGCGGTACGGCGTCCGGCTCGTCTCGCGCTCGGTTACCTCCTCGCCGGCGAGCAGTTGGGTGGTGCCCAGGTCGCGCCCGAGCTCGTCCACACCTTCACGAAACGGCTGTCGGTCCGAGAGCTCGACACGGTACGCAGGATGCTGCACGCCGGCGGCTCCAGCCCTGTAGGGTCCAGCGCTGCCCAACTCATCGCCGCGGTGGCGAGTCTGCTCGGACTGCGCGACGACGCGACGTATCACGATGAACCCTCCGTGGCCGTCGAGGCCGCGGCGCGGGGGCTGTCCGCGCGCGGCGGAGCGCCCGAACTCCCGTGGCGGATCGTGTCAGCGGCGGGGCTTCGGGTGTACGACCCGGTACCGACCCTCGCCGCCGTTCTTGCCGGAGTCGCCGACGGTGCGCCCACGAGCATGATGGCCGCCGGACTGCACGCGACGTTCGCCACCGTGACGGCGGCATTGTGCGTCGACGCCCGACGGGAGTCCGGCCTGCACACGGTATGCGTTTCGGGGGAGTGCCTCACCAACGGCCTTCTCGCGTCGTCGGTGGTCGGCGCGCTTCGGGCTGAGGGCTTCGACGTCTTCCTCAACGAGCGGATCCCCACGAACGACGGAGGAATCAGCTTCGGGCAGGCAGCGGTCGCGGCTGCCCGACTGGCAAAAGGCCCACCATGACGGGCCTGTCGCCCCTGAAGGGCGGTAGCGCATCCGTGGTCGGCTGGCACGTGAACGAGGAGGGATGACAGATGGCGACGATGCGACGTCCGGGCAGGCGCAACCTGTCTGGCCTCCCGATGTCCTTCTCGGGGGTCGATGCCCGGAAGTTCCGCACTACGACGTATCTGCAGCCCTTCACGAGATGTCGGTTCCCGTCCACGAGGAGCGAGCGGAGCCGCGTGCCGACCCCGTGCAGCGAACAGCCTGAACGGACGGCACTTCCCAGCTGGGCACCGACCAGCAGGGTGCGCGACGGGAGCTGAAGCGGGGGAACGGGGCATGGCACCGGGTGACGGGGACAGATGCCCGGTGGCATGAGGAGGGCACTGGTGATGGGGGGCATGGCACCGGGTGACGGGGACAGATACCCGGTGGCATGGGACATGGGCACCGTGCCAGGGAGCGCGCCGGTCACTGGGGGGCGACCAGCGCCAGCGGGTGCGGCTTCGACACCGGAGCCGCACCCGCTTCCCTTTCCGGGATCGACGTACCGTCGATCCGGCCCACCCCGCTCCCGTCACGTGACGGTCGACCAGGAAGGGACGAGGCGATCACCATGACGGCCACGAAGACCTGGACTGTCGAGATCTCCATCGACGAACACGAGAACCGCACCCGTGCGGTGGCGCGGCTGGTGACGAACGGGACCGCACGCACCGGGAAGGGCACCGCCCGACTCAACCCGAGCGACCGGAACGTGCCCATGATCGGTGACGAGCTGGCAGCCGCGAGGGCACTGTCGGAGCTGTCACACCAACTACTCCACGCCGCCGCCGACGACATCGAGAGTGTCACGGCCGAACCGGCCCACCTGCACTACTGAGCAGGTGGGCCTTGCACGCACCGTGACACCCTCGACGCGCTGCTACGACGTCACGTCGGTCTGGGTGGCGAAAACGACGATATTGTTCGGATACGCGGTTTCTTCTGACCAGGTGCCACCACAGGTGACCAATCGGAGCTGGGCCCGGTCGGCCGGACCGTAGACGAGTCCGGACGGGAACTCGTCCTTGGGGTAGGACTGAGCGCCGTCGACTGTGAACTCGACGACCTTGCCGTCCTTGCGGGTGATCTCAACTGTGTCGCCAGGCTCCAACAGTCCGAGGTTGTAGAACGCGGCCGGACCCATCTTGGCCGTGTCGACGTGACCGACGAGGACCGCGTTACCGATCTCGCCCGGGCTCGCTCCTCGTTGGTACCACCCGGCGAAGTTGGCCTTGCTCCTGGGCGGGACCTGCACGGAGCCGTCGTCGTTCAATCCGAGGGTCATGATTCTCGTCTCGAGGCCGATCGACGGGATGGTGACCTCTATGGGCACCGATCGGGCCAGTCCAGCAGCGGGCTTTGCCTTCGCGCGGTTGACGTCGGCGACAGCGGATGCGGTGGGCGCGGCTTCGGATACGGGCTGGGGTGGCTGGCGGACGGGCGCGTTGAACGCCGCCAGCAGCAGACCGGTGCCGGCCATGGCGAGGGCGATGATGACGGCGACGCCGGCAGCCGGCCATGGGAACCCATGACCGGCGCCGGCCTTGTGCGCCGCCTTGCTAGGCGATGCTGCCATCTGTCCTACGCCGCCGCATCATCACGATGCCGCCAATGCCTGCCGCTGCGAGCACGCCCGCTCCACTCACGGCAAGGCTGGTGTTGGTGTCGCTCGTACCACCGTCGCCACCGTCGACCCCGCCGTTGGGAACGACGTAGAGGTGACCGTATGCACAGGAGCCCTTGAGCTTGTACTTGCCCGGGTCAGCGTAGGAGGGAATCTCCGCGCTTCCCCAGTAGACGAAGTGCTTGCGCTTCACGCCGTCCTTCTGCCCGTCGACCTCGTCGCCACCGACGCCGTCCTTCAGGCCGTTAGCCTCAGCCTTCTTCTTGTCCCACTTCTTCTCACCGTTGGGGACGGCGTTGCGGGGCTCAGACATCGCATCGCCGTTCGGCGGCGCGGCATACTCTTCCACCATCTCGGGCCGGAGAGGGCCCTTCCACGGCCACAGCTTGACCTTGCCGGTGACCTCCGACCACGCCCAGGCCTTGGGCTGCGGCTTGCTGCAGATCTGCAGGACCTTGACCTCGTGACCCGGCTTCGCCCATTGCGGGAAGGTCTTGATGATGCCCTTCTCGTGATGATCGCCTCCGCCGCCGTCGGCCGTTGCGGCGGCGGCACCCGGAGCAGTGCTAAGCAGACATGCACCGGCCAGTGCGGCGCCAGCGACCATCCTGCCGAGGAACTTCTTGGACATAGGCTCTGTCGCTCCTTTTTCTTTCAGCTTCTTCTCAGCTCCAGCTGACGTTTCAACGCTGCCCGATGCGCTTGTGTCCTCAAACGAAAGTCCGAGTCAGGCAGACAGTTGCACATCGCGACGATTACCCCGGTAGCTTGATGCAGCACCAGGGATGTCTCCATGTGGGATGAGAAGTGATGTCGAATCCGGCCGGTCGCAATAGTGACGTGACACGTGACTGGAAGGAACGATGAGATGCAGAATTATCCCGTGCACCTGGCGGGCCGGCGTGACGTGGATCTGAGCCGCTGGCTGTGGATCGTGAAGTGGTTGCTCGCGCTGCCGCACTACATCGTGCTGCTCGTCCTGTGGTTCGTGTTCTTGGTCCTGACCATCGTTGCGTGGTTCGCAATTCTTGTGACTGGCCGCTATCCGTGGCAGATTTTTCATTTCAACGAAGGTGTTCTCCGGTGGAGTTGGCGGGTCACCTTCTACGCCTTTGTGCTGGGCACAGACCGTTATCCGCCTTTCCGGCTGGGCAGTGACCCGAACTATCCGGCCGACCTGTCGGTCGACTATCCCCAGCGCCTTTCCCGTGGGCTCGTCCTGGTGAAGTGGTGGCTGCTCGCGATACCGCACTACCTGGTGGTCGGTGTCTTCACCAACGGTGTGAGCTCGGGCTGGTCCGGCGGCGGAATGTACGCAGAGGACGGTCACGTGTGGTCCGCCCCCTGGCAGCCGGCGCACATCGGCCTGACCGGACTGATGGCGCTGTTCGCCGGCGTCGTCCTGTTGTTCCGGGCGCGCTATCCGGACGGTCTCTTCGACTTCCAGATGGGCATGCAGCGCTGGATCTACCGCGTCAGTGGCTACGCACTCCTGATGCGGGACGAGTACCCACCCTTCCGAATGGACCTCGGTGGCGCGGATCCAGGCCAAGGGGCCGAACGGCCCGGACACACGACCGGGAACCACTGACCTTCGCCCCTGGCGGGAAGTCCTGTCTGACAACAAACCTGGGGACACCCGCACCACGAGTCCGCACCCGGAGGCCCACGCGATGCCAACCCGTCCACCACTGCGCCAGCTCGGTCTGAGCACCGGCAAGAAGGCGCGTCTGCACCGCATCCTTTTCCGGCACGGTCTCGGCAACGGGACGGCCATCTTTCTGCCCTACGACCAGGGTCTTGAACACGGCCCACGCGACTTCTTCGTCAACCCGGCAGCGGGTGATCCCGCCTACATCACGAAGCTGGCGGTGAAGGGCGGGTTCAACGGAATCGCTCTTCAGATCGGTCTCGCCGAGAAGTTCTACTGGGACTACGCGGGCGAGGTGCCGCTGATCCTGAAACTCAACGGCAAGACCGAGATTCCGTCCGACGCCGAGGCCCTCTCACCGGTGCACGCGAGCGTGGCGGACGCCGTCCGGCTCGGCGCGGACGCGGTGGGATACACGATGTACGTCGGCACTCCCGCACAGGAACAGGACTTCGCGCAGTACCACCAGGTCCGTGAGGACGCCCACCACTACGGGCTTCCGCTGATCGTGTGGGCATATCCGCGCGGGTCGGCGATCGACTCCAAGGGTGGCAAGGACTCCTTCTACGCGGTCGACTACGCCGCACGAACGGCGAGCGAGTTGGGCGCTGACATCGTGAAGGTGAACTTCCCGAGGCCCGAACTGCACACGGCCGTCCGTCAGGAGTACGCCCGCGACTTCTCCACCCAGGAGGCGATCGACGCTGTTGTCCGGTCGGCGAACCGCACCTATGTCCTCGTCTCCGGCGGCGAGAAGTCCGGCGACGAAGCGATGCTGGAGAAGGCCCGTCACGCCATGGAGGCCGGCGCGGTCGGCCTGATCTTCGGCCGGAACATCTGGCAGCGCTCCTACGACGACTCGCTCGCGTTCGTGGACCGGCTCAAGGAGGTCCTCGCGAAGTACCCGGCCCTCTGAGCCAGCGGGTCGGTCCGGTGGAAGGCTTCCTGGGTCACGCCATCCTGTCCCAGGGCACCTGGAGCGACTGCGCACGGAGCCGGTACGACCGCGACAGGTACGGCCGCGTCGCACAGGACGGCTCGGGCCACCGCGCCGCCCTGCCGGTCGCCGAAGTGGCTCGCGGGCCGGGCGGTGAGGCTCGACCTCGGACGGGGTGGGCGGGTGGAGGTGCCCAGCACCAGCAGGCGTGCATGCTCGGCGTGGGCGACCAACGCGGGCGCGGGATGGGTGTGCTCGACGACGACCGTCACGTCCACGTCGGCGAACCTGGCCCGCCATGGCGCGAGGATCTCGCCGAGGACATCGCCGAGTGCACTGCGCACCCCGCGGCTTGCGGAGGCACCCAGGTCCCACGCACACAGGACGACGAGTGGCGCGGAGGCCTGCCGGGCCGCCGCGAACGCGAAGTCCAGCGGCCCGATGTCGTGAGGCGGGATGTCGACGCCGACGAGCACATGCCGTCCCTCGTCCTGGCCCGGAACCCACTCGGGCGGGACGACGACCAGCGGGATCGCGCTCTTTGCCACGAGCGTCGTCGACGTCGAGCCGAGGACACGTGACGCGAGCCGCCCGCGGCCACGCCGCCCCACGACACAGAGCGGCGATCGGTTGGATGCGTCGATCAGGACCTCGCTCGCTGGCCCTTCGTACAGCGCCGTTCCCACGACCCGACCAGCATTCCGCCCTCCTGCGAGATGCGCCCGGGCCGCCGTGAAGACCTCCCTGCCCTCGTCGTACATCTGGCTCATGTTCGCCTGCGGACTGAGGTGGTGGCGGACTCCGGTGCGCTGGTACGCATGCACCATCCGCACCCGGACGCCGCGTCGGGCGGCTTCGTCGATGGCCCAGTCGAGGGCCCGGAGGCCGTTGTCCGAACCGTCCACCCCGACCACGATCGCCGGTTTGCTGTTCGGACGCGGCATGTGGGTGTTCCTCTCACCAAAGGTCAGTCGCCGTCGGTCCCAGCCTCGCAACCCGCCTCCGGCCATATGAGCGGGTTGCGAGTCCGTGGGTCCCTCGGCGGGCCCAGAGCAGACCTTGGGCCCATTCGAGCCCCGGGCGGTCGGGAAATGCTGGATTCGGGGGCGTGTGCCGACAGGCGCGCGACGGGGGAGGTCGTCATGGTCCGACGCCGGGTTCGTCGACGGAGCGGCCGGTGGGCGGTGGCCTTCGCCCGGCGGCTCGCATGGACGCGCAACCCGATGTACCGCACGTCGGACCGGGTAGAGGGGTTACTCCTGTTGACCGTGCTCGTCGCCGCCCTCGTGGCGATCCCGCTCGCGGTCGGCGTCGGACGGACGGCGTACGACGACGGCCTGCGGCAGTCGGCGCAGCTGACCGCGGCGGGGCACTGGATTCGCGCGACGCTGGTCGAGACCGTCCCGGAGACGGCGGTGTCCGAACCGGCCGCGCCGACCACGCTCACCACCTTGGCCCGCGCGCGGTGGAAGGCACCCGACGGGTCACTCCGCGAGGCGAAGGTGCCGGCGAAGGCGGGTACGGCGGCCGGGACGAAGGTGCCCGTCTGGGTGAACGAGTCCGGCCAGGCCGTCCGGCCCCCTCCCCGTACGGACCAGGTGTCGGACAAGGCCGTCGCGACCGGACTGACCAGTTGGATGGCGATGGAGCTGGGCGTGGTGGTGAGCTTCCTGCTGCTGCGCTGGCTGCTCGACCGGCGCAGGCTCGCCTCCTGGGAGGCCGAATGGCAGCGGGTCGCTCCGCGCTGGACCAGGAAGCTCCGATGAGAAACTGCCAGGGGCTCTTCCCGGCCCGTGGGGACCTTCGTCTCTACCGACACCCGCTCCCAGCACGGACCCTGGCGTTGGCGTCCGCCACAGTGCCACGCAGGCAGGCTGCGCCGACAATCCACACACGCCTGCCACGCAGGCAGGGCGCCGGAGGTGACGGATGGCCTTGAGAGCGGTCCCGCGACAGGGCATACCGAGACCGCGGGCGCCGAAGGCCGCCAGCGCGCGCCTGCAACCCAACCTGGGCGACTATGTACGAGTTCGGCGCGACTTCTCCTGGGATGCCGCCCGTACCTGGCTGACCGGTCTCCCCGAGGGCCGCGGACTCAACATCGCCTACGAGGCGGTGGATCGGCACGCCACCGGGCAACGCGCCCGGCAGGCGGCGCTGCGCTGCCGGGACGCGCATGGCCAGCTGACCGAGCTGACCTACGAGGAGCTGCGGACGTCGACCAACCGGTTCGCCAGTCTGCTGGAAACTCTCGGCGTCGAAGCGGGGCATCGGGTCTTCTCGTTGCTGGGAAAGGTTCCGGAGACCTATCTCACCGCGCTCGGCGCCCTCAAGGTCGGTGGAGTCTACGGTTCGTTGCCCGTTGACTCCGACTCCGACGCGATCCGTGCACGGATGGAGCTCGCCGGTGTCCGGGTGCTCGTGACGACGGCAGAGCTGTACAAGCGCAGGATCGCGCCGATGCGTGACAGTCTGCCGGACCTGACCCACGTTCTGGTCGTGGGCGAGTCTGAGGGTGTCGAGACGATCGACCTGCACGCGGCACTCGCGGACATGGACGAGTCGTTCGTGATTCCCCCCACTGACGAGAGCGATCCGGCCCTGGTCTGTTTCACCGGAGGGACGACCGGTCCCCCGAAGGCGACGCTCTTCCCGCACGAGGCCGTGGTCGCCCAGCATGCGACGGCTGCGTACGCCCTGGACTTGCACGCGGGTGACGTGGTGTGGTGCGCCGCCGACTGCGTCGAGGCGGCCAGCGTGTCCTACGGCATCGTCGCCCCGCTGACCCACGGCGCGACGGCAGTGGCCGACGCCACCGCGTTCGACGTACGCGGGACGTACGAACTGTTGCAGCAGGCGCGGGTGAGTGTCTGGTACACCACACCTGGGGCGCTGCGTGCGATGCGGCACGAGGGCAGCGACCTCGCCCGGTCCTACGACCTGTCGGCGCTACGTTTCATCGCCAGCGTGGGCGAACCGCTGGATCCGGAGTTGGTGTTGTGGGGACAGGACGCGTTCGGCCGTCCCGTGCACGACACCTGGTGCCAGACGGAGACCGGCACGATCACCATCAGCAACTTCGCCAGCATGGACATCCGGCCGGGGTCGATGGGCCGGCCGATGCCCGGTGTCAAGGTCGCCTTGCTGGGCCGCGGAAGTGACGGCCGCCCGGAGCTGGTCGACGGTGAGCTACGCGAGATCAACGACCCGTACGAGGTGGGGGAGATCGCCGTACGTCCGGGTTGCCCGTCGCTGTTCCGCGGCTATCTCGGCGACGGCGAACCGGAGGGCATCGACTCCTGCCTCACAGCGGGATGGCACCTCACCGGTGACCTGGCCCGCCGGGACAACGACGGCTACTTCTGGTACGCCGGCCGGGTGGCTGACGCCATTGCCACCGGCGGGGACGGCGGGCCGCCGATCGGTGCGTACGACATCGAACGCATCCTGCTCGAGCATCCGGCAGTCGCCGAGGCCGCCGTGGTCGCGAAGCCCGATCCAGCCGGCGGCGAGGCCGTCAAGGCCTACCTCACGCTCCACCCGGACCGCTCGCCAGATGACGACATGCGCAGTGAGGTGCTGGAGTTCGCGGCGAAACGACTGAGCACGCTCGCACCGGCGGAGGTGGAGTTCGTGCCACGTCTGCCGCGGAACCGGAACGGCAGCCTGCTCCGGCAGGACCTGAGGACGCCCGTGGCGGACACACCCTGAGGGACCTTCGGCACTGGCGGGTTGCGGCGGGCCGCGACCATGGTGAACGCATGTTCGTCAGCCTCGACCTCCGCAAGCATGCGGAGGACCTGGTGGACAAGGCGCGGATGGCTCCGTCCCTCCACAACGCCCAACCCTGGACGTTCCGGGTCAGGTCGAACGCGGTGGAGATCTATGCGGACCGCTCGCGCGCCATTCCGGTCCTCGACCCCGACGACCGCCAGCTCCTGGTCGGCGTCGGTGCCGCGGTCTTCGCGATCCGGCTCGGCATCAGCGTGCTCGGCGCAGAGCCAAGCCTCGCCTTGCTCCCCGGCGCCGAACACGGTGATCTCGCCGCGCTGGTGACGGTCGGACCGGAGCACCGGCCGACCGAAGCGGAGACGCTACTCGCCGAGCAGGTGTCGTCCCGCCGGACGATCCGGGAACGCATGACTCCTCAGGTTCCGGCACCGGTACGCGAGGGCCTCACCGCGGCCGCCAGGCTCGAGGCGGCGACACTCAGCTGGGTCGGTGACCCTGAGGCGCGGCGACATCTCGCCCATCTGGTCGCCCTCGCCGATCGCCGCGAGCAGGCCGACCCCCGGATCCGTGCCGAACTCGACCGCTGGGTGGGCGGCGAGGCGCCGAGGTACGGCTCGGGCATACCGGCGGAAGCACCCGGACCGGACGCTTCGGCCGGAGGCGACATGACGCCCGCTGGCCAGGACGTCCGCGGCGGAGTGGACCACGGCGGTCGACCGCACCCCACGCCCGCGATCGACCCGACAGAGCCGGAACCGACGGTGGCGGTCCTCACCACTGGCGGCGACCGGCCGGCGGACTGGTTGCGGGCGGGTCAGGCGTTGCTGCGCGTACTCCTGACCGCGACCGCGGAAGGCCTCGGGGCGTCGTACTTCAACCAACCGCTCGAGCTGCCCGACCTCCGCTCACGTGTCAGGGACGAGCTCGGCCTGCCGGGGTTCCCGCAGCTCATCCTGCGGTTCGGCCGCCCGGTCGGAGGTTGGCCGGTTCCGACTCCCCGCCGACCGGTGTGCGACGTCCTGCGCCCGTGACCTGTGTGCCTGACCTGCGTCCGACCGCCCAGCGCCGTCACGGGTCAAGGACCACCACGTCACGTCTCCTGCCGACGACCGCGAGCTCGGCGAGATCACGTACGACGATCTGCGCACCGCGCGCCCGGAGGGTGGCCGCCCAGTCGCGACGTGGGGGATCGGGGTCGCGGGCGACGGCGATGACCAAGCCGTACTCTGCGCGCCGCGCGGCTTCCACACCGGCGAGGGAGTCCGCGACGACGGCCAGTTGGCGTGGCGGGAGGTCGAGCCGGCGGGCCGTTTCGAGCAGCAGCACAGCCTCCGGCCTGCCCGTCGGGTCGAGACCGACGGTGGTGCTGGCGTCGACCCGGAGATCGAACAGCTTCTGCACCTTGGCGGCCGCGAGGACGCGGGCGCAGTGTGGGCTGGGGGAGAAGGCGGCGGTGCGGGCGCCTCGGCCACGCACCTCACGGACGAGTGTGACCGCACTCCGGAACGCGGCGACGCCGTACCGGTCGATCTCCTGCAGGAAATACCGTGTCGCGTGCGCCGCGATCGCCCGCGCGGTCCCGTCGGGCAGGGTGATGCCACGTGAGGCCAGGAAGGCGCGGACCCCGTCCATGTGGGGCCGGCCATGGAGGTGGTGGAGATAGTCGGTACGGATGTCGAACGGTCGCAGCCGTGCGCCCGCCTCACGGTTCCGCCGGCGCAGGAACTCGTCGAAGCTTCGCTTCCAGGCCGCCGCATGGACCCGCGCCGAGTCGATGACCACGCCGTCGGTGTCGAAAACCACCGCACTGATCCGGTCGAGCGGAATGGCAGGCTGCTCAGCTGTCATCGGCTGCTCCTTACCCGAGGGCGACCCGGCACGCCGGGTCAATGACGGGAAAGTCGCAGGTGGCGGGAGCTCCGGGCCGCCGGCGACGGAACTACCGGTGGGCGAGCACCTGGTGCTGACGCCGACCGGAGACGGTGAGTTCGTCGAGATCGTTCACCACGACGTGAGCACCCAGCCGGTAGAGCTCGCTGCGCTCGTCCCTCCGGTCGACCCCGATGATCGGTTCGAAGCAGCCGTTCCAAGCCGCCTCGACCATGAGAGGAGTCGTGGTGACCACCGCGCTGCGTCGCGGCGAGACACCGAGACGATGCGTCGCTTCGAGCAGCGTCGCCGGGTCGGGAGCGGCTGGCAGACCAGCAAGAGCGGCGTCGATCCCGTCCACACGGATGTCGAACAACCCGGTGGCGTGGGCGCAGGCGAGAACCTGTGCGCAGTTGCGGCTGGACGAGATGGCCGCCGTGCGTACCCCGCGATCCTTGAAGTCGCGCAGCAGTGCGACCGCGGAGGCGTACGTACGCACGCCCCATTCACGGAGTTCCTCGAGGAACCTGGCGTTCTTGCGGGCGGCCAGTGACTGCACGGTGTCGGCGTTGCGATCGGTCGAGGTCTCGCGCAGAGCGATGCCGCGGGCGGTCAGGAAGTTGCGGACCGCTTCGGTGCCGGTACGGCCGTCGGCGTAACGCCAATAGTCCGCCGACATTTCGAAACTGGGTATCTCCAGGCCCGACCGCTGGTTGTAACGGTGCAAGAAGCCGTCGAAGACCTTCTGCCATGCAGCGCCGTGCAGACGTGCGGTATCCACCACCACGTCGTCGGCGTCGACCAGTACGGCGTCGATGCGGTCCAGGTGAAGGGTCGGAGAGTTGTTGCTCATAGGTGCAGACCTCAGCGCCGCGCGGTCAGGGCAGCGGTCATCGCCCGGGACTCGTTTCGCACCTTCTTAGCGTGGTGGGGTCCTGGGACGGGACCGCAGAGGCTTCGGTCATGGCGGGGTGGGACCTTCGCCTGCTGAACGAGGAAGTCACGCCGAACGACGCTGAGAGGCGTCCACCATCGCTGATGAGGCGGGACGACGGGAGGGCACGGAGCGGGTGACCCCGTACGGACGGAAGTGAACGGATTCGGCCGGATCGGGCGAAACGTCGCAACGGCGGCTCCGCCGCCGTGTCCGTTCGGGGGTCAGGTCGGTCCTGACCGTCGTACCCTGCAGAAGTAGGCCGGCCGCCCTGGTATTCGTGCTTGGCCGTCCCTGAGTTTCGTGCTCGGTTGTCTCGGTGGTCCCGGTCCCGGTGGAGGTGTCATCGTGCTCGTCCAGGAACTCGAGCCGCTCGAGCGCGAGATCCTCGTCACGGCGGCGATCCTTGCGCCGTCCATGCACAACACCCAGCCATGGCGGTTCCGCTTCCGGCACCGCACCGTCGAAGTGCACCGCGACCCCGACCGGGAACTGCGTGCCGAGGACCCCGAGGGCCGGATGACGATGATCGGCGTGGGTGCCGCCGTCTTCAACATCCGGGTCGCGGCCGCCTCGCTCGGACACAAGACCACGACCCGGCTGGCACCTGATCCCGAGCGCGACACCCTCGCGGCCGAGGTGACGATCGAGCCACCGACCAGCGATCTGACCGACCCCGCCGAACTGTTCGCCTACCTCTCCCGGCGCCACACCAACAGATGGCCGTTCGCCGACCGGCCCATCCCTGCGGAGATTCGCGAGCAGCTGTCCGACGCCGCCGAACGCGAGGGCGCCAAGCTCGAATGGGTCGAGGACGACCACCGGGTCCGCTGGCTGCTCGAGCTCGCCAGAGACGCCGAGATTGCCGAAGCCGACGACCCGCGCCGGTTGGCGGAGCGGCAGCGGTGGGTGGGCGGGGATCGGGACCGGGACGGCGTGCCCTCGAGTGCCCTTGGGCCACGGCCGGCGGAACCGTCAGCGGTGCGCGACCTGGCGGTCGAACCGCACGATCAGCTGCGCGGGTCCGCCCACTTCGAGGCACGTCCGGCCCTCGCCGTCCTGTGGACCGAGCGGGACGACCCGCAGACCTGGGTGTGCGCGGGACAGGCGTTGCAGCGTGTCCTGGTGGTGGGGACGACCCACGGGCTTGCCGCCTCGCTGGTGAACCAGCCGATCGAACACGCCGAACTTCGCTGGCTCGTCCGGGATCCCTCGTCCGGCTGGATCGAACCTCAGGTGGTGATCCGGTTCGGCTACGGTCCCGAGGTCGCACCGACGCCGAGGCGACCAGTCGAGGAGTTCATCCTCGACGACGAGCAGCGGCCGTCCGGCGACGTGGCAGGCAGCAGCGCGACCAGAGGCGATGGACCTGGCGACGACGGATGCGCCGGGGATGACCTTCCGTCCGTCCCCAGCCAAGGACGGTGAGGAACATGCCGGCAAACGACGCGAACTCCGAACTCCCGCTCGTCGTGGGGATCGACGAGTCGACGGGATCGCTCGACGCCGCACGGTGGGCCGCCGCCGAAGCGCATCGGCGGAACCTCCCGCTGCGGCTCGTCCACGCGTTCGCCTGGCCGCTCATGCACGTGCCCGCTGGCATGTGGCGCATGGGACCGGAGGGTGGACTGCGTGCGCACGCGGAACAACTGCTCGCCGACGCCGCCGAGGCCGCACAGGTCACCGCCCCGGGTGTGGAGATCACGACCGCGGTCCGTACCGACTTCGCCCTGCCGATGCTGGAGGACGAGAGCAGGAACGCGACCTGGGTCGTCGTCGGCACCAGAGAAGCCGGCGCCGTCGCCAGGGCGATCGTCGGCTCGACCACCATCCAGCTCGTCGGCCGGTCACACAGCCCGGTCGTGGTTGTCCGTGGCGATCTCTCCCCACGTGAGGAGGAGCTCGTCGTGGTGGGTGTCGACGGTTCCCAGCTAGGCGCTGCCGCGATCGGGCTCGGCGTCGAGGAGGCCGCCCGCAGAGGCGGTCGGCTGCTCGCCGTCCACGTTGTACGTCATGGTCTTTCGGCACGGTCCGGAGCGCCCGACACGTCCGCCGGACTCCGGCTGCTCAACGGCGTGCTCGCCGGATGGCGGGAGAAGCACCCGGACCTTCCCATCGAGGAGCGGGTTCTGTCCGGTCATGCCGCGGGGTCCCTCGTCGACCTGTCGCAGCGAGCCGTGCTCGTGGTCGTCGGCGCACGTGGGCGGGGAGGTTTCACCGGCATGCTGCTCGGCTCCGTCAGCCAGACGCTCCTGCAACACGCGCACAGCCCGGTCATGGTCGTGTCGGCGCGCTGTGAGGGCCTTCCGTCGACCGAGCCCTGACCGGGCTCGCCGTGCCGCAGATGACCACGCTGCCCGTGCTTGTGGCGTCCGGACAGGTGTCGGTACCTGTTCCGGCTACCACAAGGATGGGCAGCGTGGTCATTCATCTGCGTGGCAGAGCCGCAGGGCGGTGCGTCAGGCCTTCCGGGCCCGGGCGCGGAGCTTCTCCCGGTCGGTCTGCGCCAGCACCGACTTGCGCAGCCGGATCGCCGCTGGCGTGACCTCCACGCACTCGTCCTCGCGGCAGAACTCCAGCCCCTGTTCGAGGGCCATCTCCTTCGGCGGAACCAGCCGCTCGAGCTCCTCGGCGGTCGACGACCGGACGTTGGTGAGCTTCTTCTCCCTGCAGGCGTTGACGTCCATGTCCTCCGGCCGGGAGTTCTCGCCGACGATCATTCCTTCGTACACCTCGGTGCCGGGCTTCACGAACAGCGTCCCGCGCTCCTGCATGTTGAAGCA
Organism: Actinopolymorpha sp. B9G3; assembly: GCF_040120725.1. Classification (NCBI taxonomy): domain Bacteria; kingdom Bacillati; phylum Actinomycetota; class Actinomycetes; order Propionibacteriales; family Actinopolymorphaceae; genus Actinopolymorpha; species Actinopolymorpha sp. B9G3. The sequence goes on along the minus strand of NZ_JBEEAB010000007.1, from coordinate 188,043 downwards.
GGCGTACGCGGTGACGCTCCCGCGCCGGTCCGCGACGAGCGAACCGCGGGGCCGGGTCCTCAGGTCACCCGCCCACGGTTCGTACCCCTCGAACACGTGGTGGATGAGCCCGGTGCCGCGAGTCTCGGTGAGGAACTCGGTACGGAAGCCGATGAGCCCACGCGCCGGTACGAGGTAGTCCAGGCGTACCCATCCGGTCCCGTGGTTGACCATCTGTTCCAGCCGACCACGACGCAGGCCGAGCATCTGGGTGACGACGCCGACGTAGTCCTCGGGTACGTCGATGGTGACGCGTTCGACCGGCTCGTGGACCTTGCCGTCGACCACCTGGGTGACGACCTGGGGCTTGCCGACCGTGAGCTCGAAGCCTTCGCGACGCATCAGCTCGACGAGGACGGCCAGCTGCAGTTCGCCACGGCCCTGAACCTCCCAGGTATCGGGACGTTCGGTGTTCCGGACCCTGATCGACACGTTGCCGACGATCTCCGCGTCGAGGCGGTTCTTGACCAGTCGGGCAGTCAACTTGCCGCCGCTCTTGCCCGACAGCGGACTCGTGTTGATGCCGACCGTGACAGAGATCGACGGCTCGTCGACGCGGATCACCGGCAACGGACGCGGGTCGTGGAGATCGGCGAGTGTCTCACCGATGGTGATGTCAGGAATGCCGGCAATCGCAGCGATGTCACCTGGTCCGGCCTTGTCCGCGGGTACGCGGTCGAGGGCCTGCGTCATCAACAGATCGGTGATCTTGACCCGTTCGACGGTGCCGTTTGCCCGGCACCAGGCCACCGTGGCGCCCCGGGTGAGCTCGCCCTGGTGGACGCGGCAGAGCGCCAGCCTGCCGAGATATGGCGACGCGTCGAGGTTCGTGACGTGTGCCTGCAGTGGTGCGCCCTCGTCGTAGGAAGGAGCCGGCACTGTCGCGAGGATCGTCTCGAACAGGGGTCGCAGGTCGGGGCTCGCGGGAATCGTGCCGTCCTCGGGCTGCTCGAGCGTGGCCCGGCCAGCCCGCGCCGAGGCGTAGACGATCGGGAAGTCCAGCGCGGAGGTGTCGGTCGACGGGTCGTCGAGCAGGTCGAGGAACAGTTCGTAGGTCTGGTCGACGATCTCGGCGATCCGCGCGTCGGGGCGGTCGACCTTGTTGACGACGAGGACGACGGGGAGCTTCTTGCGGAGCGCCTTGCGAAGGACGAATCTCGTCTGGGGGAGTGGTCCTTCGGAGGCGTCGACGAGCAGGAGTACGCCGTCGACCATCTCAAGGGCCCGCTCGACCTCGCCGCCGAAGTCCGCGTGGCCGGGGGTGTCGACGATGTTGAGCGTCACCGGCCCGTCGTCGGGGGTCTCCCATCGGACCGCGGTGTTCTTGGCGAGAATCGTGATGCCTTTCTCGCGCTCGAGGTCCATCGAGTCCATGACCCGTTCGTTGACGTCCTGGTTCTCCCGGAAGACCCCGGACTGCCACAGCATCGCGTCGACCAGCGTGGTCTTGCCGTGGTCGACGTGAGCGATGATCGCGACATTGCGGAGATCGTTGCGGGTGGCCATGCCTGTCATCCTTCCCGACCCCTTGTGGCCACCGCCGAGCGGGGCGCTCTCTCTCCACCCCAGGTCGGGACGGCCATCGTCGGGGGACGGGGCCGGGGGCGCTGAAGGGGGCAGGGGGTTTGTCTCAGCGGAGCTGCCAGAGCACCGGGGTGGTGAGGACACCGATCCTCGGTACACCGAACGCGGCCGTCAAGAGATCGACCGCCCCACGCAGCGCGCCGGGACCAACCGACGTCGCCGCCGCCGCGGCCAGGTCCTCGCTCGACTCCGGGCTCCGCATGCGTTCGAGAATGCCGAGCCGGGGAGCGATGCGCACATCGGCCTCGTCCCGGCTGATGCCGACGTGTGCACAGGCGATCTCGAGCGCGCGCTCGAAACCGCCCAGCTCGTCGACGAGACCGCGGGCCTGCGCGTCGGCGCCGCTCCAGACCCGCCCGCGGGCGGCTCCCTCGACATGCTCGCGGGAGAGCCCGCGGTCGGAGGCGACCTTGGCGGTGAAGTCGTCGTAGACCTGGTCGAGCCAGCTCTCGAGGCGCTGCCACTCGTCGTCGGAGAACTGCCGGTACGCCGAGAACATCCAGGCGTTCCGCCCTTCCGCGACCCCGTCGCGGGCGATGCCGAGCCGGTCGAGCAGATCCCGGACGACGGCCTTGCCGCCGAGGACGCCGATGGAGCCGGTCAGGGTGCTGGGCTGGGCGACGATCGTGTCCGACGCCATCGCGATGAAGTAGCCGCCGGACGCGGCCGCGCTCCCCATCGACACGATCACCGGCTTGCCGGCGTCGCGGACCCTGCGTACCTCCCGCCGGATAGCGTCGGAGGCGACGTAGGAACCACCAGGGCTGTCCACGCGCAGCACCACGGCACGGACATCGGAGTCGCTCGCGGCGGCCCGAAGCGCGGCGCCCATCGTGTCCGAACCGATCGAGGTTCCGCCAAGGCCGCGCCGGGTCGACCGCCCGAGATGGATGTCGCCGGTGCCATGGACGACGGTGACGGCCGGACCCTTGGACAGTCGGCTCAGCGCGTGCCGGGGCTCCAGCTGACGGGCGCGGCGGTAGCGGTGGACGAACCTCAGGCGTACCCCACCCAACCGGCGGCGCAGCTGCGCGTACACCTCGTCCCGGTAGCCCAACTCGTCCACCAGTCCGGCGTCCTTGGCTTGCGATGCCGACAGTGGAGCGCGGTCGACGAGCCCGCGGACCTGGCCGCTCTCCAGTCCTCGCCCGTCGGCGATACCGGCGACGATCTGCTCCATGGCGGAGGCGGCCAACCGGCCGGCGGCCTCGCGGTGGGCGTCGGTCATCTCGCTGGCGAGGAAGGTGTCGGCGGCGTTCTTGTATTCGTAGCGCTGGGACATTTGTGGCAGGACGCCCAGTTTCGCCAAGGCGTCCTTGACGAAGACCGCTTCGGCGATCAACCCGGTGAGGCCGACATCGCCGGACGGCTGGACCCAGATGTCGTCGAAGGCCGTCGCGAGATAGTAGGGGACGGTTCCCGGCCCGAACTCGCCGAAGGACTCAGCCCATGCCACGGTGGGCTTGCCGGTCGCCGCGAACGCTCGGACCGCCGACCGCAGCTCCTGCACCTGCGCGAGCGACGCGGGGTGGCCGCCGACATGCGCGACGAGGCCGGCCACGTCAGGGTCCCGGGTGGCGAGGCGGAGACCGTCGACCAGATCCCGCAGCAACGGCCGGCGTCGGGCCAGCGCGGCGGAGATCGGATCCTGGGGCGGAGCCTCCAGGAGCGGCTGGGTGAGGTCGAGTTCGAGCAGCGTGGCCACCATGGGCCCACTTTACGGTGGGCCTGGACACCCGGTTGGGCCCGTGGGCCGGACGTAGGACAGAATGTCCGGGCAGCAGGAGGGGAGTATTCCTTCGCGGCGGCATCGTCATCACGGTTTCCCGGGCAGGTTGTCCGGCACCCGGTGCCGGCGGCCTCAGCGCCTCAGGCGGAAGAGACCTCCGAGGGAGCGACATTTTTCTTCTTCGGAGGTTGACGCGTGAGCATTCATCCCTGGGTCTGGATCGCCACAGTCGGTGTTCTCGGCTTGATCCTCGCCGTCGACGTGTTCGTGATCGGCCGGCGACCTCATGAGCCGTCGATGCGCGAGTGCACGATGTGGATCTCGATGTACGTGGCGCTCGCCATGCTCTTCGGCTTGGGCGTGTTCGTTGTTTCCGGCGGCCAGTATGCCGCCGAGTTCTTCGCCGGTTGGATCACCGAGTACAGCCTGTCGGTGGACAACCTCTTCGTCTTCCTGGTGATCCTGACGAGGTTCGGGGTCCCTCGCGCGTACCAACAGACGGCACTGCTGATCGGCATCATCCTGGCCCTCGTGATGCGAGGGTTTTTCATCGCCGTGGGTGCCGCGGCCATCAGTGCGTTCTCGTGGGTCTTCTACCTCTTCGGCGCGTTCCTGGTCTATACGGCGGTCCAGTTCGTACGCCAGGGCGAGCAGGACGAGTCGGACTACAAGGAGAACGTGGTCATCCGCTGGGCGAAGAGGAACCTCCCCATCACCGACCAGTACAACGGCGTCCGGCTCACCCTCATCGAAGGCGGCAAGCGCCTGGCGACACCGATGTTGATCGTGATGATCGCGTTGGGTACGACCGACCTGCTCTTCGCCCTCGACTCCATTCCCGCGATCTACGGCCTGACCAAAGAGCCCTATCTCGTCTTCACGGCCAATGTCTTCGCGCTGATGGGGTTGCGGCAGCTGTACTTTCTCCTGGGCGGGCTGATCAACCGGTTGGTCTACCTTTCCTACGGCCTCGCGGTCATCCTCGGCTTCATCGGCGTCAAGCTCATCCTGCATGCCGTGCACGACAACACCCTGCCGTTCATCAATGGCGGAAAGCCGCTCGAGGGCGTTCCCGACATCGGCATCGGATGGTCCCTGACCGTCATCATCGGCACGCTTGCGGTCACGACGGTGGCGAGCCTCGTCAGAAGCCGAAGTCTCAGCAAGAGCGACCAGCGCTAGATGAGCGGTGTTCCGCGGGGTGTCAGCCTGAGTCGCGCGCGGCCCTCAGCCGACGCAACGGAGGGGCCTTCTGAGGTGGCACCCGACGCGGAGGCATCTCCTCGAGCAGAGCTTCGGTGATCTTGGCGACCTCGGCGGCGGCCTTCTCGATCGGGCCCCGAGTGGCGTTGCTCAGACTCCCGACGCCTGTGACCTTGCGTACGTACTGCAGAGCCGCGGCGTGGATCTCTTCGTTGGTCGCGGGCGGCTCGAGTCCTCGCAGGACGGTGATGTTCCGGCACATGCCACGACCTTACGCGCGAGGTCAGACACCGGGGCGTCGAGCTGATCCCAAGAGCAAGCCCTAGATGACCCGGCCGGCATCGCCGACCAGCGTGCGGCGACGGTCTGCTGTGAGCGGCTCCTCGACCACCTGCTGGCCGGTGGCGGGCGCGTGCAGCATGACCCGGTCCTCACCGATGGCGAACCCGACATGGTGGACCGGCTTGTCAGGACGTACGAAGAAATAGAGATCGCCAGCGACCGCCCGCTCCGCCGGGACTCGCTTGGCGGCAGCGGCCTGGTCGTGGGCGTCCCTGGGAACGATCAACCCGAGGGCGCGGAACGTGAGGTGGACCAGCCCCGAACAATCCAGCCCGAATGCGGACATGCCACCCCAGAGGTAGTCGAGCCCGATGAATCGGCGCGCCGCGGTGAGGACGGCCTGTCCTGGCGCCGGCGCGCCCTGACCGGCGACCGATCGACCCGCACCGGACGGACGTACGACGCAGGCCGAGGTGTCCAGCCAGCCCTCTCGGTTCCCAGGGAGGCGGACCCGGACGCCGGCGCTGGCCTCTTCGGTCACCGCGAGGATGGTGGCGTACGAAGCCTCGGTGAGGGTGGCCGTGCCTTCGGGTGCGGCACGCACCGGCGTGGCCTCGACCGCCACGACGGCCTCGCGGTCCGACGGCGCTGCCGCGGCCGCGACGTGGGCGCGTGGAACCCAGCCGGGGTAACCCCGCGGGTCCAGGCCAGAGGGTTGCCAGAGCGCGACGACCTTCAGCCAGTCGCCTCGCTCCTCGATGACCTCGACCGGCTCGCCGAGCAGGAGTTGGGTGAGGACCCGGTCGTGCAGGTCTCGCCGGGCGGGCACGTCGAGGCTCTCGGCCCACCGTCGAGGGTCGGCAAGAGGGGCCACGATGTGCGCGTCGATCTCTCGCACCGCGCCCGGGTCGGTCCACAGGGTGGTGGCCGGAACGCAGATCGCTGTGCTTGTCGCGACGGAGAGGTCAGGCGCTGACATGGCGTCACGGTACCGGAGACACCACCGCTGGCGTGGTTCCCAGCCTCGGCTTCGCGATTCCGCACCGTCGCGACCAGGTGAGCGAGGCACCCGGCCGGTCAACGCAGCTGACGAGGGAGATCAGGTGGGATAGATGGTGGGCACGCCGCCGAGGTAGCCGGGCCATCCACAACGGTTGAGGTCGGGTGGGGGAGCGGTGTCCTCCGTCAGTAGCTCGTCAACGAGGAAGAGTCGCGATCCGCGGTGCCGGAGCCGCAGGAGGAACGCCAGCGTCCCTGCCAGACCGCCTCCGTAGCCGGCGGAGACGTCCTGGAGCGAGTCGTCCGGGAGCAGGACCCTTCCCTCGCGGCGGCAGTGTCGTACGGCGAGCAGCGGGACCATGTCCTCGGCCCAGACCCGGTAGGTGCCGTCGGCGAGGAAGTCCGCGGCATCGAGGAGGAACTCCCCGTCTCCGGCAAGGCCGTGGCAGGTCCCTGGCCGTGACGTCCAGCGGGCCCGGTGGACGGCGCCGGCGGCGGCTCTCGCGTACTCACCGAATCTCTGCTCGCCCGTCACCATGGCGAGCCTGAGCAGGAACGTCCCGATCCCCGCGGGACCGTCACACCGGTGTGGCCGATCCGACGTGGTGCCATCGAGGTCTCCGCACCACCATGCCGAACCGTCGTCGTCCATCCGCGCTGAGCGGCAGAGCGTGTAGCCGGCCTCACCGGCCAACGTGACGTAGCTGGAGTCGCCGAGCGCAGTACCGACGGCGAGCAGGGCATAGCCGATGCCCGCGATGCCGTGAGTGAGTCCGAGGCGTCCGCTGGAGATCTGCGAGGTCGGCGCGCCGTTGGCGTCGGGTGGGGTGCCTGACCCGACGGGCCAGGTCGGTCCACCAGGTCCCGGCACGGCGGTGTCGCGGAGGGCCGCTGCATAAGTGGCCGCGCGGTCGCAGAAGCGGCTGTCGCCGTCCTGACGCATTCGACCGGCTGGATGGGCGCCTGCCCGCCGCCAACGCCGCTGGCCGGTGAGACGGGCGAGGCGGAGCTGGAGCAACGCAGCGCCTGCCAGCCCGTCGGCAAGTCCCGGGTCGGGCCAACTCGTCGGCAGCGTGAGCGCGATGTGTTCGGCCTGCGCGTGCAGGTGAGGTTCGCCGAGGACCGCTGAAGCGTCCGTGAGGACCCATGCGACACCTGCGGGGCCGTGGAGGAGACCAGGAGGTTGGGTGTCGGCGGGTGTGCACCGGGCGGACAGCCAGGACGCGGCCTTGCGGGCAGCCGCCTCGACCGCGAGCGGAGCGATGTCGTCGGTCGCGTCCTGGCTGTGCGCACGCAGCAGGACCGCGAGGACGCCCGCCGCTCCGTGTTGGATGCTCGCCGAATCCGTGCGTGCGCCGTGCGGACCAGGCGGCCACAGTGTCTCTTCGTCGGGACACATCGCGGCGGTCAGGTGGTCGAGCCCATCGGCGAGCAGTTCCTCGGCGGGTGGCAGTGCCTGACCGCGAGGCAGGACCCGGTCTCCGGACCCGAGCTCGCCACCAGGCAACCTGCCGGCGAGAAGCCGGTCGAGCTGAGCCAGGTCACCGCGTTCGCTCGGCTGCGCGGACAGCAGGGTCATGATCGCCGGCCGCAGGACCCTGGCCGCGTCGTTGTAGCGCGAGACGAGAGCCAGCCAGGTGGCCACTCGTTCGCGGACCGGTCGCTGCGCCGGTGCGTCGGCCGCCAGCACCGGATCGTTTCCGGTTGCCAGGTAGAACAGCAGCCCGCCCAGACTGTAGAGATCCTCCGACGGTGCCGCGGGAAGGGGCAGATGGCGGGTACGCGACTCGGGTGCGGTGTAGCCCGGTGTTCCTCGGTGCAACAGCACCGATCCCCGGTCGGTTGCTCCGGCGAGGTCGCGGAGCATCGGCTCCCCGCCGGGGCTGACAAGGAGCCGGTCGGGATTGAGGTCACGCAGGACGAGTCCGGCGTCGTGCACCGAGGCGAGGAGGAGGCGGAGTCGGCGGGCCATGGTGAGGGCCAGCTCGGCCGGCAGGCCCGCGCCGGCACCTGTGTGCTGGCGTACCCACTGACGCAGGGGCACGCCGGCCATGCGCTCCTGGACACTCACCAGGTCGCCCGCCACCGCGAAGAGGTCGAGGGGGAGCGGCACCGGGCTGCTGCCGTGGACACGAGCGGCGAGCCGTACCTCATGGAGGAGTCGGGCGCGGGCGTCGCGCCCGTGGACGTCGACGTCGGCGTGGGCGCGGGCATGTGTGAGCACGACGGTGGACCTGCCGGCTGTCGGGCGTTCGTTGGTCGCGAGGTACGCACCACCCGTCGGATCGAACCGAAGGGTCCGGTGCACGACGTACCGAGCGCCGACGCGTTGCCCGATGCCGATGCCGCCGTCGATGGCGCCGTCGAGGCCGTGGTGGCGGGGATCGGTGAACTCGCCCGAACCACCGCAGGCGCCTGTGCCGTCGGCGGTGACCGCGACGGCCACCAGGCTGCGTGGCCGGACGGGCCGAGCCCCCGGAATCCGCGGTCCGGCGAGCCCGGCGGTCGTGAGGTGCAGGTCTTCTGCAAGGTCGGCGAACTCCGCGTCGTCGCGGGCGTGGACGGCAAGACATCGGCCGAAGTCGGCCTTGGGACAGTCGGGTTGTCCGAGCCAGCGCACCCGTTCGACCGTCGACGCGAACGAGAAGGGCACCCGCCGTCGGGCGAGGATGGTGATGGCCCGCGTGAAGACGGTCCGCACCGACTCAGGCGTCGCGGACACGTACAGCGTCCCACCCGCGGCCCCGCCCCCGTCCTGCGGACCGACCAGGTCGGACGTGTGGTCGGTTGTGCGGTCGACCAGGTGGTCGCTCGGCCGGTCGGCAGGCAGCGCGGAGTGCAACGGGTGACCGGCCCGGATCTGCCAGACGCGTCCTGAGACGCGAACGATCAGCTCCGAGACCAGGTTCGTCAGATTGTCTCCGCGGAGTCTGACCGGTGGCACGGACCCCACGCCCTCTCGATCTTGCACTTTAGGTGGTCATACGACTACCAAGAGTGCATGATCTCCGCAACCGAAACGGGACAGAATCCCGACTCGATTCGATCACGGACCGCCGGCCCTCCGGGCCACCTGGCTTCCAGGGTCAGAGGCTGAACCTGTCGGCCCAACTCGCGGCCGCCACGCGTGCGGCCAGCGCACAACCATCGTCGTGGGAGAGCGGCGCCGTCGTGCAGCTCACCAGGAGGTACGCCGGCGCGTCGGGAGGATGAACGAGGGCCACGCTGTGCCGGATCCCGTCGACCCAGCCGTTCTTGTGCGCGACCGGCGTGCCGGGAGGAAGACCGCGTACGACGTCTTCGGTGATCTCCTGGGCGAGCAGCACATCGAGCATCTCCCGGCACCCGGCGGGGGAGACGTGGCCCCACCGCGTCCGTGCCTCCGCGCCGAGGGCCAGCGCTCCCATCAGGCCGGCGAGGTCGCTGGCCGTGACGAGATTGGCGAGGCCGGCCTGCTGGGCCGGCTCGTCCTGGATGCCACGGGTGACCACTGCGTGCCGTGCACCTGCGGCGCGCCAGGCCGCCGCGACCGGCTCGAGGCCGACGCGTTCGAGGGCGAGGTTGGTGGCGAGGTTGCTCGACCTGACGATCATCCGGCGGACAAGCCAGCGCAGCGGTGCGGTCCCGCCGAGGAACCGCCACGGCTCAGGGTCGCTGTCGTAGTCGGCGGTCGACCGGTACGTCGCCCCGCCCCCGGCCGCAGAGACGAACTCGTCGTGAACGGCCACCTCTGCGTCGAGGTCGAGCTCACCTGTCTCCGCCAGCTGGTACGCCGCGATCATGACCGCGACCTTCATCGTGCTGGCGGCGTAGTGGGTGTGATCGGCGTTCAGGGAGTACGCCGGACCCGCGCCAGGGCGACCGCACCAGACCGAAACCGTGCCCGGCACCGCGGTGAGTTCGGCGCCGAGCGCGCAGAGATGAGGCACCCGCGAGGGACTCAAGCTCACCGAGCTGGCCGCTTGGGTGGAGTCCCGGCGGTGAGGTCGAACGCCCACTGCACGGTGGCGAGGGCGGTACGCACGTCGACGCCGAGTTCGCGGGCGGTTGCGGCGTAGGTCTCGGCGGCGGTACGGAGCGGATCGTCGCGGCCCGGTAGGGCCGCGGCGACGACCGTGCCGTGCCGGCGCGCGGTGTGCAGGACCCCTTCGGCCTCGAGCTCCTTGTACGCACGTGCGACCGTGCCAGGCGCCACTCCCAGGTCGGCGGCGAGCTGGCGGATCGGTGGGAGCCGGGTGCCTACTGCCAGGTGCCCCTCGTCGATCTGCGCGAGGATCTGGTCGCGTACCTGCCGCCAGGGCGGCGTTCGGCTTGCGCTGTCGACAGCGATCCTTGCCATGCAACCCCCATGAGATCGGATGCGGCGAAAGTTTCGGTTGGCGGAAATCGGCGTGCGGGTCACCGCGCAGGCGGCCGGCCGTCGGTCGTGGGAGAGGGTAGAGGAGCAAGCTGGCATTGCGACAGGAGGCGTACATGGGTGAGTGGCGGGATCTGCACCAGGACTGGGTGCTCAACGCGGTCGCTTCCGGCGGCACCGGGGGTGAACCGAAGATCCCGGCGGCGCTGGCGTCGGCGACGGTTCCCGCCAGCGTGCCCGGTTGTGTGCACACGGACCTGCTGGCGGCCGGCCTCATCCCTGATCCGTACCTCGACCGGAACGAGCACGAGTTGCGCTGGATCGGTCGGACCGACTGGCGCTATGCGACGACCTTCGACTGGCAGCCGGGCGGCACCGATCGGGTGGACCTGGTCTGCGACGGCCTCGACACGGTGGCCAGGATCGAGCTCAACGGGTCGCCGGTCGCCACGACGCAGAACATGCACCGGTCCTACCGGTTCGATGTCGGGCAGCACCTCCGCCCGGGCGCGAACGAGTTGGTGGTGACGTTCACCTCCGCCCAGGCGTACGCCGAGAACCTCAAGGACCAGCTCGGTGACCTGCCCGGACCCAACTCCGCCACCCCCGAGCCGTTCAACTTCATCCGCAAGATGGCCTGCAACTTCGGTTGGGACTGGGGACCGATCCTCGTCACCGCCGGAATCTGGAAGCCGATCCGGCTGCACTCCTGGCAGACGGCACGACTGGCCAAGGTACGCCCGCTGGTGACGGTCGAGGGCGGCGTGGGCAAGGTGCGGGCGGTCGTCGAGGTGGACCGGGCCGATGTCAATGCACCGTTGACGCTGACCGCTGAGGTGGCCGGGGTGCGGGGGCGGGTTGACGTCGCGCCCGGGGAGACGTCGGCAACAGTCGCGCTCGAAGTCCCCGATCCCCGGCTCTGGTGGCCGCACGGCCACGGCGACCAGCCGCTCTATGACCTCGATGTCGCCCTGGCCGCGGGCGACGGTACGGCGTTGGACAGCTGGTCGCACCGGATCGGCTTTCGTCACGTACGCCTTGACACCACGCCGGACGAGACCGGTTCGGCGTTCACCATCGTCGTGAACGGGGTGCCGATCTTCGCCCGCGGCGCCAACTGGATCCCCGACGACTGCTTCCCCAGCCGGATCGGTCCGGAGCGCTACCGCGCGCGGCTGCAGCAGGCGAAGGACGCCCACATCGACCTGCTGCGGGTCTGGGGCGGCGGGATCTACGAACAGGAGGCGTTCTACGACGCAGCTAACGAGCTCGGCATCCTTGTCTGGCAGGACTTCCTCTTCGCCTGCGCGGCGTACCCGGAGGAGTCGCCGATCGCGGAAGAGGTCGAGGCCGAAGCCCGCGAGAACGTCGCCCGGCTGATGCCGCACCCCAGTCTCGTCCTGTGGAACGGCAACAACGAGAACATCTGGGGTTACTTCGACTGGGGTTGGCAGGCGAGGCTCGACGGCCGGACCTGGGGCAAGGGTTACTACCTCGACGTGCTCGCCCGGGTGGTCGCCGAGACCGACCCGACCCGGCCGTACTGGCCCGGCAGCCCCTACTCCGGTTCGTTCGACATCCATCCGAACGCCGACGACCACGGCTGCACACACATCTGGGACGCCTGGAACCAGAAGGACTACGCGGTCTACCGCGATTACGTGCCGAGGTTCCTGGCGGAGTTCGGCTGGCAGGGCCCGCCGACCTGGGCGACGCTGACAAGGGCCGTGCACGACGAGCCGCTCGCGTCCGACTCGCCAGGGGTGTTGAGCCACCAGAAGGCGACCGACGGCAACGGCAAGCTCGCCCGCGGGCTGGCGCCGCACTTCGACGAGCCGACGACGGTGGCCGACTGGCACTGGGTCACGCAGCTCAACCAGGCGAGGGCGCTGACGTACGGCATCGAGCACTTCCGCTCGCATCGCGGTCGCTGCATGGGCACCGTCATCTGGCAGCTCAACGACTGTTGGCCGGTGACGTCGTGGGCCGCGGTCGACGGTGACGCCCGGCGCAAGCCGTTGTGGTACGCCTTGCGGAAGGTCTATGACCCTCGCCTGGTGACCGTCCAGCCCCGCGACGGCGGACTCGACATCATCGGGATCAACGACGGAGCGGAGGCGTGGAACGCCGAGGTCGTCGTCGAGCGTCGTGCGTTCGGTGGCGAGGTGTACGCGCAGTGGACGGCGAAGCTCGAGGTCGATCCACGAGACACGACAGCGGTCCGCATACCTGCCGACGTCGCGACACCGGTGGATGCGGCGAGTGAGGTGCTGGTCGTCACGGCCGGAGACCGGCGTACGACCTGGTACTTCGCAGAGGACAAGGACCTCGCCTACCCGCAGCCGGAGCTCGACGTTGAGGTGGTCCCGAACCCCAGCGGCACGCAGGTGCGGGTGGCAGCCCGGACCTTCGTCCGTGACCTGGCATTGTTTGCCGACCGGCTCGATCCAGCGGCGAGAGTGGATGACATGCTGGTCACGTTGCTGCCAGGGGAGACGCACACCTTCCTGATCGAAGGACTGACCCGCCAGGTGACTCGTGAGGAAGTCGCCGGTGCTCCCGTTCTCCGCAGCGCGGGCGACGGACAGGTTCCGGCCGCACAGGCACCCTGAATGCGTCGTACGTCCGGAAGATGCACTGAAAGGTTGTAATCCGACCGGCGGGGCACGTGGGTTCCGACAGTCTGCACCTGGTTTCCGATGAGGCCAGCCGCGCCGAGGTTAAAAGGGGTCGCGATCCCGTGTCCGATCAGCAGGAGAGCAACGCGGAGCCTGAGCCGGAACGGACTCACCAGCCCGAGGGTGACGGCCAACCACCGACAGTCACGAGCCCACCGCCCATTACCGACTGGGTCGTGTTCGGAATCTCCGCCGCGGTGTCGGTCGCCGTCGTCGCCTGGGGTGTGCGGGGCACCGGCTCACTCGCAAGAGCCGCGAACGCATCGCTGACCTGGCTCGTCGACAACCTCGCGTGGTTCTTCGTCGTGGCGGCGACGGGGTTCGTGGTCTTCTCCGTCTGGCTCGCAGTCAGCCGATACGGGCGGATTCCGCTCGGCCAGGACGGGGAGAAGCCGGAGTTTCGGACGATCTCCTGGGTCGCCATGATGTTCAGTGCGGGCATGGGCATCGGCCTGATGTTCTTCGGGGTCAGTGAGCCGCTGACCCACTTCGTCGAGACTCCACCAGATGCCCGTCCGGGCGCCGGGACCGCGATGGCGACCACGCTGTTCCACTGGACCCTGCACCCGTGGGCGATCTACGCCGTCGTCGGTCTCGCCCTGGCCTACGGCACGTTCCGGAAAGGGCGGCCGCAGCTCATCAGTGCGGCGTTCGCGCCGCTCTTGGGCGAGCGCCGCGCGACGGGGCCGGCGGGACGGGTGATCGACATCCTGGCGATCTTCGCGACGCTGTTCGGCTCGGCCGCCTCGCTCGGCCTCGGCGCTCTCCAGATCGGTGCCGGCCTGGTCGAGCTGGGCTGGCTGGGCACGGCGGGATCGCTCGTCCTCGGCTCTTTGATCGCGGTCCTGACGGTGGCCTTCGTGGCGTCGGCGGTCTCCGGGGTCGCCAAAGGAATCCAGTGGCTGTCCAACACCAACATGGTGCTGGCGATCCTGCTCGCCGTCTTCGTGTTCGTCGTCGGGCCGGTCGCCTTCGTCCTCAACCTGGTACCCGCCGCCGTCGGCGACTACTTCCGCGACTTCGCGGCGATGTCCGCCCGCACCCCGGCCGGTGGGGAGGACGTGACCCGATGGCTGACCACATGGACGATCTTCTATTGGGCGTGGTGGATCTCGTGGGCGCCCTTCGTCGGGACGTTCATCGCGCGGATCAGCCGCGGTCGGAGCATCCGCCAGTTCGTCCTCGGAGTGATCGCGGTCCCCAGTCTGGTGAGCGTGGCGTGGTTCGCGATCTTCGGCGGCGCGGCTATCGACGCCCAACGCGGCGGTCGCGACATTGCCGGTGTCGCGGACCCGGAGGGCCAGCTCTTCGCGCTGCTGGGGACGTTCCCGCTGGCCGGCGTGACGAGCACGTTGGTCGTGATCCTGGTGGCGATCTTCTTCGTCTCCGGGGCCGACGCCGCCTCCCTCGTCCTCGGCACGCTCTCCCAGCGCGGCACCCACCGGCCCCAGAGGTGGGCGGTGGTGTTCTGGGGTGTCCTGGTCGGCGCGGTCGCCTTCGTGATGTTGCTGTTGGGAGGCGAGAAGGCTCTCAGCGGGCTGGAGACACTGACGATCCTGGCGGGCGCACCGTTCGCCGTGATCATGGTCGGGTTGTGCGTCGCCCTCGCCCGTGACCTGCGCAACGACCCGATGATCGTGGCCGACAGGCGGTTCCGCCGGCGGCTCCGCCACCAGGTCGCGCGGGAGGCCGGAACCCGGCCGGCGGATGACGCCGACCACCGTCCAACCACCGAGGACGAGTAGCGCCCCGCGGGCCAGCGGCGGTCACGGCTCCACGGTGGGAACTACCTGGATCTTGCGGCCCACGCCGGCCTTGAACTGCTCCAGTGCGGTGGCGTAGTCGGCGAGGGGGAGACGGTCGCTGATCATGACGTCTGGCCGCAGCACACCGCTCGCGAACAGGTCGCCCGCACGTTCGAAGCTGTGCAGCACCGCCATCGACCCGGTGATCGTGATCTCCTGGTTGTAGATCTTGTACGGCTCGATCTCGACCCGTGCGTCGTAGGACGAGACGCCGAACTGCAGGAAGGTCCCGCCACGGTCGACCCGCGCCAACCCGTCCCTGATCGCGGCGGCCACACCGGTGCAGTCGATGACGACCTCCCAGCCGCGCGGATGGCTCGGAGCCAGCTCGTCGGCGCTTGTCGCGGTGGCGGTGCAGCCGAGCTCCCGCGCGGTTTCGAGGCGGGCCGGGTTGATGTCGACGACGCTGACGCTGCCGGCACCCGCACGCTTCGCCAGCTCCATCATCATCAGCCCCATCGTGCCGGCGCCGTAGATGAGGTAGTGGTCGGCGAGAACGCGGGGGAGTACGTCGAAACCGCGAACGGCACACGACAGCGGCTCGATGAGTGCGGCGTCCGCGGTCGCCACCCCCTCGGGGAGCTGGTAGCAGTTCTTCACCGGTGCGACGGCATAGTCCGCGGCGCCGCCCGCTGTCGTCACGCCGATCGCGGCCCAGTTCTCGCACAGGTTGCCTCGGGCGCGGCGGCAGTAGTGGCACTCGCCGCAGTGCAAGGACGGGTTGACAGCTACCTGGTCGCCCGTCGCGACCTCGGTGACGTCCTGCCCGACCGCGACGACCTCGCCGGCGAACTCGTGCCCCGGCACGACCGGCAGCGTGGGTGCGAACTCGCCGTCGAGGATGTGCAGGTCGGTTCCACAGATCCCGCAGCCGGCGACAGCGACGACGACGTCCCGCGGACCTGGCGACGGGTCGGGCACTGACTCGACGCTGACCTTGCCGGGTTCGCTGATGACGGCAGCCTTCACGCTGAACTCCCTTGCTGAGGTATCACTGCTGAGGATGAACCATGGGCTTGATGGTGGTCGGGTCGTTCGCGGTGACGGTGAGCGCGGCCTCGGTGTCGGCGAGCCCGAAGTGGTGCGTGGCCAGCCGGTCGAGGTCCACCTCGCCGGACGTCGCGAGGGCCAGCGCGGTCGGCCAGGTGTTGGCGTACCGGAAGGTGCCCGTGACCTCGATCTCGTACCCCTGGACGTGCGCCAGCGGGAGCGGGATCTCGTCGCCACCCATGCCGACCAGCACCACCCGTCCGGCGCGGCCCACCCGCCGGATCGCCTCGCCGATCGCCGGCGGGAAGCCCGAGCACTCGATCAGGACCTCGGCCTCCACACCCGCGTCGGCGAGCGAGGTCGTGCTCACGTCGATCGGCGTACCACCGAGGGCGCGGGCCATCTCCAGCCGTTGCGGGCGTACGTCGGAGATCACGACCTCGCTGGCACCGAACACCCGCGCGGCCTGCAACGCGACCAGCCCGATCGGTCCGGCGCCGGTGATCAGCACCCTTGTGCCAGGGGCGATCCGGGCCTTGCGGGCGCTCCAGACACCGACCGACAGGGGTTCGAGCAGGGCCGCGGCGTCGTCGGAGAGGGAGTCGGGAACGGCGTAGGCGAACTCCTCGTGCAGCACGACGTACTCGCAGAAGGCGCCGTCGATCGGCGGTGTCGCGAAGAACCGCATGTCCGGGCACAGGTTGTAGCGCCCGGCGCGGCACTGCGCGCAGGTGAAGCAGGGCACTCCCGGCTCCATCGACACCCGCTGCCCGATCTCGTGCCGCCGCGCCTCGGACCCGCGGGCGACCACCACGCCGCCCGCCTCGTGCCCGAGTACCAGGGGCGAACGGACGACGAAGTCCCCGATCCGGCCGTGCTCGTAGTAGTGGATGTCGGAGCCGCAGGTGCCGACGGAGGTGACCTGGATGAGCACCTCCCGCGGTCCCGGCTCCGGCACCGGCTGCTCCTCGAGCACGAGATCCTTCACGTCCCGCAGGACGGCAGCCCGCATCGTGTCCGGTTTACTCACCTGTCACTGCTCCGAGGGTCAGGCCGGTGACGAGCCACCGGCGTACGGCGAGCCCCGCGAGCATCATCGGGACCACCACGAACGTACCGATCGCGCACAACTGTCCCCAGTCGATGCCGGTCTGGGTCACCAGCTGGCTCGCGGCGATCGGCAGCGTCTGGGAGCTGGGCCCGGAGAAGACCAGCGCGAACGCGTAGTCGTTCCACGCGAAGACCAGGCACAGCACGAACGTCGTGACCAGACCCGCCTTGGTGAGCGGCAGCACGACCTGCCAGAACGCCTGCCAGCGCGAGCATCCCGCCACGAGTGCCGACTCCTCCAGCGACGGCGGGATGTCGGCGAAGAACGCACTCATCAACCAGATCGCGAACGGCAGGTCGAACGTGAGATACGCCAGCACCAGGCCCGGGATCGAGTCGATCAGCCCCAGTTGCCGGAAGATCAGGAACAGCGGCAGCACCACGGCGGCGATCGGGGCCATCCGGGTCGAGATGATCCAGAACGACATGTGCTTCTTGCCGCGCATCGCCGTCCGCGCGAGGCCGTAGCCGGCGAGCGCTCCCAGTGCGACGGCCAGCACCGCGGAGAGACCTGCCGCGAGGATGCTGTGCCAGAGATACGGCGTGAGGTCGTTCGCGCCGCTGAACAGGCCCCGATAGTTGTCGAGCGTCGGTACGAAGAACACCTGCGGTGTCGCGGCCGTGACATCGGCGTCGGACTTGAACGACGACGCCAGCATCCAGACCAGCGGCACGAGGGTCCAGACCAGGCCGACCCCGAGCAGTGCCCAGGCGAGGATGCGCGTCCGCCGGGTGCCGCGCTCCAGCGGACTCATCGACGCGTTGGCGGTGGGGGCGGGCGTAGGCGGGCGGAGCCCGCGGGGGGTTGGCGAGGGCACTGCGCTCATCGGGCGAGTCCCTTCTGGTCGAGGAGGCGGACGAAGACCCGGGCGATGAGGATCGAGACGACGAGCATCGCCAACCCGATCGAGGCGGCGTAGCCGAGGTCGAAGAACCGGAACGCGGTCTCATAGAGCCGCACCGGCACAGTCTTCGTAGCGTCGGCCGGGCCACCGTTCGTAGTCACCCAGATGATGTCGAAGTAGCGGATCGCGTCCATCGACCGGATCAGCAGTGCCACGAGGAGGATGCTCGAGATCGACGGCAGGACGATGTATCGCAGCTCCTTCCACCCGCCGGCACCGTCGATCGCGGCCGCCTCGCGCACGGCCAGCGGCACCGACGACAGGCCGGCGAGGGTGATGAGCGCGATGAGCGGCGTCCATTCCCAGACGTCCATGAGGACGACGGCGGTGAATGCCGAGAACGTGCTGCCGAGGATGTCGCCCTGGTAGCCGAGCTGGCGCAGGATCCATGCGTACAGACCGAACGTCGAGTCGGTGAGGAAGCGCCCGAGCAGCCCGACGATGACCGGCGCGACGAACATCGGCAGCAGGAGCAGGCTCAGCAGCAGGTTGCGCCCGCGGAACACCCGCCACAGGCACAGCGCGAGGACGACGCCGCCGACCATCTCCAGGCCGACGGTGAGGACGAAGAAGACGGCGGTACGGATCCAGGCCCAGGCCAGGTCGGCGTCGGTGAAGAAGCGCCCCCAGTTAGCGAAGCCCACCCAGTCCGCGGCGACACCGCCGAGCAGGCGTACGCGGGAGAAGCTCATCCAGACGATGGCGAGGAACGGGATGATCGAGAGGGCCGCCAGCATGACCACGCCGGGCACCATCATGCGACCCTCGAAGGCGAGCCTGCGTCGGGGAGCGGCCCGCCGCCGTGTCGGCGCCGGCTGCGATGTCTTGGCAACGGTCGCGTTCATCTATCCCACCCACCCTCGCGCGACGATCCGGTCGAACCGGCTGGCCGTCTCGCGCATCGCCTCGGCCGGCGTAGCGTCACCGACGAGCATGCGGGACAGCTGCGTGTAGATGGCCGTATCGCATTCGTTCCACATCGGGATCTTCGGGCGCAGGCCGATGTTGGCAGGTCTCCATGCCTGCTGGACGGCACCCGCGGTCAGCATGTTGGGCATGGCCGACGGCCGGCGTTCGGCTCGCACCACGTCCGGCAGCTCATAGACCGACGTGCGGGTCGGCGTGCCGCCGCCCGCCTTGCTCTTCAGGTTCGCGAGCTGGCTGTCCGGTGCGGTGGACCAGAGCAGGAACAGCCAGGCGGCCTTGCGTTCGTTGGGCAGGGTGTTGGCGCTGATGCCGATCCCCGTGCCGCCGTAGTGGTTGGCAGAGCGTGCCGGGCCCTTCGGCAGACGTGCATAGCCAACCTTGCCGGGAAGGGCCTGCTCGTTACTCGCCGCGAACTCGTGCCAGTTGGGGCACATCGCGATCCGTCCGGCCCTGAACGCCGCACCCACACCGTCCCAGTCCCACGTGCGGGACGCCGGGTCGGCGACCGCGAGCAGGTCCGCGTAGAACTCCGCGGCCGCGACCGCCTCCTCGCTGCCGAGCCGGCACGGTCCGGGATCGACCCGGCCGAGCCGCCCCACCGCGTCGCCGTCGTCGAAGTAGTCACCGCCGTACGCCCACAACACGTTGGAGAAGTCGCACATCAACGAGTCGTGCTGCTTCGCCTGGTGCCCGGTGCCGAAGAGCACCTCGTCGGCGTTGTCGTTGAACCACCGGGCGGTCGCGGCGTACTGCGCCCAGGTGCTGTCGTTGCTCGGCGTGGGGTCGAAGCCGAGGTCGTCGGCCATGCGTTCGCCGTACTTGTCGAACAGGTCGGCGCGGTACTGCCAGATCATCGTGGGGCAGTCGTAGGGGAGCGCGAACACCTTGTCCTGGTCGACGAATCGCCCCGCGGCGTCGAGCTGGGTCGGGATGAAGTCGCGGAAGCCGCCCTCCTGCCGGGGCAGGGACGGATCGTCGGCGAGCTCGCGCAGGTCGACGAGCCCCTTCGAATACGGTGCGAGCACCTGGTAGGGGTCGGCGTAGACGATCTGGTACTGCGCCTGGCCGGACGCGAGGTCGAGGGCGACCTTCTGCACCAGCGCGCTGAGCTCGAGGGTGACGATGTTGACCCGGATGCCGGTGAGCTCGGTGAACGGCGCGAGGTCCGCGGCGATCGCGGCGGTCGGTGCGGTGTTCTCGGAGATGAAGTTGAGCGTGGTGCCGGCAAACTGCCGCCACGGGTCGTCGGTCGTACGCCTGGTCACGTCGCGCCGGCTGCCGCAGCCACCGAGCAGCAGCGCCGCGCCCGCGCCGACAGAGCCGGCAAGCACGCTGCGGCGGGTCAGCGGGCGCATGGCGGTCTGGTTCGAGGGAGTCACGGTCGAGTGAGTCATGGGGGAGGCACCCTCCGTGTGGGAGATTTCCAGCCTGGACCCGCACTCAAACCGAAGTCAAGAGATTCGGGCAGATTCGGGTGGGAACAGACATTGGACTGACGTGAGGTTCCGCTTGCGTCCGCGTGCACTTCGCTGTCATGCTCAACGCACACACCACGACCGGGCAGAGCCACAGACGAACGGGCACAACCTCATGTACGCCGAAGAGCGGCAGCTCGAGATCCTGTCCCGCGCACGCGCGGTCGGCCGGGTCGACGTGGCCGGGCTCGCCGGCGCGCTGGACGTGACTCAGGAGACCGTCCGGCGAGACCTCAGCGTGCTCGTGCGTCGCGGCCTGCTGAAGCGGGTGCACGGCGGTGCGATCCCGGTCGAACGCCTGGACTACGAACCCAAGCTCGCCACCCGCCGGGAGCAGTACGCCGAGGAGAAGCTGCGCATCGCCCGGGCCGCGCTGGAGGAACTGCCCGAGGAAGGTGCGGTGCTCTTCGACAGCGGCTCGACGCCCGAAGCACTCGCGCGGCTGATCCCACGTGACCGCGAACTCACCGTCGTCACCAACTCCCTCCCCATCGCGACCCTCCTCGCCGACCGGTCCCACCTCGCCGTCTGGTGCCTCGGCGGCCTCGTTCGCGGACGTACGCACAGCGCCGTCGACGACTGGGCCCGCCGGCAACTCGCCGAGATCTCCGTCGAGGTGGCGTTCCTCGGCACCAACGGGCTCAGCGTGGCCCGCGGGCTCACGACTCCGTTGCCCACCGAGGCGGCCGTCAAGTCGGCGATGGTGCAGGCCGGCAAGCGCCGGATCCTGCTGGCCGATCACTCGAAGGTGGCGCGGGACAGCTTCTGCAAGTTCGCCGGCGTGGAGGACCTCGACGTCATCGTGACCGGCACCGAGGTCGACGACGACGCCGCGGCCGAGTTGGAGTCGTGTGGCCCGAAGGTGGTCCGGGCGTGATCATCACGGTCACACCCAACCCCGCGATCGACCGCACCCTCGAGGTCTCGGCACTCAGGCTGGGCGAGGTCAACCGGTCCGCGAGCCGGCAGGTGGAGCCGAGCGGGAAGGGTGTCAACGTCACCAGGGCCCTCCTGCGTAACGGGATCCGGTCGACGGCCGTACTTCCCCTCGGCGGTCCGGAGGGTAGCCAGCTCGCCGGCCTGCTCGACGACGAGGACGTGCCATACGTCGCCCTGCCGATCACCGGCTCGGTGCGAGTCAACATCTCGGTTCGTAGTCCCGGCGGAATCGTCACGAAGATCAACGAACCCGGTCCCACACTGACGTGGGCCGACGCCGAGACACTTGCCGACGGCGTTTTGGGAGTGGTCGGACGCGGCGACTGGGTGGTCGGGTCCGGAGCGCTGCCTGGTGGCGTGGCGGCCGATTTCTACGCCGAGCTCGTCACCAGAGCCCGGCAGGCAGGCGCCAGGTTCGCGCTCGACTCCAGCGGCGAGGCGCTACGTCGAGGTCTCGAGGCCTGGCCCGACCTGGTGAAGCCCAACCGCGACGAACTCGCCGAACTTGTCGGTACGCCGTTGCGGACGCTCGGCGAGGTGATCGCGGCGGCGGAGACGGTACGGAAACGGGCCGGGGGAGTCGTGCTGGTGAGCCTGGGCACCGATGGTGGCGTCCTGGTCGACGGTGACGGGCCAGTCCTGCATGCCGAACTGCCGGTGGGGACCGTCCGAAGCTCGGTGGGTGCGGGTGACAACTTCCTGGCTGGGTACCTCAGTGCCGCGGCGCAAGCCCGAGTTGACAGGAGGGACAGGGCTGGCAGAGCGGGTGCACTTCGCGAGGCAGTGGCGTGGGGTTCGGTCGCCGTCCGGTCCGAAGGCAGCCTCGGGCGGCGGGTGGGTGACGCCGACCGGAGGAGCGTACGCATGCACACCGCCCCCGATCCTGACCGGAGGCTGTCGTGACCGGACGAAGTGAAGTCATGAACAGGTACAGCACCCCGGTCATGGGACCGACGAAGGAGGTCTCATGACCACGCGGGTCCTGGTGGTCGGTGACCACTTCATCCCGGCCGAGCGCTACGTCGATGCCCTGAGCGACGTCGGCATCGACTCCGCGGGCATTCGTACCGTCGACTGGGCCGGCAGCAAGGCCGACCAGCACACCGCGCAGCAGCAGATGGAACACAAGGGACCGGACGCGGTTCCGGCGCCGGCGGAGGTGCGTGATGCCGTGGGCGACGCACAGGTGCTCGCCCTGCACTTCGCACCCGTTCCGGCGTCGGTGCTGGACGCCGGCCAGAACCTGCGAGCTGTCGTCGTCGCCCGCACAGGGCTGGAGAACATCGACATCGAAGCGGCGACGGCTCGGGGAATCGCGGTCGTTCCCGTCCATGGCCGCAACGCCTCCGCCGTCGCCGAACTCGCGATCGGCCTGATGCTGAGCGAAGCACGTGACATCGCCCGTGCTGACGCGTCGGTGAAATCCGGGGGCTGGCGCAAGGACTTCGGTGGTCCCGGCCGCGAGCTCGGTGGCAGCACCGTCGGAATGGTGGGCTTCGGCCACGTCGGGCGCGAGCTCGCCCGGAAGCTTCGTGGCTTCGACGTACGACTGCTGGTCCACGACCCGTTCGTCGACGCCGGCGTCCTCCGCGCCCATGACGCTAGGCAAGCCGGCCTTGACACGGTGTTCCGCGAGTCCGACTTCGTCCACGTCCTGGCCCGGCTCACCTCGCAGACCGAGCGGTTCATCACCGCCGAGCACTTCGCGTCGATGAAGCCCACGGCCTACTTCGTCAACACCTCGCGCAGCCGGCTCGTCGACTACGCCGCTCTTCTCCTTGCCTGCAAGGAGAATCGGATCGCCGGCGCGGCCTTGGACGTCTTCGATACCGAACCGCTGCCGGCCGACAGCCTGTGGCGTCGCCTCGACAACGTGACGATCACCACGCACTTCGGCGGCGACACGACCACCACGATCACCCGGTCCGCCCACCTCGTGGCGGAAGCGGTCGCCGAGCTGGACCGCACCGGGCGGATCACCACGGCGGTGAACGCCGCCGCGCTCGGGTGGAGGGTGTGAGCGGTGACTGATTCCGCCCGACCGGACGAGACCCTCCTGCTCGGCGTCGACGCCGGCCAGACCGTCACCAAGGCGTGCGTCTTCGATCGCGAGGGTCAGGAGCGGGGTTCGGGCAGCGCCCGCGTCGAGGTCGCCAGTCCACACCCGCACTGGGTCGAACGCGACATGGACGAGGTCTGGCAGGCGACCGCCGCGGCGATCCGCGCCGCCCTCGACGACGCACGCACACCGGGTGACCGCATTGCAGCGGTCGGCATCGTCGGCCACAACGACGGTCTCTACCTCGTCGACGATGCCGGCCACCCCGTGCGTGCCGCGGTCACCGCGATGGACACCCGTGCGCACGACGTGCTCGACACATGGCGTACGACGCCCATGTGGGCACGGGTCCTCGACGTGACCGGCCAGGTGCCGTTCGCAGGTTCTCCCTCGACCCTGTTGGCCTGGTTCGCACGGCACGCCCCGGAGATCCTCGACC
Organism: Actinopolymorpha sp. B9G3; assembly: GCF_040120725.1. Taxonomy (NCBI): domain Bacteria; kingdom Bacillati; phylum Actinomycetota; class Actinomycetes; order Propionibacteriales; family Actinopolymorphaceae; genus Actinopolymorpha; species Actinopolymorpha sp. B9G3. The sequence continues at coordinate 164,523 of NZ_JBEEAB010000007.1, read as the reverse complement.
GCACCCGGTGGGTGCTGTTCTGCAAGGACTGGTTGCGGTTCCGGCTCACCAGCGCGATCGCGACCGACCCGAGTGAGGCCAGCGCGGCCTTCACCTCCGTGCGGACGCAGGACTACGCCGACGAGGCACTCAACCTCTACGGCCTGACGATGGTGGCGGGCAAGCTGCCGCCGCTTCGTCCGAGCCAGGCGATCGCCGGGGAGGTCAGCGCCGACGCAGCGACAGCGACCGGCCTGGCCGCCGGCACGCCGGTCGTCACCGGTGCCCATGACGTCGACGGCAGTGCGGTCGGCACGGGCGCGGTCCGGCCGGGCATGCTCAGCCTGGCCGCCGGCACGTTCAGCATCAACCAGGTCGTAAGTGCCGACGTCGCCCTCGACGAACGCTGGCAGGCGCGCAGCTTCGTCCAACCTGGGCGCTGGCTCAACATGTCGACGTCGGCGTCGTCGGCGACGAACCTCGACTGGTGGCGAGCAAGTTTCGGACTGCCTGCGGACGAGTCGGCGTACTCCCTGCTCGAGCGCGAGGCCGCGGGGGCGCTCGATGGTCCGAGCACGCTGCTGTACCACCCGTTCCTGTACGGCTCTCCGTACGGCGAGACGGCGAGCGCCGGGCTGCTCGGTCTGCGGGGGTGGCATCGCCGAGCCGACGTCGTACGCGCAGTGCTGGAAGGAGTCGTGCTCGGGCATCGGGTGCATGTCGACGCCCTGCGCGAGGGGTTCGCCCTGTCCGGACCGGTTCGGCTCACCGGTGGCGCAGCCCGCAGTGGCGTCTGGTCGCAGATGTTCGCCGATGCCCTCGACGTCGAGATCGAGGTGCCCGACTGCGCCGAGACCGGTGCCCTCGGTGCCGCCCTTCTTGCCGGTCTCGGCATCGGTGTGTATTCCGACCTGGACGAGGCGGCGAACACCGGCAGAATTGCACGCCGCTTTCACCCGGTCGCAGCGCGTACGGCGGTGTTGAATGACGCGTACGGTCGCTTTGTCGCAGCCGCATCAAGCCTCGGCGAGATCTGGCGCGGGCTCGGCTGACGAGGCGGCGAAATTCGCCGGCGTGGCCGCGTCCGTGGGCGGCGCTAGCATGCGGGTATGTCCGTCCTCCAGCAGAATCCCCAGCAGAACTCAGCACGCGACTCCCGGTTCCTCGAGCTGCTGCAGGCCCAGATCCGCCACGAGTTCAACGCCCACCAGCAATACATCGCTGTGGCGGTGTGGTTCGACGCCGAAGATCTTCCTCGGCTCGCCGCGTACTTCTATCGGCAGGCGTTGGAGGAGCGAAACCACGCAATGATGATTGTGCGGTACCTCCTCGACCAAGGCGTCAAAGTCGTCATTCCAGGCGTTGATCCCGTACGCAACGACTTCACCAGCGCACGCGACCTGGTGGCCCTCGCACTCGCCCAGGAAAAGGAAGTCACCGACCAGTTCGTCGCGCTCGCGAAGGCGGCGCGTGCGGAAGATGACTACATCGGCGAGCAGTTCCTGCAGTGGTTCCTGCACGAGCAGGTCGAGGAGGTCTCGTCCATGTCCACGCTGCTGACGGTGATGGACCGGGCCGGCGACACGTTGTTCCACGTCGAGGAGTTCCTGGCCCGCGAGACGGTGGGCGACAGCGGTACGCCCAGTGCCGCTCCGGCGGCGGCTGGTGGAGCCCTCTGACGCGTTCGAGATCCGGCTGCCTCAAGGGCGGTCGGTAGGCCCGTCAAGTGCCGCTGCGATGGTCCGGGCGAATACCTCCGGGTTGTCGTAGGTCATGACATGTCCCGAACCCTGCACGACGTGAACCGCCACGCCTGAGTCCGCGAGGCCTTCCAGGTCGACGTCCTCGGAACGCTCGCCGACGAGGATCGCGCGCGGCATCGAGGCGGACGCGAGCATGTCGCGGAACGTCGGTGTGCGCTCGGCCAACAGCGAGACCGCGGTCCGGTACATCGCGGCCGGCGACCAGCGACCCGTCGTCGCATGGAACACCGAGGTGACGGCGGCATCCTCCTCCCTCGCGAGGACGGCACGAAGAGCGCTGTATCCGCGCGTGACGAACGCGTCCTCGGACTGGTCGGCGACGTGCCTGCTCAACGTGCCAACGCCCGGGTCGAGGTTGGGTTCGGCGACCACGAGCCGGGCGACCAGGTCCGGCCGGCGATCGGCCAGTGCGATCGCCACCGAGCCACCGAGGCTGTGCCCGATGATGTGGCATCCACGCAGGTGCGCTGCGTCCAGCATCGCGGCGACCACGTCCGCGTGCTCCTCGATCGTGTAGCCGAAGGACGCCGGGGCGGGGTCACTCCAGCCCGTGCCGGCGAGGTCCACCAGCAACGACCGCCGCCCGCGTAGCGGGGGACGGGCGACGATCTCCGGGAAGTCCACAGTCGAAGCCGAACCCAGCCCGGCGAGGTAGACGCACACCGGTTCGGGCGTCGGCTTGTCCGGGCCGCCCGGCAGGTCGAGATAGCGGATCCAACAGGCGTATGCAGGAAGGCGGAAGGCGTGCACGCCCTCAGCATGCCAACGACCGCGACCACACCTGCGACGGCGTCAGCGGGCGTGGCGGCCGAACGCCCCGAGGAGGGCGGCCGAGAGCAGCAACCCGCCTGCGAGGACGCGGAGGATGACCTCGATCGATGCCGAGGGCGCGTGGCCAGCCGACTGGAGTGCCTCCAGCGTGGTCGCTGTCGCGGCCAGCCCGATGCCGGCGATGACGATGAGCACGGTCTGCGTGACGCCTGCGGCTTCGCCGCTGCGTTCGGGTCGTACCACCCGCTGGGTGCCGATGTTCGCGAACGACCAGCCGAGCCCGAAGCCCAGCCCACACAGGCAGAAGACCGGGACGTACGCACCCCAGGCCCGGCTGAAGGTCAGGGCGAGCAGGCTCAGCCCGCCGATGCTGTTGGCGATCGTCATGACGACCCGGGCCGAGTAGCGTACGCCGAGCCAGCCGGCGAGCGGCCCCGCGAAACCCGTGGCGACCGACAGGCCGAGGAAGACGAGGCCGGCCGTGAGCGGGCCGAGGCCGCGGACGTCCTGCAGGTACAGGGTGGCGAGGAAGACGGTTCCGGCGTAGGCGACGTTTGCCATCGTCCCGACGGCGGTGACGAGAACGAAGGCGATGTTGCGGAACAGGCCCATGTCTATCAGTGGCAGGCGGACGTGCCCCTCCACCAGAGGGAAGGACACGAGCAGCGCCAGCCCGGCGAGACCAGTCGCCCAGACAAGGGGTGAGGCAAGCCCGGAGGTCGGGATCCGGTCGACGGCATAGGTGACCAGCGCGACCCCGGCGCTGAGAACGATCGCGCCGACGAGGTCGAGTCGACGCGGCATCGACTCGTCGCGTGACTCACGGGTCGCCGCGAGAGTGACGACAGCGGCCGCCACCACGAAGGGCACCAGGAACCAGAAGATCCATCGCCATCCGGGTCCGGCGGTCAGGAGGCCGCCGACGAACGGGCCCAGCGCGGTCCCGACGGCGGCGAGCCCGAACACCTGGCCGATTGCCCGGCCACGGGACTGCTCCGGAAAGCTGCTCGACAACACCGAGACCGTCATCGGGAAGATGAGAGCGGCCCCGATGCCCTGCAGAATGCGGAACGCGATCAGGAGCCCGGCCGTCGGTGCCAGCGCGCAGAGTACGGCCGCCGCGCCGAAGACGCCGAGGCCGACAACGAGGACGAGGCGCCGCCCGAAGATGTCACCGAGCCGCCCACCGAGAACGAGGAAGGCACCGAGCGCGAGCATGTAGCCGCTGAGCGCCCACTGCAGGTCGGTCGTCGTCACCCGCAGGTCGCTGGCCATCCGCGGCAGGGCGAGGGTGAGTGCGAAGAAGTCCAGCTGGACGCAGAACATCGCCAGCGCTGCCGCGGCGAGCACTCCGCGCAACCGGCGGCTCTCGGCGCGATCCGGCGTAGGAGCCGACGACGCCGGACCCATGGTGACTTCCCCCCGTACTGCCACGTCCCGCCGTGGGCAGGCACTCCCCGCGTCCTGGTTCCAGGCAACCCTAAGCGGGGATGTGTGACGAGGAAGCCCCTTCCGCCCGAGTGGAGGAACTGTGGCGAAGGAAATGCCCGACCCGCTGGATGTGCTGGGTGACGACGAACGCAAGCTCCTGCGTCGGGCGCCACGCCCCGGCTGGCAGGCTCCCATGCTCGCCACCCTGACCAAGAAGCCGTTCTCCGACGAGCGGTGGATCTACGAACGCAAGCTGGACGGCGTACGCGTGATCGCCGTCAGGAACCGCGGCCAGACGACCCTGTGGTCCCGCAACCACAAGGACATGACGAACACCTATCCCGAGATCGTCCAGGCATTCGCGCCACAACAGGCCCAGGACTTCGTGGCCGACGGCGAGATCGTGGCCTTCGACGGCAGGCAGACGAGCTTCGCCAAGCTGCAGGCACGGATCAATCTCGCCGATCCCCGGCGCATACCCGCGACCGGCGTCACCGTCTACCTCTACCTCTTCGACCTGCTCGTCGTCGGTGAGGCCGACCTCACCCGACTGCCGCTGCGGGCCCGCAAGCGGGTGCTGCGCACGACGTTCGAGTTCGGCGACCGCGTCCGGTTTTCCACCCACCGCAACACCGAGGGGGAGAGGTTCCACGCCGACGCGTGCGCGCGAGGGTGGGAGGGCCTGATCGCCAAGCGCGCCGACGCGCCGTACCAGACCGGTCGCCGGTCTCGGGACTGGCTGAAGTTCAAGTGCGTACGCGACCAGGAGTTCGTCATCGGCGGGTTCACCGATCCGGAGGGGTCGAGGCAGGGGTTCGGCGCGTTGCTCGTCGGCTACTACGAAGGGAACCGGCTGCGCTACGCGGGCAAGGTGGGTACGGGTTACAACGCACTGATGCTGCGGGATCTGCGGGCCCGGATGGACAAGATCGCCCAGTCGTCGTCGCCGTTCGCCGATCCGGTGCGCGAGCGCTCCGCCCACTGGGTGGGCCCCGAGTTGGTCGCCCAGATCGGCTTCACCGAGTGGACCAGCGACGGAAAGCTCCGCCATCCACGCTTCGTCGGACTACGTACGGACAAGGACGCCTCGGAGGTCGTCCGCGAACAGTGAGCCGTCGGGAGCCGGCAGGAGCTGGCAGGAGCTGGCAGGAGCTGGCAGGAGCTGGCAGGAGCTGGCAGGGGGAGCCGAGGCGGGAGGAGTTCCCAGCTAATCTCCAGGTGGCGTTCAGGGCGGTCCCAGCCAGGAGAGCGAGGGTGGAGACTGCTTTCGTACATCCACGACTGGAGGGAGACCGCGATGCGCCCTAACGGGCAGTGGGTCAAAAGGCGATGGGCCAACCGGCGGTGGTCGGACCGGTCCACGGTGCTCGCGGTGGCGGTGTCGACCGCCACGATCACGGCGCTGGCGGTGGGCGGGATCGCCCTTGCCGACAACGTGGCGGAGTCCGGCAACGACGCGACCGCTGCCACGAGCGACCAGCCACGTCCGGACGCGAAGGACCGGCCGGTAATGCGGGGCCACCGGGCTCCGGGGCTCATGGGATGGGCTCTGCATGGTGAGTTCGTCACGGCCAAGAAGGACGGCGGCTACCAGACCGTGGCCGTCCAACATGGCGAGGTGCAGGCGGTGAGCGACACCTCGATCACGGTGAAGAGTGAGGATGGCTACTCGAGGTCCTACGTCGTCGATGACGAGACGCTGGTCAACGCCCACCGCGAGGGCATCGGCTCGGTCGACGAGGGCGATGACGTGCACGTGGCGGCGGTCGTGAGCGGCGACACCGCAACGGCGCTTCGGGTCGCGGATGTATCGGACCGCAGGGCCACCTGGGAGAAGTTCCGGCCACGGTTGCGCGGCCTGAACCCAGACACCGGAAACTGATCGGCTCGCCCGACCTCGGGGCCCGGCTCGGATGTGAGGCGATCTCCGAGCCAGGGCCCCGGCTCGGCGGTCGCCGCGGTTGGGCAGCGGAAAGCCGTGCGGGACGGTTCCTCGGTGGCGAAGCGCCCGGCGGATAGGGTTTCCTCACCATGGGGTACGAGAGACCGTTCAGATGAGTGCGGAACCAGCAAGGGAGGCCGCCCGGCGCCGTCGTCGGTTGACCATCACGATCAAGGAGTCGCTGCGCGGGCTGGCCATCCAGTTGTCCCTGCTCAACCACCAGGTGACCGCCAACCTCGCGCTCAAGGACGTTGATCTCCACTGCCTCGACCTCATCAACCGGGAAGGGCCGCTCGGCCCAACCACACTCGCACGTCGGGCCGGGCTGCACCCCGCCACGATCACCGGCATCCTCGATCGGCTCGAACGCGGCGGCTGGGTGGTCCGCGAACGTGACCAGTCCGACCGGCGCGCTGTCGTCGTTCGTGCTCTGCGGGACCGCAACGCCGAACTCTTCCGCCTCTACGCGGGGATGGATGCGTCGATGGGCACGATCTGCGCCGGCTACGACGAGTCCGAGCTCGCCCTCATCGCCGACTTTCTGCGGCGTACGAACGAGGCGGGGCAGGTCGCGACCGCCGACCTCGCCAACGCACCGCCGGACGGCTCCCAGCCGGCATGATCGCGGGGTCAGGTCCCACCGTCAGTGCGAGGCTCGCGGAGGACCTGGCTCGGGCTCTGATCGAACGGAGGATTCGCACATGATCAGCCACGCACCGCCCGGCTACGTCTGTCCGATCTGCGCGTTGGTCGCCGGTGGGACCACCGACGTCAGCGGCCAGCAGGACATCGTGTGGCAGTCGGAACGGGCGACGGCATTCATCTGCGCCCGATGGTGGCCGAACAACCACGGTCATGTGCTGGTCGTGCCGAACGCCCACCACGAGAACATCTACGACCTTCCGGCGGAGTACGGTCACGCTGTCCACGACGGTGTCCGGACGATCGCCCGCGCGATCCGGGACACCTACGGGTGCGAGGGAATCTCCACCCGGCAACACAATGAGCCCGCCGGTTACCAGGACACGTGGCACTATCACGTGCACGTGTTTCCCCGCTATCGAGGCGATGACCTCTACGGGTCGAAACCGTACCCGGCCTTCGTCTCCGCCGAACGTCGCCGGCCGTACGCCGACAAGCTGCGTACGCATCTCAGACATCCGGGGGAGTGACGCGCCCGTCACCGCTCAGCGTTGCACCTGTGCGGCGAGGTTCGTACGCATCCGCTTGACGAGTGTGCGGGGCTCATCGGCGAAGAACCGCACCGTCGTCACGGTCTGGACGCCACGGGGGAGCGTCACCGTGAAGGGACGCTGCAGGATCAGGTCGATGTTTGTCCGGCTGGCGACCACGACGTTCAGGGTCGTTCCGGTGTCGGTCTCGTCGAGTTGTACCGCCCGCGAGCGTTCGCGGCTCCGCTCTCGAACCGACACCGAGCTGATGGCCTCCCAGGGGATGGTGATGTCGAGAGTGAAGCCATTGCGGAGGCGTAGGCCCACCGGCTCGACCAGGTGCGTGTGGACCTTGTACGCGGCGAGCATCCCCACCATCCACATCAATCCCCAGAAACCGACGGCCAGCAGGGCGATCTTCACCGGCTCCCACGGCACCAGCATGTGGGCGATCGGGATCTCGATCGCCGAGACGATGATGAAGACCCAGAAGAGGAGCTCGACCGCCTTCACATAGCTGAACCTCTCGGCACCGGGACCGGCGCCGGGGTCTCGCCGTCGCACCAGGAAGTACAGACTGCGCCAGACACCGAGCTCGAACCGGATGGCGTGCCTGGCTAGTGCCACCGGCGGGCCTATGACGTTCACCGCTGTGCCTCCTTCTCCTTCGCTTCGGCGATCAGCTCACACAGCCGCGCCATCAGCACGTCGAAACCCCTCACCAGGGCGCTGAACTGCCGGTCGGGCATGTCGGCGAAGAGGTCGTCCGCCAGCTGCTCGCCGTCGCGCTTCAGTTGCTCGGCGATGCGCGCGCCGTGTTCGGTGAACGACACGAGCGCGGCCCGACGGTCGGTAGGGTGCGGCTCTCGAACGACGAAGCCGGTGTCCACCAGGGCATCGACGAGGCCGGTGACATTTCGCGGGCTCACGCCGATTGCACCCGCGAGCACCCGCTGTGTGCTGGGCCCGCGGTGGAGCAGCTCCCAGACGAGGGTCGCCCGCGAAGGGGTGAGCCCGACACGGCCGAGACCGTGCTCCATGTCCTCGTTGATGAGCATCGCGAGCTGGAGCAGCTGCCCGAGTGCTGCCTGCTGCTTCTGGCGGCGAGAACTCTCAACAGACATATCGTGAAGTCCCTTCACTATGTCGGTGCTTCACGTATCGTAGCCTGCGCGAGCGGTTGCACGGCGAGATTCCCGCGGACGCATGAGGGAGAAGCCACCCGCAGCTGGTCGCACCGCCCGGAAGCGGAGGTCGCGCCGGACAGCTGTGGTGGATCATGCGCGGACGGCCCATGATTGCGGGCATGAGGAGCAGCCCCAGAGCAACCATGTTCATCGATCGCGACACCGACCCACGCGTCCACCCGCCGACCACGAGCGAGGAACGCGCGACCCTTGCCGGCTTCCTGCGCTGGCAGCGCGACACCCTGGAACTCAAATGCAGCGGCTTGGGAGTCGAGGACCTTGCCCGTCGATCGGTGGAGCCGTCGACGCTGTCGTTGCTCGGGTTGGTACGCCACATGGCCGAGGTTGAGCGCATCTGGTTCCGGACGGTGATGGCAGGTCAGGACGCTCCGCCGTACTTCTACTCCGATACCGATCGTGACGGGGAGTTCGACGGCGCAGTGGCCACGGCCGAGGCCGTCACCGAGGCATGGAACGCGTGGCGGACCGAGATCGAGTTCGCGGACCGGTTCATCGCCCAGGCGCCCGACCTCGATGTGGCCGGGACCGCTCACGGCGGGCCGAGGACGCTGCGGTGGGTCCTGGTGCACATGGTGGAGGAGTACGCACGACACAACGGGCACGCCGACCTGCTGCGGGAGCGGATCGACGGGAGGCTGGGGCAGTAACAAGCAACAGCCCCCTTGATCCGCGCCCCTGACGTGACCGGCCCGACAGCGGTTGTCGGTGCGTCGGCGGGCCCGCAGCTGGAGAAGGGGCCGACGCCTGGGAGTACGTTCCGGAGGCCCGGTTGGTCGGGCGGTGTCGTCCACCGCTTGGCGCTCCCGCCGGACTTAGTTCAGGTGGCGGGTCTCGTTCAACTGGGCGATCTGGTGGCTGTAGTTTCGGTCGTCCTTGCGCAAGTAGGTGATGCCGCCTGAAGTGACACGGAATTGGACACGGCCCGATGCCTCCAAGGGCATGCCAATCCACGCTGCCAGGAGGAGAGTGGCAGTACCTCCATGTGTCACGACTACCTGGTTCTCCATCGTGGATTCTTGAATCCGATCCATCGCCGCATAAGCCCTGACGGCGAGGTCCATCCGTGTCTCAGCACCGTCCACACCTTCGTCGTGCCGTAGCCGCTCGCCGAACTCCGGAGTCGGGATGCGGCGTTCTTCGAGCCAAGCCTTGGGTCGGCCACCCGCCTCACCGTACGACTTCTCCCGCAGGTCTGGGTCCAACTTCAGAGCGCCGCCGACCCGCTTGACGATGACCTCTGCGGTCCGCTGCGCGCGGCGCAGGTCGGATGTGATCGTCTCGACGTCAGCGTCGCCGAGGCGCTCAGACAGCGCTTCGGCGATCGACTCAGCCTGACGCATGCCTCGCTCGGTCAGATCGGAGTCGAACCACCCGCCGACGAGGCCGTCTACGTGGTGGGTTGCCTCCGGATGCGTGACCACATAGATGTTCTTCACTGTGACCTCGAAATCCTCGTTGTGGACCCTGCACGTGTGTCTGTGCCGAGTGTTGGGACGTGACCCATGACAGTTGAAACGAAGGTGCCTGCGCGAGGTGCGACTTGTCAGGCCGGTGGTCGCTGGAGGATCTGTCGGGACGACCCGAAGCCCAGCCGTTCGTACACCGGCACTGCCTTGCGACCAGAGTGGACCGTCACGCGGAGGGCCCCGAGGTGTGTCGCATGCTCCGAAGCGGCCTCCACGAGCGCCGAGCCGATCCCGTGGCCTCGCTGGTTGGGCTTGACGAAGACGCTCTGGATGTCTGCGGATAGCCGACTCGTCGCTCCAGGTCTCGGGACGCGGGGGACGAGCGCGACCCAGGCCATGCCGACGATCTCCGGTCGGAGGAGTCGGGCGACGAACGCCAGGTGCGAGTCCTGGTGGGCGGCCCACCACTTCGCGAGCTCCACTGCGAATGCGTCAACGGACCGCTGTGCTGGTTCCTCATCATGGGTGTCCAGCCACAACAGCCGGGCCAAATCTGCGACGTCATCCGCATTCGCCTGACTGATCCTCACGAGGTGAGTCTGCCAGCTGGTCGACCGGAGGGAGGACGGCGACTTTGCGACGGCTAGGTTGTGTCTCGTGGCGGCGTCAGACGACTCACAGAAGGCGACGGGCTCTGACATGGAGCGTCCTGGCGATCCGAGCCAGCCGTGGCCAGAACTCGCTCCAGACTACGAGCGGGCCCGAAGCAGGGAGGACTCGCTGGATCGGCTTGTCGAGTGGCCTGCGCAGCGAGACCTTCTGGGCGATGTCGCCGGACGGTCGGTGCTCGATGTCGGTTGCGGCAACGGAGGCAAGCTGGCTGAGCTGGTTGGAGACGGCGCGACCGACGCCGTAGGTGTCGATGTCAGTGGCAACTTCCTCAGTGCGCCGCCGCCTGGCTTGGAGCTCATCCGGGGCGATCTCAATGAGCTGGATTCGATGCCAGGGCTTGCCGGTCGCACCTTCGACCGGATCTTGTTCCTGCAGTCTTTCGGCTACGCGAACGATCCAGTTCGCACCCTGCAGGCAGCGCGCGCGATGCTGGCCGACGATGGATTCATCCTGCTGACCAAGACGCAACCGATCCGATACGCCGTCGAACGGGCCGAACAGAATGAGACCTCCTTGGGCGATGAGTATTTCTCCACCGCGCGGTTCTCCTACCTCAGCGGCTGGAACGACCAGATCACCCTCACCAAGCGTCCCTACACCATCTCTGACCTGATCAACGCTTTCAGTGCCGCAGGGCTGTGGATCGAGACCGCGATAGAGCCTCAACTATCCGAGGACGCCCGACGCCGTTACCCGCACAAGCAGGCGTGGATGAACAAGTACCTCGGCATCCTGATCTTCAAGCTCCGGACCCATTCCGGTCAGTAGCCGCGCGTCGCTACGGGCTACTGATGCGCCTGAGGGCGTGGCGGGGCCAAGTACTTGACATAATGTTCATTATCGGCGCTACGTTCTCGAGGGTCGTTCCCAGGCTCGATCAGCTATGGAGACTCACAACCCGCAGGTGTCCGAGTCCGGTGAGTTGAGCGATTACCGTGAAGGCGTGCCAGTTCCCGAGTTCATCCTTCGCCTGCGTGAGCGGATCGGTCATGACCTTCTGTGGCTGCCTGGCGTGACGTCTGTCGTCCTCAACGACGGCGCAGTCCTGTTGGTTCGGCGTTCCGACAACGGTTCTTGGGCTCCTGTGACCGGCATAGTCGATCCTGGCGAGCACCCAGCGAAGGCAGCGGTGCGAGAGGTGCTCGAAGAGACCGGGATCCGCTGCGTTGTCGAGGAACTTGTCTGGGTCAACGTCAGCGATCCGACTGTTCACGTCAACGGCGACCACGCTCAGTACCTGGACCACACCTTCCGGTGCCGATACGTCGCCGGCACCCCGTACGTGGCAGACGACGAGTCGCTCGAGGTCCGCTGGTTCCTCCTCACCGACCTGCCCACGATGAGGCCCAGCCTTCTAGAACGGATAGTGACCGCTGTGGAGCATGTCGGCCCGGCGCGGCTCATCTGACTCGCAGTCAAGGCGCTGCGCTGCCGCCGTTCTGTGGCCGCACCCGTGCTATTCCCGTCTCATGAACTCCCGCTCCTGCAAGTCAACTCACATCAGACCGGGCGACCTCGCGGACCGATCCTGGTATGTTCCGCCGGATGTCAACGATCGAGCCGCCTGACGGCCATTGGAGCCTGAGCTGCCACGCAAGCGCGAAGCGTCGGGTGCGTTGTTCTTCGACTCGGCCGGCCGCGTCCTCGTGGTCAAGCCGACCTACCGCGACGGGTGGGCCTACCCCGGCGGTGTGGTCGAGGTCAATGAGCCTCCACATGCGGCCGCCGTCCGCGAGGTGAAAGAGGAACTCGGCCTGGCTCGGTCGCTTGGCAGGCTGTTGGTCGTGGATTGGGAACCCCGCACCGAGACCATCCCCATCGAAGGGCTGATGACCGTGTTCGATGGCGGAGTTCTTACTCCACAAGAGATCTCGTCGATCAGACTTCAGGAAAGTGAGCTCGGCGCGTTCGACTTCTGGACCGTGGAGCAGGTCCGCGAAATGCATCCTGCGCTCCATGCACGCAGGATCAGTGCTGGCATTCAGGCCAGGAACACCGGCATCGTCGCCTATCTGGAGAACGGATACCCGCCTGCCTCCTCCTGAGGGACGCGACCGCAGATGTCGGCGCAAGGCCAGGAGGTGCCGGCGACAGCGTTTCGATGGCAATCAGACCACGTCGAACGTGGCCGCCCACTCGGCGATTCGCCAGCCCGAGAATTGATCCCTAGATATTCCTTGACGCGAATATTCGCTGTGGTGAATAGTTGTCCGCATGGACGCACTCCTCACCGCACTGGCCGACCCGGCCCGCTGGCGGCTCGTGGGCCTGTTGGCCGAGCGGCCCCGGTCGGTCGGCGTCCTCGCCCAGCTCGCCGAGGCGCGTCAGCCGCAGACGACCAAGCACCTGCAGACCCTCGAGCGCGCCGGGATCGTCACCTCCCAGCGCACCGGCCAGCGCCGCATCTACGCGCTCCAGCCCGCTCCCCTGCGTGACCTGGCTGCTGCACTCAGCCGGCTCGCCGACACCGCGGACCAGGGAGGTGGCGCGCGCGAGACCTACGACCGCTACGGGCTCAGCCTCCACGCAGAGCGGCTCGCCGCGGAGGAGTCGGGGTGGGCCGACGGCCGCTCGTTCAGGTTCGTCCGGTCTCTGACCGAGCGCCCCGAGGAGGTCTGGCGCCACCTGACCGAGCCCTCGCTGCTCGCCCGATGGTGGACGCCCGACGACCTCCGCGTCTCCGAACTCGTCTTCGAGGCGCGCCCGGGTGGGCGGATCGTCCTGGAGTACCGCGACGCAGAAGATGCCGACGGTTCCGACCTGGTGGCCGGACGCGGGGAAGGACTCGTCGACGCCGTACGCCACGGTGAGCACCTCTCCTACCACCTCTCCCCTGCGCTGCCCGACGGCGGCATCGCCTTCACCGCCTACGTCGACTTCGGCCTCCGACCCACCGACACCGGTACGGACCTCGAGGTCCAGCACCGGATCACCGACAGCACAGTCGACTCAGCGGACTTCATCGCAGGCATCGAGATCGGCTTCGGCCAGAGTCTCGACAAGCTCGCGGCGATCCTCGCCGCGGACTCACACGGCACCGACACCGAGCACCACACGGAATCCAGGAGCACGCAGTGACAGAGCAGACCAGCGGCCGCAGAGTCGTCACCAACATGGCCCTCTCCCTCGACGGCCAGTACGCCGGATCGGACCCGCAGGACATGGGCTGGGTGATGCCGTACGCCATCACCGACATCGCCCGCGACCACCTGACCAGCCTCTGGGAGCCGGCGACGACGGCTCTGCTCGGGCGCGTCAACGCCGAGGGGTTCCTCGGCTTCTGGCCCACCGTCATCGGCATGAAGGGTGCCGACCCGCGTGACGAGGCTTTCGCGAAGTGGCTCGTCGACACTGACAAGGTGGTCCTCTCCTCCACCCTTGGCGACGCGCCGTGGGAGCGGACGACGATCGTCGACAAGCCGACCACCGAGGTGATCGCGGACCTCAAGGCGACCGAAGGCGGCGACATTCTCGTGCTCTCCAGCGCGAGCGTCATCAAGGCTCTGCTGGCCGATGACAAGGTCGACCGGCTGGCGATCACGATCTTTCCCGTCTTCCTCGGCAGCGGACCGCGCCTCTTCGACGACGGTCTGCCTGCGGGGCAGTGGGCGCTCGTCAGCCAGAACGCGGGCGAGCACGGCACATTGGCTCTCGTCTACGACCGAGTTCGCTGAGCCGGCCGAACTGCGCGCCGCAGACCATCTCGCCCGACGACCCGGCGCAGGAGATCGTCAGGGGCGCCTGATCCCCTCGAGCCGATGACTCAGGACCTGAAGAGCTGTGTGGTTCTCTGCCCTGAGTTCGTGTGCGGCGCGATCGACGTCGATCCAGAAGAAGTCGAACGCAATGAACTCCTCCGCCCCCGATGACGGACTTGACTCGCCATGACGCCAGGCCCGCTGCACCGTGGAAGGCGAGAGGAGGTGAAAGTACCAGCGGTCGTGTAGTTCGTCGCAGCCGTAGGGCCGCATGTCGACGACTTGATGATCCAGCAGGCCGCACAGGTGGAAGCCCGTCAGGCCGGACTCTTCCCACGCCTCGCGGAGAACCGCGTGTTCCGGCGTCTCGCCAGGCTCGATCGTGCCAGCGGGGACCTGGGTTCCGGTTCCTGGATGGTGAGGCTTGCGGAACACCAGCAACTGGTCTCCATGAGTGATGAACGCGGATACCTTGTTCACAGTCGGCATATGCTGCTGGGCGTCCACGCGGCACGTCACAGGGCGAAGAGGCGGGAGCTGGCTTTGGGAAACAGCACATCGATCAGCGGCCTGATCTCGGATGCGGCCCAGACATCGGGATAGGCGGATCGCAGCTCGTCCAATGACCTGTGGCCGAACAGAAGTCGCAGGAAGACCAGCGGAGGAAATCCGCCGTTCGAGGACGTGTCATACGGCCCGAACTCGGCGCTCTCGACGTCCTGCAATGTGCCGGCCGTGAACGTGAGCCGCAGGCCGCCCCGGTAGAAGTCGAACGCCAGGTCCCCGCTGTATCCGACGAGCGATGATGCGGCAAGGCGTCGTTCGAGGACCGGCGCGATCGTCCGCACGAAAGCAGGCAGGTCAGGCACTCGGATATACCATGCGTACGGGCCATCGTTGCGCGGCGCCCAGTCTGCCGAAAGTACCTGATAGAAGGGATGGGTGGGGCCGAGATCCAGCACTATTCTCGCCACGGGCTTATCGCGCGTCGACGGCACCTTCTCCCCCATGTCCTTCAGTCCGCGCAGCAGCGAAGGCGCCACGGCATGGAGATTGGTCCCGGCCTGAAAGCCAAGCAGCCTGGGCCCGAAGCTGTCCCCGTGCCGGCCGTACGGCGAAAGCAGGAAACCGCAGGGTGTCCCGCCAGCGGCCTCGATGACGCGGATCCGGGAATGAGCCTCGAGTGCGTCTCCCGCATGCTCGGCGTCGATGTGGTAGCGCCAGAATTCTTCAGGAAGGCCGCAGGTCACCAGGCTGTCCCTTTGCTGATGTCGATAACAGGCAGCGATGAAGGGAATGTCAGCGCGAGTGGCCTGACGGAGGCGATAGGGCTCCTCTCCCCCGTCTCGAAGCTCTGGAAGGAGCGGGGCCGGAAGGGTGACGCCGCCGCCAAGGTCGATCGCATACTCGTAGTCGAACTGCCGATAGAAGTACCGAATTCCGGTGATGCCCTGGATCAGGGTCCCGTCTTTCGCGGCGCGTTCGTGGACCGCGGAGAATATGGCTCGGA
This sequence comes from Actinopolymorpha sp. B9G3, assembly GCF_040120725.1. Taxonomy (NCBI): domain Bacteria; kingdom Bacillati; phylum Actinomycetota; class Actinomycetes; order Propionibacteriales; family Actinopolymorphaceae; genus Actinopolymorpha; species Actinopolymorpha sp. B9G3. The sequence continues at coordinate 148,971 of NZ_JBEEAB010000007.1, read as the reverse complement.
TCAGGCCCCTGTTTCGATAGCCCGGCTCTGTCGCCACGATTTCCGGCCGGCCGACAGCAATCGGTATGCCGTCGAACAACCACTCTTCGCGCAGGTAGCAGGTGCAGGCGACAATCGGACTCCCGTCCTTGCTCGTGTCCTCCACCACGACGAAGTCGTCGGGGCCCATGAACGGATAGTCGACCCGCATGTAGCGGCGCACTGTGTCCATCAGCCCGTGGTTCGGTTCCTCGTCCTCGCGACCCCGAAAGACCGCCCCGACGAGTGCGGCGACGGCCTCGGTGTCGGCCGCTGTGGTCCAACGAAGGACCAGGCCTTCGCCCAGATCGCGTCGCATGTCTGTGCTCATGTGATCCTTTCGCATCGTCAGTGGAAGTGACGCAACCTTGGGGCACATCACCGACCACGGCTCAGGCGGGCCATGGTGGCGACCGTACCGGCTGAGCGCTCCCGCTTCACCGTGGTTTCGCGCGAGGATCGCGGAGTCTTGTCCGCTTGGGAAAGCGTGCTTGGTCGGGGGGTGGCCGGCGTCAGCGCCGGAGCAGTGCGCCGGCGAAAACGGCCATGCCCGCCATGAGGAGGGCCGAGACAATCGCCGCCACCTGCATTCCCTGGGTGAACGCCGCGAACGCAGAATCGCGCAGCGCCTCCGCCAGGGGTGCGGCCAGCTGGTCGGCCACCTTGACGGCCGCGGGCAGCGTCTCCCGCGCCATGTCGATCACCCCAGATGGCAGGCCGGCTGAATGTGCCGACTCGCCCAGCTCCGCCCGGTAGACGGCGGTGCCGACACTTCCGAGCAGGGCGATCCCGAGGGCGCCGCCAAGCTCGGCGCCGGTCTCGGAGATCGCGGACGCGGCACCGGCGCGATCAGGCGGAGCGGCACCGACGACGAGATCGGACGCCAGTGCCATGACGGCACTGATGCCGATCACCATCACGCCGAGCCCGACCAGCAGCACCGCGAGACCTGAACCTGGCCGGACCTGCGTCACGACGGCGAATCCGGCTGCGATCATCGCCAGTCCGGCAGCGACAACCGTGCCGGCGCCGGTCCGGCGTACCAGCGAAGCCGCTGCCAGCGCGCCCACCGGCATGACCGCGACCACCGGCAGGTTCCACAGCGCGGCAGTGAACGGCCGCATCCCAAGGACCAGCTGGAGGTACTGCGACGTGAAAAACAGAAACCCCACCATCGCGAACATCGTCACGGTGCTCACCGCGATCGCCGTCCCGAACGCCCGATGGGCGAACAGGCCCAGGTCGATCAGCGGTTCGACCAACCGGCGTTGCCGCATGACGAAGGCTGCGCCTATCGCGAGGCCGGAGACGATGAACAGGGCCGCGACCGGTCCGAGGCCGCCCTCGGCGTACTCCTTCACACCGTAGATCACCATCAGGACGGCCATCGTGGACAGCGCGGCACTCGCGAGGTCGAAGCGACCTGCCCGCGCAGGGCGGAACTCCGGTAGCAGGAACCGACCGAGAGCAAGCAGCAGCACCATGAACGGCACGTTGATCAGGAAGACCGAGCCCCACCAGAACGCCTCCAGCAGCAGCCCGCCGACCAGTGGCCCCACGAGCGCGCCACCGGAGAAGCCCGCGGTCCAGATGGCGATGGCCCCACGCCGCTGCGCGGGATCGTGGAACATGTTCCGGATCAGCGAGAGCGTGGATGGTGCCAGCGTCGCACCCGCCACGCCCATGACGGCACGGCTCAGGATGAGCATGGTGGCGCTGGTGGAGTACGCCGCGAGGATCGACGAGAGCCCGAACGCCGCCGCGCCGATCAGGAGCAACCGCCGACGCCCGATCCGGTCGCCGAGAGTGCCCATCGTGATCAGCAGTCCGGCCAGCAGGAACCCGTAGACGTCCATGATCCACAACAGCTGGGAGCTGTCTGGTTCGAGATCCGCGCTCAGGAACGGCAGCGCGAACGACAGCACCGACATGTCCATCGACACCAGCAGACAGGGCAGTACGAGGACGGCCAGCCCGACCCACTCCCCCCGCCCGGCTCGCGGAGCCCCGTGCTCGCTGTCCGTTTCGTCCGGGGCCGTATGACCCGCCTGGCTGCTCCGCCCGCGCCCGGCGGCCGTCCCCAACTGCCCATCGTCCATGACGTTCGACTGTACGCTCGTCTTATACGTTTGTATAGGACGTACGTATAGACGGCAGGCTAGGATCGCTGTCATGGGTCATCGGGAGCAGCTTCTGGCCGGAGCGAAGCAGTGCCTTCAGCGGCGTGGTTATGCGCGGACGACTGCGAGGGACATCGTTGCCGCGTCCGGGACGAACCTCGCCTCGATCGGCTACCACTTCGGCTCCAAGGAGGCGCTGCTCCTGGCCGCCCTGATCGAGGCGTTCGGCGAGTGGGACGAGGAGTTCGTCGGCTTCGCCCGCACCACCGCGCAGCGAGGCGGGAGCCTGGTTGAACAGTGGGAGACGATCTGGACCTGGGTGGTTGATTCGTTCGACCGGCTGCGGCCGCTGATGGTCGCCCATCTCGAGGCGGTTGCGCAGGCCCAGCACATCCCGGCCCTTCGCCAACAACTTGCCGACTACTACGAGAGGTCCCGGTCGGAGTACGTCTCCACCGCCGCTGAGCTCGACCTGTCCGACGAGGAGGTTGCCGGGCAGCCGGGCGCCGGACAGGCGGCCGGGGTGGACCTCGCGACCCGGGCGGTCGGATCGTTCCACATGGCGCTGATCGACGGGTTGATGGTGCAGTGGCTGATCGATCCCGAACGCACGCCCTCCGCCCAGGAGCTGGGCCAGGCGTGGCGCGCCCTGATGGCCGCACAATCCCCGCAGGGGCAGCGCTCCCACGGGTAGGGTCGTCGCCATGCCGACACCACCCCGACCCGCCCAGCGCCCGGTGGTCCACCGTCACCACGGCGACGAGCGGACCGACGAGTACGCCTGGTTGCGCGAGCGGGACAACCCCGCGACCCTGTCCCACCTCGAGGCCGAGAACGCCTACACCGAGCAGACGCTGTCCCACCTTGAGGGGCTTCGCGGCGAACTGTTCGAGGAGTTCCGCTCCCGCATCCAGGAGACCGACGAGGATGTGCCTGCCCGTGACGGCGCGTGGGAGTACTACACCCGCACCGTGGAGGGCCTGCAGTATCCGATCTTCGCCCGACAGCCCCTGCGCGCGGGAAAGCCTGGCGGCGACAAGGAGCAGGTGCTCCTCGACTGCAACCAGGCCGCCGAAGGCACGGAGTACTTCGCCCTTGGCGCGTTCGCCGTCTCCGCCGCCGGCCGGCTCCTTGCGTACTCCGCCGACACCAACGGCAGCGAGGAGTTCGAGCTGCGGGTCAAGGACCTGCAGACCGGCGAGCTTCTGCCCGATGTCATCACGCCGACCGGCTACGGCGCGGCGTGGTCGGCCGACGAGCGGCACCTCTTCTACACCACGCTCGACGCCGCACACCGGCCGTGGAAGCTGTGGCGACACCGGCTGGGCACCGACCCGAGCGAGGACGTGTGCGTCCACACCGAGTCCGACGAGGCGTTCTATCTCGGCATCGGGCGTACCCGTTCGCGCGAGTGGCTCGTCATGGGTCTGCACGCGACCGAGTCCAGCGAGGTACGGATCCTGCGCGCTGACGACCCGGAGGGTGACTGGCGGACGGTGGCGCCTCGCCGACCTGGCGTCGAGTACTCCGTCGACCACCACGGCGACCGGTTCCTGATCGTCACCAACGACGCGGGGCCGGACTTCCGGCTCGCGCAGGCCCCGGTTGACGATCCCGGACCCGACCACTGGGTGGACGTCATCCCCCACCAGCAGGGCGTACGCATCGTGTCGGTCGACGCGTTCGCGCGTCACGTCGTGGTGTCCCTGCGAGAGGACGGCCGTACCGAGCTCGACATCATCGCCGCCGACGCGTTCGCGGGTGACCCGCGCGAGGGCGCACCCCTCGCGGCGGGAAGCCGGCGCCGGCTCCGCTTCGACGAGCCGATCTACACCGTGGACGTCGGCGTCAACCGGGAGTTCGACACGAGCACGCTCCGCATCGACTACGCGTCGCTCACCACGCCGAGCTCGGTCATCGACATCGACCTCGACACCGACAGCCGGGAGCTGCGCAAACAGCAACCTGTCCTGAACGTCGACCTCGGCAGGTACAGGTCCGCGCGAGAGTGGGCGACGGCAGCCGACGGCACCAAGATCCCGATCTCGCTGGTATGGCGCGACGACCGGCCCGCCGGTGGGCCGCTGCTGCTCTACGGGTACGGGTCATACGAACATTCGATGGACCCGTGGTTCTCGACCCTGCGGCTGTCGCTGCTCGATCGCGGCCTGGCGTTCGCGATCGCACACGTGCGTGGTGGTGGTGAGCTGGGACGCGCGTGGTACGAACACGGCAAGCGGCTGGAAAAGCCCAACACCTTCACCGACTTCGTCGCCTGCGCCGACTATCTGGTCGAGACCGGGTGGACGAGTCGGGACGGGCTCGCGATCCGTGGCGGATCGGCTGGCGGCCTGCTGATCGGTGCGGTCCTCAACCTGCGCCCCGACCTGTGTGCGGCGGCGGTCGCCGAGGTGCCGTTCGTCGACGCGCTGACGACCATCCTCGACCCCTCCCTGCCGCTCACGGTGCGGGAGTGGGACGAGTGGGGTAACCCGGTCGAGGACCCCGAGGTGTACGCCGTCATGAAGTCGTACGCCCCCTTCGACAACGTCGCCGAACGCGACTACCCCGCTATCTACGCCACGGCCGGTCTCAACGACCCGAGGGTGAGCTACTGGGAGCCCGCGAAGTGGGTGGCGCGGCTGCGGGACCGGATGACCGGCGGTGGACCGGTGGTGTTGAAGACGGAGCTCGGCGCCGGGCATGGCGGTCCGTCCGGGCGCTACGACGCCTGGAAGGACGAGGCTGGCGTGCATGCGTTCGTTCTCGACGCCGTGAACGGCGTGAACACCGAGGCCGGGGTCCACGCGGGCGACACCGGTAGCGACGCCAGCTGAGAGTCCACGTGGCCGCCTGCCCGGAGGGTCACGGGAGGTGGAGCCCAAGGCACGCTGCTCCCCCGAGAGAGCAGCGTGCCTTGTGCTACACGTCCGGCCCCTCCCTCCGACGTGGGCCGGCCAGGCTGGTACTGGGCCCAGCCGCCGATGAGGCGTACGACAGGATGCACGGCACCGCTAGCACGCCGATGACATATCGCTGACGCGGCCAAAGTCCTTCCTCCGGCGGGCCCGCTGAGCGCCTGGTAGCCGCCTCCCCGCATCGACGACCTCTCCAGAACCGCTTGAGCCGAGCGAGGAACTCCGTAAACTACCTCTCGAAGAGGCTCGATAGGGAAGTCTGAGGTATGTTACGGTAAGCCGCATGCAGCAAGAGTTGTTCACGGCAGACGAGGTTGCGGAGCGGCTCGGCCTGCACGTGCGGACGGTGCGCAACTACGTCAGGGACGGGCGGCTGAAGGCTGTCCGGATCGGCAAGCAGTACCGGATCGCGCGCGCGGACCTCGAGGCATTCACCGGCCAACCCGTCGAGCCTGCCGTGCGGGAGTCAGTCTCCCGCCATCGCCATGTAGGAGTGTCGAGCATCGTGGACATCGATGCGATCAGCCCTGAGACAGCGAGCCGGGTGAGCACCTTGCTGACCGGTGCGACCGCCCATCGCCGCGAGGGCGACGAGCAGTTGCGCCTGGAGACCATCTACGACGAACGGCGGGCCCACCTGAAGATCGTCGTGCTGGGCAGCCTCACCACCAGTGCGTACATCTTCGGCCTGATCAGCGCCGTCATCGAGGAGGCGGACGCGTGAGCGACATCTACCGATCCGAGGCCGGGCGCCGCCTGCTGCACGAGCAGTATCGCAAGGCGCTGGAGGCCTGGCCGGTCGACCACGAACAGCTACGCGTGCCGACTCCTGAGGGCGAGACGTTCGTCATCGCGTCCGGTCCCGCGACCGCTCCTCCACTGGTGCTGTTCCACGGCTCCGGAAGCAACTCGGCGCAGTGGATCGGCTGGATCTCCGACCTCGCCGCGTCCTTCCGCGTGTACGCCATCGACATGATCGGCGAGCCGGGCTTCAGCCCGCCGTCTCGGCCGCCTCTGAGGTCGGACAGATACGCCGTGTGGCTGGATGCCGTCCTGGACTTCCTCGGGCTCGATCGGGTGTCGGTCATGGGGTACTCCCTCGGCGGCTGGCTGGCGTTGGACTACGCCACGCGGCGGCCCGGCCGGGTGGAACGCCTGTCGCTGTCGTGCCCGGCCGGCGTCGGCAGGCAGAAGAAGGGCTTCCTGCTCAAGGCGATGTTGCTGAGCCCGCTCGGTCGGTGGGGGCGGCGCAGGTCGGTGACGGGGGTGCTCGGCCCAGGGCTGTCGACGTTGGAGCCAGCGGTGGCAACATCGATCGTCGAGCAGGTTCTGGCCGTGTCGAAGCACTACCGATTCCGCACGGACGAGCTTCCCGTCTTCGACGACCGGGCGTTGCGCAGGCTGACCATGCCTCTGCACGTGCTTGTCGGGGAGTTGGACGTCATGATGGACTCCGCCGAGACCAAGCGGCGGCTCGAAGCGGCCGCACCACACGCAACCGTGCGCCTGCTCCCCGGCATCGGTCATTTCGTTCCCCCGCACCCGGCCGCGGAACTCGAGTTCCTGACGAGCACCGGGCAGGGGTAACCGCGCCAACCGCGGCACGCGCGATCACGACGCTCCCCCGTTACGACTGGCCGCCGAGTGCGCGACGGGCGGCAGCGCACGCGTTCGTCAGGCGTTCCACGTGCCGGGTCGCGCCCACATCGGCGAATGCCGGAAGGGTCTCGTCCACGAGCGCGATCACCTCGGCCGCGCGCCCCACCTCGAGGTAGGCCTCGGCCAGGCTGGCAATCGCGGCGACCTCCCCGAACCGGTCGCCGAGCTTGCCGAACTCCTCCCGCGCACGTTCGGCGAGAACGACCGCCTGCCGGCCTTCTCCGCGCGCTGACGCGACCCGGGCCGCCATCGCGGCGACATAGGCGCGCGCCCTGAACTCAGTCACACCGGCGACCGCGTCGAGGCTGGCCTGGGAGGCCTCGGCGGCGCGGTCGAGGTCGCCGTGCTCCAGTGCGTACCTCGTGATGCGATGGAGCACCAGTGCCTCGTCGACCGGACCACCGATGTCACGGGCGATCGCGAGGGCCTCGTCGAAGAGCGGCACCGCCTCGTCGTACCGGTCGTACTCAGCCAACAAGGAGGCGAACTCTCGGACCGAGGTCGCGTACGCCGGGCGGTGCCCACTCCCTCGGGCTGCCGCCACCGCCTTCTCGGCCAGCGAAAGGGCGGCCGTCCGGTCCTGCCGCTCACTGTGGAAGTAGGCGAGAGACGCCAGGGCGTACGCCAGGTCAACCGGTGCGTCGAGCCGATCGAAGACGCGGGCGGCTTCGGCGAGAGATTCGAGGACGTCGTCGGTGAGTTGTCGGGTCGCCATCTGCATCGAGCGCTGCCAGGTGGCGCGCCACGCGACGCGTTCGTCGCCGGCCTCGCGGGCCGCGCCGGCGACGAGATCGAGGAGTTCCACCACATGGGCGTGCGGGAGTTGGATGTCGAGTCTGGCGAGTGCACGCTCGCAGAGCAGAGCCGCCCGGACGTACCAACCGAGGCCGACGCAGCGCCGGATCGCCCAGTCGAGCAGCGGTTGCTCGGCGAGCAGCCAGGCCTCGCCGTCGGCAGTGAGCCGGTCGACCATGCGCACCGGCAGGATGGGCGGCGGGTCGGCCGGCTCGACGGGAGCCTCGTCGATCGTGACGGTGGACAGCTTCTGGTGTGCCGCATCAGCCAACCCCAGCAGGGCGTCCATGAGACAGCGGAGGGCCGAGATGGTGGTCGCATCGTCGTCGGCGCGTGCGAGTTCGCCGGCGTACAACGCGATCAGGTCATGTGGGCGGTAGCGGGCCTCACCTGTCGGGTCGCGGCCGGTCTCGGTGAGGAGGTTCGCCTCGACGAGTTCCTCCACCAACCGTTCGCCATCCGCCCAGCCGTCCTCGGACGACTCCCCGTCGGTGCGAGCGGCGAGGACGCCGACTGTCCACGCGGCGACGTCGACCGCTCCGAGCAGTCCCAGCCGGCGAAACGCCGTACGGGCGGATGCGGACAGGCCGGAGTAGCTGAGGGCAAGACCGGCCCGCACCTCCAGGTCCCCCGTGCGCAGCTCGTCGAGGCGGCGTTGCTCGTCGGCGAGTCGTTCGGCGAGGCCGGCCAGGCCGGCGAGCGGGCGCGCTGCCAGCCGGGCCCCCACGATGCGTACGGCAAGGGGTAGCCCACCGCAGGCATCGACGATCGCGCGTGCGGCGGCGGGTTCCTCGGCCACCCGGTCCGACCCTGCCAAGCGGGCCAACAGGTCAAGGGCGTCGGCGGGTACGAACGAATCCAGCCGGAGGCCGACCGCGCCCGGGATGTCGCTGAGCATCCTGCGCCCGGTGACGAGGACCGCACAGCTCGCCGTCCCGGGCAGAAGTGCCACGACCTGGCTGGACCTCGCCGCATCGTCGAGCACGAGAAGGACCTTGCGGTCGGCGAGCCGGGCACGGAACGCGGCCGCCCTCGCTTCCAGGCCTTCCGGAAGCGCGTCGCGGCCCAGCCCACTCGCGGTGAGAAGCTCGCCAAGCACCTCGGCCGGGTCGCGGCTCGCCCCGCCCACCCCCGTGAGGCGGACGAACAGTTGTCCGTCGGGAAAGCGTGGCCGCAGGCTGTGGGCGATGCGGACGGCGACCGCGCTCTTGCCGGTGCCTGGAGCGCCAGTGATGGCGACGACGGGGACACCGGTCCGGTCATGGTCCGGTAGCAACGCCGACGTCGCCTGCGCGATCAGCTCGGACCTCCCCACGAAATCGGAAAGGTCCGGCGGGAGTTGGCAGAGGGTCAGCCAGGTCGCGGGCACGGTCACCGCTGCCGGATGGCGGACGTGACCGTCGGCTTCGTGCAACGTGGGATCCTCGGCGAGGATGCGGAGATGCAGCGCGCGGATCTCGGTACTCGGCTCGAGGCCCATCTCGTCGATCAGCAGGGCACGCAACCGGCCGTACGCATCGAGGGCGTCCGGCTGCCGCCGGGACCGGTACAGCGCCAGCATCAGCTGATGCCAGAAGCGCTCCCGCAGCCGGTGTTCGGTGGTGAGAGCGGTGAGCTCGCCGACCAGCTCGGCATGCCGGCCGAGAGCGAGTTCGGTGTCGATCCGGCGCTCGATCGTGTGCAGACGTTGCTCTTCCAGTCGTGGTGCGACGTCGCGTTGCAGAGACTCCGACGGGATGTCGACGAGCGCGGGACCACGCCACAACCTGAGCGCGTCGGCGAGAAGTCCCAGGACCGCTTCGGGGTCGTGCGGATGCCGGTCGGCTTCGGCGAGCAGCTGGTCGAAGCGGCCGAGGTCGACCTGCTCGGGAGCGGCGTCGATGAGGTAGCCCTCTGGACGCGTGCGGATCGGGTCTCGGCGAGGTTCCTCGTCGCCGGCACCGGTGCGGAGGATCCGGCGAAGCCGCATGACGTAGGTCGCGAGGGTCGCCCGGGCGGTCGGCGGCGGATTCTGTCCCCACAGTCGTTCGACGAGTTCGTCGACGGGCACGAGCCGGTTGGCCGACACCAGGAGTGCGGCGAGAAGCGATCGATGCTTGCCAGCTCTGATCGTGAGGACGCGTCCACCTCGAGACACCTCGAGCGGGCCGAGAACACGGTAGGACAGCTTCGTCGGCACGACAGCCTCCTCCCCGTCACACCCCGCGAGGGAGGTCGCACCGGACACCTCCACCGAGACGTTCAGGGTAACCGTGTCGGGCCATGCGACCGGGCGCGCGTGAGGGTAGCCTTCGCGTCGAAGCCCGCAGAGAGGACGACCGATGAACGCAGAGGTCCATCGATCGCTTGTGTGGTTGAAGGAGTGTGGTGCCGAGTTGGCCGAGGTCAAGCTGGCACGAGGTCGGCTGTCGGCGGTCGGTGCAGCGATCGGTGGCTATCCGCTGCCGTACCGATTGGAGTACGTCCTCACGACGACGGACTCGTACGTCACGTCGTCGTTGCGTGTCCACACATCCGCGGTGGGCTGGCGTCGCTCGCTCGAGCTGCACCGCAACGGCGACGGCAGCTGGCGGATCGTTGCCGACGCGGAGGGCACTCTCGACGCACCCCAGCCTGGTGGAGACCCCGCGGCCTTCCATGGCGCGTACGACTGCGATCTCGGGCTGTGCCCCTTGACCAACACGATGCCGGTACTCAGGCATGGTCTCCTCACCGGCGGCGATCCCGTCGAGTTGGTCATGCCCTGGGTCTCCGTGCCCGACCTCGCCGTCACTGCGAGCCGGCAGCGCTACACGCCGGTCAGCCAGGCCGCGGAGTCGTCCGTGGTGCGCTTCGATGATGACGACTTCACCGCCGACATCGTCTTCGACGCCGACGGTCTGGTCCTCGACTATCCCGAGATCGCCCGGAGGGTGCAGTGATCCGCCTCGACCGACACTCCCGTTGAACTGAGCGCCGGTTGAAGTGACCGACTCGGGACATGACCGGGTCCGGTCGCCGTGGCGGTTGTGCATGCCCGACATGCCCGTGAGGCTGGATGGACGAAAGTTTCGAACGCCTGACGAGGGAGGCCGGCATGGTCAGCGACCAACCGTACGCGCAGGAGTTCAGCCGTCGTAGGTTGCTGCACAGTTCCGCTGTTGCGGCGGCGACAGTGGTGCTCGGTGCCTGCTCGACCACCGACGGGCCGACAGCGGACCAGGGCGACCCTGATCCGTCGACGCGGGGCGGAAAGGGTTCGCGGACCAAGCCCGTGGAGCCGCCCGCGAAGTTCGGTGAGGCACCCGCGTTGGCCGCACAGGTCAAGGCAGGAGAGCTGCCACCGGTGGCAGAGCGCCTTCCCTCCCGGCCGTACGTCGTTCCACACCGCTGGTGTACGGATGGAAAGTACGGCGGGCGGATGCTCAACCTCGTCGACAAGTCCGACAGCGGGCCATCAACGAGTACATGTACGGCCGCTCGCCCCTGCGCTGGCTCAACGACGGCCTCGACATCGGGCCCGGCGTGGTGGAGTCGTGGGAGTCCAATGACGACGCGTCGGAGTGGACGCTCCACCTGCGCGAGGGCCTGAAGTGGTCCGACGGTGAGCCGGTGACGGCGGCGGACGCGTTGTACTGGTGGGAGGACATGGTGCTCGACGAGGTGCACACCGCCATCCCACCCGACTCCGGCCGCTCGGGCTCGGGCAAACCGATGACGCTCAGCGCACCCGACGACACGACGCTGCTCCTGACGTTCGACAGCCCCACTCCGCTCACTCCCGCGCTGTTGGCCAACGGCGTGAACACCGTCGACTGGTTCGTGCCCAAGCACTACCTCGGCCGGTTCCATCCGAAGTACACAAGAAGGTCGAGGACAAGAACTGGTTCGAGGACCACGACCAGCACGCCAACTGGGTCGTCGATCCGGACTGCCCCACCCTCACGGGATGGCACACGACGTCCTACCGCGAGGGTCGCCAGATCGTGATGGAACGCAATCCCTACTACTGGTGCGTCGACGCCAACGGTAACCAGCTCCCCTACGTCGACGAGGTCGTCTTCTCGGTCGTCACCGAACCCGAGGTGAGGAAGCTGCAGATCCAGGAAGGCTCGGTGGACTACGTCCACGGCGCGTTCATCCCGATCGGGCTCGGAGACATCTCCGGCATGAAGAGCACCCAGAACCAGCACGACATGGACGTGTTGTTGTGGGACAGCGGATCCGGCACGGGATCGGTCTTCTTCTTCAACTACGACTACCCGGAGCCAGGCCTACGCAGGTTGATCCGGAACCCGAAGTTCCGCCAGGCATTGTCGTACGGCTTCAACCGGGCCGAGGCACAGAAGGCCATCTACTACAACACCGGCGAGAAGACGACCGGGACCTACAGCCCGAAGTCGATCGAGTACCAGGTGAACGACGAGGGCAAGCAGGTCTACCGGACCTGGCGGGACGCCTACGTCGACTTCGACCCCGACAAGGCGGCACAGATGCTGGACGAGCTCGGCGTCGTCGACAGCGACGGTGACGGGGTCAGGGAACTTCCGGGCGGCGGCAAGCTGCGGATCCGCATCGACGTTCCCGCCGACGTGAGCGCTGAACACTCCAGCAAGAACAACCTCCTCAAGGCCGACTGGGAGAAGCTCGACATCGCCGTCGAGATCAACCCGATCGCGCCCGAGGCGTTCGGCGACCAGTGGCAGAACGGCCAGCTGATGGCACAGAGCTCCTGGGAGGTCGGTGACGGCCCGGACCACATCACCGGCCCGTGGTGGTTCGTACCGATCGAGCCCGCGCGCTGGGCGCCGTTGCACGGGCGGATGTGGTCGCTGCGTGGGACACCCGAGGAGAACCAGGAGACCGACGTCGACCCGTGGAAGCGCACACCGCCACGCGTGGATCCCGAACCAGGCAGCCCGATCGCCCGGCTGTGGGAGATGTATGACCGGGCGAAGTCGGAGACCGACGCGCTCGCACGGCACCGGATCGTCTGGGACATGGTGAGGATCCACATCGAGGACGGGCCGTTCTTCATGGGGACCGTCGCCAACTACCCGCAGGTGACCATGCGAAAGAAGGAGCTGCGCAACGTTCCGGCGCGGGACCAGCTGGCGCTGGGCGGGATGGTCAACACCTGGGCCCATCCCACACCCGCGGTCTACGACCCGGAGGCCTACTACTGGGAGAACCCGGACGCGCACACCTGAGTGGCCGGCGAGGTAATTACCTGCGCGCGAATCTGGACAGGCGTAAGGGATTGACGAACCACGGGTGGCGGCCCACTCTTGTCCCGTCCACAGGACACGGTGCTCGGTTACCGCTTCGCCATGGAGACGGAACCGCGGGCAGGAGGTCGGCGATGCCCCGTACCCCTTCGATGCTTCGGCTCATCCGCCGCGGTGCCGTCGCGGCCGTGACGCTGACCCTCGCCGTCGGCGTCTGCGCGCCCGTCGTCGGAGCGAACGCCGCGCCGTCGCCAGAGGCCACGGCCGCAACCGTCGCGGACTCCCGTCAGGACGCCTACACCCAGGCGGCACACGAGTTCGGGGTACCGGAGTCCCTCCTGCTCGCGGTGTCCTACCTCGAGACCCGCTGGGACGTCCACGCCGGACAACCTTCCCGGGCAGGCGGGTACGGGCCGATGCACCTCACCGACCTCGAGGCCGCGATGTCGGAGCCTGGTGGTGCCGCGGCCACTGGTGAGGTCGCGGAACTCCGAGGCGATTCCTCCCGGCAGGCGCGCACGCCCGTCACGAGTCCCGCGCTGCGCACTGTCGAGCTCGCGGCCCGGTTGACCGGCATCGACGAAGCCCGCCTACGTACAGACCCCACGGCCAACGTCCGCGGCGGCGCGGCCGTGCTCGCCGAGTACCAGCGCCAGATCGGCGCTCCGAGCACCGACAACGCCGGTGAATGGTACGGCGCGACCGCTCGCTACAGCGGGGCGAGGGACCATGCCTCCGCGCGGGCCTTCGCCGACGAGGCGTACTCCGTCCTCGCCGAAGGCGCCCGGCGTACGACCGACGACGGCCAGGTGGTCGCGCTGGCGGCAGACGCCGTGCAACCGGATCGGACCTGGCTCGGAAAACTCGGCCTGCAGGAGGCCGAGGACGGCGACGTCGAGTGCCCGCGCAGCATCGGCTGTGAGTGGATTCCCGCGCCGTACGAAGACCTCGGCGACGGCGACTACGGCAACCACGACCTCGCCGACCGGCCGAACAGCCAGCAGATCCGCTACATCGTCATCCACGACACCGAGGGCGCGTACGAGACGACACTCAACCTCGTCCAGGACCCGACGTACGTCAGCTGGCACTACACGTTGCGCGCGAGCGACGGGCACATCGCCCAGCACGTGAAGGCGAAGGATGCCGCCTGGCATGCCGGCAACTGGTACGTCAACGCGAAGTCGATCGGCCTCGAGCACGAGGGCTATGCGGCCCGCGGCACGTGGTACACCGAGGCGATGTACCGCACGTCGGCGAAGCTTGTTGCCTACCTGGCGAAGAAGTACGACATCCCGCTCGACCGCCAACACATCCTCGGCCACGACACCGTCCAGGGCATCACGCCGCCCTTTGTACAAGGCATGCACTGGGACCCCGGTCCGTACTGGGACTGGTCCCACTACTTCGACCTCCTCGACGCGCCGTTCGAGAACTCCGGCGGTCCGACGTCAGGCGCCGTCACGATCAACCCCGACTTCGCGACGAACAACCCAGGCTTCACCGGTTGCGAGAACTCCCCCGGTCCACCGGGCGAAGGGATTCCCCCGCAGTGCGGGACATGGGGATCGTCTGCCCTCGTGCTCCGCACCGAGCCGCGCGCGGATGCTCCGCTGCTGCTCGACGTCGGCAGCAACCCGCCCGACGGGACGAGCACGATGGACGTCGCCGACATCGGCAGCCGGGCGGGTGCCGGCCAGCAGTTCGCCGTCGCCGAGACGCGCGGCGACTGGACCGCGGTCTGGTACCTCGGCCAGAAGGGCTGGTTCCACAACCCGCGCAGGTCTCCGACAGCGGTGTGGACGAAGGCGATGGTCGCCACACCCAAGGCGGGCAAGGCGTCCATCCCGGTCTACGGAAGGGCTTATCCGGAAGCCGCCGCCTATCCGCCCGACGTGCCCGTGCAGGCCATCGTGCCGCTGCAGTACGCGTTGCCAGCCGGGCAGGAGTACGTCGTCGGTATGAAGGCCGACACGGAGTACTACCGTGCCGTGACGTTCGACCCGACCAACCACAAGGTGATCCGCGGTTCGCTGGTCTATTACCAGATCCAGTTCGGTCACCGGGTGGCGTACGTGATGGCCGATGACGTCACGCTCACACCGTCCTGGCGTTGATCGCTCGCCGTCAATGATTGCTTGACAACGGGTGATCTCCGAACGAATCTTGCACCATGGCTGTCAACGACTTGGACCTCGACCAGATCATCGCCGCGATCGACACGGCGCAGGCAGCAGGCAAACCCCTCGACCGGGTGACCGCCGCGCGCGAGGTCGCGGCCCGACTGGAGGCGTTCGCGCACCATGTCGTTGCGCACTACGTCGACGAGGCGCGTCAGGCAGGCGCCTCATGGACCGACATCGGCGCCGCGCTCAGCGTGACCCGCCAAGCCGCACAGCAACGATTCGTTCCCGCCGAAGGCGGCGGTGTCGGTGCCGCGAGCCGAAGCCCGGCAGCCGTTCCGTACTCCCCACGGGCCACCGCCGCGCTCGAGGCCGCCCGCGACCTGGCTCGTGAGCAGCACCAGACCGTCACCGACCTGCACCTGCTGCTCGCCCTGCTGGACAACCGGTCCGGCGGCGCGATCGTGCTGCTTCGAGGACTCGACCGTCGAGCCGCGGACGTCCGCAAGCTTGCGCGAGCCACGCTCGCCGCCGAGGGGACCAGGGCGTCGGCGAAAAGTCCCGACCTGGGGCGCGCGGCGGCACGCGCCCTCGAGGTCGCCACCCGCGAAGCGCTCCGGCTCGGTGCCGACGACGTCGGAACCGAGCACCTGCTGCTCGCCCTTGCCAGTGACGAGCAGCGACCTGCGGGCCGCGTGCTCGCCGAGGCCGGGCTCAGCTATCCCGCGCTCCGCAGGGAGGCGGCGAACCAGGCACGGCTTGCCCGTGAGCGAACTGCCCAGAAGCGCACCCGCAAGAAGCGCCCCTGATCGCCGGAGGTCAGTCGAACAGGTCGTCGAGGAACGACCGCTTCCGCTTCTTTCCGTGTCCGTACTGTCCGCCGTAGCCGTGCCGGTCGTCGGAACCGTAGCGTCTGCCGTAGCCGTGGCGGTCGTCGGAGCCGTACCGGTGGTCGTCGCGGTGCTGGGTGTATCCCGACGGGCCGCGGTGCTCCGAGGGGACGGATCTCTGCTCACTGTGCCAGCGGGTCTCCGCGTCGCTGAGGCGTTCGAGCTCGCCGCGGTCGAGGAAGATGCCGCGACAGTCGGTGCACTGGTCGATGTGCACGCCGCTGCGTTCGTACTGCCGCATGACGCCGTGACATTTCGGGCAGCTGAGTTGGGTCATGTCGGCAACTTAACCGATGGATGTGACAGAACGCGGGTACGGGCGGATGCCCGTACCCGCGTCGCTGCGCTGAGCCGCCACGTGCTAGACGGATCCGAGGTCCATGTGCATGAGCTCCCACACGTGGCCGTCGAGGTCGCAGAAGCTGGCTCCATACATCGGACCGTCCTCGATCATCGGCTGCCACGGCTTGCCGCCGGCGGCGAGAGCGGCCGCCAGGGTGTCGTCGACCTGCTGCCGGCTCTCCGCCGACAGACAGGTGATGACCTCGGTCCGCGCGGGATCGCAGATCTCGCCGTTGATGAAGTCCTTGAAGCGCTCCTCGACCAGGAGCATGACGAAGATGTTCTGGTCGACGACCATGCAGGCGCACTTGTCGTCGGAGAACTGCGGGTTGAACTCGAAACCGAGCGTGGTGAAGAAGTCGGTCGAGGCCTTCAGGTCGGTGACCGGCAGGTTCACGAAGATCATGCGCATGGCTCTCTCCTGGTGTGAGTGTTCTGGATGACTCAGCGGAACGACTCGGGGTCCCGCAGGGCCTTGGTCGTACGAAGCCACGCCCGCACAGGGGATTCAGCGTCCGCGGACGAGGGCGAGCAGCGCCTTGAGCTCCGACCACCGTGCCCACGCGATCAGCCCGACCAGGACGCCCAGGATGGCTGGCGTGATCGAGGTGATGCCGGCGTCGAGAACGAACACGGATGTGATGGTGGCTCCCACCATCACGCCGACCAGTCCGAGGGCTGCGAGTCCGGCGAGTCGCGGGATCAGGAGGCCGATCCCGCCGGCCAGTTCAAGGATCCCGACCAGATATCGGAACCACTGGCCGAGCCCGATGTGGTCGAACATCTCCACCGCGATCTGGTCTCCGAGGAGTTTGGGCACTGCCGCGGCGGCCACGAAGAACACCCCCAGCAGGATCTGTCCTGCCCACAGGGCAATGGTGACGGCCCGGGGGCGGCTCGCCGGTGTCGGGCTCTCAGCGTGGGAAGCGGTCATGGTGGTCTACCTTTCCGATATGGACCGTGAGTGGTTGCCGGTATGGACCAGGCCGCTGGCGGAATCTCATCGGCGTAGCGATGAGTTTTCTCCGCGGCGCAGTCTGTACTCATGTGACCGGTCCGCAGAACACGTGTGGGTGAGCCACCTGGCCGGCCCGGGAGAGGGAGAGGGTTGTGACGACGACGACGGACAAACTGGACGAAGAGGACTTCCTCCGACAGGCCGACCCCTACCGCCGGGAGCTGCTGGCGCACTGTTACCGCATGCTCGGCTCGGTCCACGACGCCGAGGACCTCGTGCAGGAGACCTATCTGCGCGCGTGGCGGTCCTACCACGGTTTCGAAGGCAGGTCGTCTCTTCGCACCTGGCTGCACCGGATCGCCACCCGCGCGTGCCTGACCGCCCTGGAGAGCCGCGGCAGGAGGCCCATGCCGACCGGACTGGGGGCGCCCAGCTCCAGTCCGCGCGACTCCCTGGTCGAGCAGCCGGAAGTGCCGTGGCTCGAGCCCATTCCGGACGCCATGATCGGCGCCGACCATGCCGACCCCGCCGCAATCGTCACAAACCGGGCCAGCGTCCGGCTCGCCCTCATCGCGGCTCTGCAGCACCTGCCGCCCCGGCAGCGTGCCGTACTGATCCTGCGTGACGTCCTGCAGTGGCGCGCCGCCGAGGTCGCCGAGGTGCTCGACACCACCACCACTGCCGTCAACAGCATCCTGCAACGGGCCCGGGCGCAGCTCGACCAGCTGACACCGCGCGAGGACGACATCGTCGAACCCGTCGACGCCGACCAACGCGAGCTGCTCGACCGCTACGTCAGCGCGTTCGAGAGCATGGACATCGCTGCGATCGTGGAGCTGTTCACCGCCGACGCGGTATGGGAGATGCCACCCTTCGCTGGCTGGTACCAGGGCCCCGAGGACATTGGCGAGCTCATCGCGAGGCACTGCCCCTGCGACGGCCCAGGCGGCATGCGGCTCGTCCCCACCGAGGCCAACGGCCAGCCGGCGTTCGGGCTCTACATGCGTGCCGAGGACGGCACCTACCGACCCTTCAACCTGCCGGTGCTCACCCTCGGCCCGACCGGTGTCACCCACGTCTCCTGCTTCTTCGACCTCCGGCTCTTCGCCACGTTCGGGCTCCCGGAGTCTCTGCCGGCAGAGCCGCGACCCGTGGCCGGCTGACCGGGCAGATGACGATGACGGACGTCTGTGAGAGGGCGGCCGCCGCAGGGGGAATCGTTCTGCTGGAGCGGGCGATCAACTACACGCTCGGCAGCCTGCACCTGGTCGGGGCTGGCGAGTTGTCCCGGCCGACTCCCTGCGACGAGTGGGACCTCGGGTCCCTGTTGGCGCACTTGGACGACTCGCTCACCGCGCTGTTCGAGGCGGTCGACGGTGGACAGATGGCGCCCGGCAGGACCTCACCTCCTGTCGGGCGACGGGCCGGGAGCATGCACAGCGACCGTGGCCGGGCCGACTTCGTGAACGATGTCCGTGCCCGGGCCCGGGACCTGGTCGGCGCCTGCACCATCGCCGGTCGCCACGAGGTCTCGGTCGCCGGCCTGCCACTCAGCACCGGCGTCGTCACCGGGACCGGCGCGATCGAGGTCGCGGTCCACGGCTGGGACGTCGCCCGCGGTTGCGGATGGGAGCGGCCGATTCCTGCATCCCTGGCCGAGGAGATGCTCGCGCTCTCGCCGATGTTCGTCGCGACCGCCGACCGCCAAGGGCTCTTCGCTCCGCCCGTCACCCCGCCGGAGCCGGCCAGCCCGAGTGACCGGTTGGTCGCATTCCTCGGTCGCCAGCCCTGATCCGTCCGGCGCCCTACGCCCCCGGTCGGGGATGCCTTCGCCGTTACCTCACCGGGTGAGGTGGGTGAGGACCTCGCGCAGGTCGTCGTACGTCTCGGGGAGGTCTCTGCGGTTTTCGAGCCGATGGCGCTCGAGCCGTGAGGCGCCGATGTGGCGGGCGCGGTAGAACAGCGCGCGCGTTGCCGCGGCCGGTGTGCTCGTCGGCGGTCCGTAGGCCTCCCAGAACGCATCGCGCTCCGTGCCCGGGCGTCTGCCGGCCCGGTAGATCGTCCAGTCCGCCGCCGGATCACCCCACATGGCTCGGTCGCCGTCGATGACGCCGGTGATCGTGGGCCTCGACGCCGCGGGGTCGATCATCACGTTGACCGTCCAGAGATCGCCGTGCAGCAGCCGTGGCGACGCGACCTCGTCGAGGACCCCGCGTTGGTGTGCGGCCAGCGCGGCGACCTCGCGGACGTCCGCCGCGTCGAGACCCACGTCGTCGAGGTCGGCCGCGGTGTCGTCCAGGTATGCGATCACCGTCTCGCTCCAGGTGGCGTACGCCGGGCCGTACACCGGCCCGAAGCGCGTGCCGCGTACGTCGTGGATCCGGCGCGCGATCTCGCCCATCTGTCCGAAGAACGACGCCCACTCCACGCGAGGATAGGCGCCGAGGCCTTCCGGCGCGGGGATCCCGTCGAGCATCGTCTGGAAGACGTAGTCCCGCCCGACGACCTCGTGGGTGAAGTCAACGGCGAGGGTGCGTGGCAGCAGCGGCCCGAGCGGGGCGAGGTACGGCGTGCTGGCGTACTCGTTGCGCATGAGCTCCCGCTCGATGCGGAACTGCTTCCCTGGCTCGGGTGCCACGCGCAGAATCACCGGACGATCCGCTCCGATGTCGACGCGATAGGTGCTGTTGTAGGTCCCCCAGCCGAGTTCGACGGCCGAGGCGACCCGGACCTCACCGCCGAACGCGCGGTGGCACATCGCTCGCACCTCGGCAGCGGTCACCGTCTGTTGAAAGGCGGCCGGCGCGCGCTCGATGGGGTGGAACTCCATGCTGCTCCCTTGAGAAGCTTGCACCTTCGGACGGTCTGGAAGCACACCGAATGACCCACCCGCTCGCCCACACCGGGTTCCGGACCGGTCAGAACAGGGTGTGGGCGATCTCCACGATCCGGTCGTCGTCATCGAGGACGGGGATGACCCGCCACTTGTCGAAGGCCGTGCACGGGTGCGAGATCCCGAACGCCACCAGGTCGCCGACAGCAACCTCGGCGTCGCGCGGCAGGTCGATGAACGCGTGCTGGTCGTTGAGGGCGCTGACGACGGCCCCGACGGCGTGCCGCTCTGATCCCTTGGGGGACACGATCCGGTAGACCACCGGAAGCTCGACGTCGAACGGCAGGTCGCGTCGCCCGGCGCCCACCAGCGCCCGGCCGGCCTCCGGCCGCGAGAGGACGTACGCCCAGACCTCCAACGCGGCGCGGAGTTCGTACGGGGAGCCGCCTGTCGGCAGCGGCGTCGACGGCCCGTAGAGGCCCTCGTCGTGGGTGACGTAGCCACCGCTGCGGAGCACCGCCGTCGCCGGATCGCCGACGAGCTCGCGCGCCACCACGTCGAAGTACGTGCTGCCTCCCGCGGAGAGCAACAACTCCTGCGCCGGGTCGACCAGACCTTCGTCCCGCAGCCGGAGCCCCAACGCCCGGATGTCCCGGCAGAAGGCGGCCACCGCGTCGAGCTGTTCGGGAGTACGACCGTGGCCGACCACGCCTTCGTACCCGGTCGCGCCCGCCACGGCCAGCGTGGAGGTGTTCGCGACAGCCTGGGCCACGGCCATTGCCGCCTCCATGCTCCTGGCGCCGGTCCGGCGACCGGTGAGGCCGAGCTCCACCAGGACCGGTAGCCGCCGGGTCGCGCCGTGCCGCGTCAACTCCCGGTCCAGCAGGGCGACGCCCTCTCTCGAGTCGACGTACCCGATCACCGTCAGATCCGGATCCTCGGTCGTCGCCCGGGCGAGCCAGCCGATGCCGGCGGGGTCGACCAGTTGGTTGGCGAGCACCACCCGGCGTACGCCGAAGTCGAGGTACGCACGCACCTGCCCGATCGTCGCGGCCGTCACGCCCCACGCGCCGGCCTCGAGCTGGCGGGCGATGAGTTCGGGCGACATCGTGGTCTTGCCGTGCGGCGCCAGCTCGACCCGCTGGTCGGCGCACCAGGCCGCCAGGGTCGCGATGTTCGACGAGAGCGCGCTCTCCCGGATCACCATGAGCGGGAAAGTCAGCTCACCGCCACGCAGCCGGACCTTGCGGTCGACCAGTTCGGCGGCCGTCGTGGCACCGGTGCCGGTGAAGCCGGTCTCGAACGGTTCGATCGGACGCTCTCGCCACGCGTGCAGCGCCGTGCTGAGGGCCGCCGGATCGTAGGCATGGGTCATGCGGTGTTGAGCCCTGACCTCACTTCGTTCGGTCATGCGGGTTCTCCTCGTCGTAGCGCCCGGCCGGGTGTCGCCCCGGTGAGCTTTCCGTCGGTGAGGACCGGTTCGCCCGCGACCAGGACGTCGCGGATGCCGACGGCCAGTTGGCATGGGTGGTCATACGTCGCGAGGTCGGTGACCAACGTGGGATCGACGACCACGATGTCGGCCGCCGCCCCCTCGCAGAGGGTCCCACGCCCTGCGAGCTGGAACCGCCGCGCCGGATGGCCGGCCAGGTGCCACGCCGCCTGCGCCCAGGTCCAGTCGCCCAGCTCACGGGTGTGGTGGCCGAGGAACCGCGCGAAGGCACCCCAACCGCGCGGGTGCGGATGCCCGCCGAGATAGATGGCGTCCGAGCAGCCCATGTGCCGGTCGTCGCGGATCATCGCCCGCAGGTCGGCGTCGTCGCCACCTGGGCTCGGGACGATCGCTCCCACCGCGAGGTCGCTGGCGAGCAGGACCTCACAGACGAGCTCACCGAACGAAAGTCCCGCCCGCGCGCCGGCGGCGGCGAGGGTGAGCCCTTCCGCCCACTGGTAGTCGGTGCCCGCGATGTAGCCGAAGATCGCCGGACCCAGCGCCGCCTCGGCCGCGGGGAACCACCTGGCCTGGAGCTCCGTGCGGACGGCCGGGGCCGCGAGCCGCCGCAGCGTCTCCTCGACCCCACCGGCCTGCACCTGGGGCGGGAGCGCCTTCATGGCGAGGATGGTGTTGCCGTAGAGGTGCGGGTAGGCGTCGAACGTCACGTCGACTCCGGCCGTGGCCGCCTCCTCGAGGTGGTCGAGGAGAGGTTCGGCAAGGCCGCGGTAGTGCGACACGTGGACGGGTACGCCGGTCGCCTGGCCGAGGGCTCGAGCCTCCACCATGCCGGGGGCGCGGCCGCCGTCGTAGCTGCGGAGGTGGCTGACGTAGGGGGCGTCGACCGCGGCCGCCGGCCGGCACAGCGCGGTCAGCTCGTCGAGGTCGGCGAAGACACCGGGTACGTACTCCAGGCCCGTCGAGACACCGACGGCACCCTCGTCGAGTCCCTGCTCCACGAGGCGGAGCAGGTCCGCGAGCTTCTCCCCCGCCGGGCGGTCCTCCGCCCCCAGAACCTCGTGGCGGACGGTGCCGAGGGGCACGAGGTAGGCGATGTTCAGCGGCGTACGGCGGTCATAGAAGTCCAGCAGCCCGGCGACGGTGCACCCGCCCGCGAGCTCCACCGGTGGCGTGCCGTCCACGGCGGCGAAGTAGCGGGCAACGTAGTCGACCGTGCCGCTCGACGCCGGCGCGAACGAGAGCCCGTCCTGGCCGAGGACCACCGACGTCACGCCCTGGCGGAGCATGGCCTCCTGGACGTCTGCCCGGCCAAGGACGGCGTCGGCGTGGACGTGGGTGTCCACGAACCCGGGCATGAGGAACCTCGCGTGGGCGTCGATCACGCTCGCGGCACTCGCACCGGCAAGGTCGCCGATCGCAGCGACGGTGCCGTCCCGCACGCCGAGGTCGGCGGCATAGGGCGACCCGCCCGTGCCGTCGACGATCGTGCCGCCGGTCAGCAGGATGTCGTAGTCGCTCACGCGGGTTCGCTCGCTCACTCGAACACCTCACGCAGGAAGCCGGTATGGCCGGCGAGGACGCCGCCATCGACGCGGAGCACCGTGCCGGTGACCCAGGCCGCATCGGAGGAGGCGAGGAACGCGATCGCGGCCGCGATGTCCTCCGGCTCGCCGATCCGGCCGAGTGGATAGAGCGAGGTCATCCGTTCCAGGACGCTCGGGTCCTTGGCGAGCCGGCGTTCCCAGATCCTGGTGCGGACGGTCCCGGGGGCCACGAGGTTGAACCGCACTCCCCGCCGGGCGTAGCGCATCGCGAGGTTCTGCGTGAGGCTGACCAGCCCGGCCTTGGCCGCGGAGTAGGCCTCGTTGCCGAAGGCGGCCAGCGCGTTGATCGATCCGACCGAGACGACGGCGCCGCCGCCCGGTGCGGCCAGCAGGTGCGGGAGGGCCGCCTGGATGCAGCGGACCGCGCCGCCCAGGGTGGGGTCGACCTGGCGTTGCCACTCTTCCTCGCCGAGATCCTCGAACGCCGTGTCCGTGGCGACACCGACGTTGTTGACGAGGACGTCCAGCCGGCCGAATCGGTCGACGGCGGCGGCGATGGCCGCCTCCACCTGGTCCGGCCGGGCGACGTCGCAGCACAGTGCGAGGGCCCTTGATCCGTCGCCGGCCAGAGCCGAGGCGACCTTGTCGGCGGCGTCGGCCTCGATGTCGCTGACGACGACCGACGCTCCCTCGCGGGCGAGCCGCTGGGCGGTGGCCCGACCGATGCCGTGCGCCGCGCCGGTGATGAAGGCGACGCGATCCTCGAACCGACGCATCCGTCCCCTTCCACCTCGCCTGACCCGGACCTGACCACGGCGGACCTCGTCGGAGGCTAGCGGACGAATGGTCTCACTGGTCCAGGGCGTCGTCAGCGGCAGTCTGGTGGGGAACCTGATCCGGTTCGACGACACCGAGCCGACCGGCCTGGTAGTCCTCGAACGCCTGCAGGATCTCGGCCTTGGTGTTCATGACGAACGGCCCGTACCGGGCGATCGGCTCGCGGATCGGCAGTCCGCCGATGAGGAGCACCTCCCAGCCAGTACGACCGTGGTAGTCCTGACGGTCAGCCGCCCGGAGAGCCAGTGCGTGGCCCGGGCCGAAGACGGCGAGCTGCCCCTCGTCGACCGGGCGGCTCTCCGGGCCGACGCTGCCGCGACCAGCCAGGACGTACGCCAGGGCGTTGAAGTCTGCCGGCCACGACGTGGTCAGCTCGGATCCGGGCGCCAGGGTGGCGTGGACGTAGCTGATCGGTGTCCAGGTCACGCCCGGGCCCTTGTGGTCACCGAACTCGCCGGCGATCACGCGGAGCAGAGCACCTCCGTCGTGGCTGGACAGCAGCGTCACGTCACCGGCCCCGATGTCCTGGTAGCGAGGTGGTGTCCACTTCAGCGACCGCGGCAGGTTGACCCAGAGCTGGACCCCGTGGAAGAGCCCGCCTTTGGCCACGAACTCCTGCGGTGGCAGCTCGGAGTGCAGGATGCCGCTCCCGGCCGTCATCCACTGCGTCGCGCCTTCGGTGAGCAGGCCGCCGCCACCGGTGGAGTCCTTGTGCTCGAACGCTCCGTCGAGCATGTACGTCACGGTCTCGAAGCCACGGTGCGGGTGCCACGGCGCCCCCTTGGCCTCCCCCGGGCCGTACTCCACCGCTCCCATGTGGTCGAGCAGCAGGAACGGATCCGCCAGAGACAGGTCCATACCCGGGAACGGCCGGCGTACGACGAACCCCTCGCCCTCGGTCTGGCGGTGCGCGGTGATGACCTTGCGGACCGCCCGGATCCGCGCCTCGGCAGGCGGCAGGGCCAGTCGCGGAAGGGTCAGAGTGTCAGCGGTGACAGCAGGCATGACCAGGGCTCCTCACCATCGGGTGGCCGATGCGTCCCGATGCGTACCGTGTAGCCGCCCCGGCCGGGGCGATATTCCGAACCGGACCGTCGGTAGTCTTGCCGGACAGAATGAGTGCTGACCAGCGGCAGGACGGCGCCGCCCCACCGTCCGAGGCGACGCTCCAGTGGGTGCGGGAGGTCGTGGGACCGGGGAGCATCGTCGCGTCCGTACGCCTGATGAGCGTCGATTCGACGACCCTCCATGCCCTGGATGTGATGAGCGCGACCGGCGTCCTGCATTACCTGACGCTCCGGCGCTTCCATCACCTCGACCGCCTCCGCAGCGACCCGTGGTATCTCCCTCCGAACGAAGCCACCGTTCTGGGACTTCTGGGCAGCACCGACGTCCCGGCACCTCGGCTGCTCGGCGCGGACACCGGGCCGACCATGTGCGACGTGCCCACCCTGCTGACCACACGGCTGCCGGGCGTACCTCCCCAGAGCTCGAAGGATCCCGCGGTGCTCGTCGGCCTCGCGGAGACCCTTACCGCCATTCACCGCGTCGACCTGCCGGTCGTGAAGGCGCTGCCGCCGTACCGGCCGTACTACGACCCACAGCTGGACGGGCACCGCCGACCGCCGGTCTGGTCGCGGAACTTCCAGCTGTGGGACCGGGTGTTCGGCGTGCTGGCCAGTGGACCTCCGCCGGCGACGATGGGCTTCATCCATCGCGACTACCACCCTGGGCAGACCCTGTGGGACGGTGAGCGGCTGGTGGGCGTGGTCGACTGGACGACCGGCTGCCTCGGCCCGCGTGGCATCGACCTGGCCCGGATGCGACTGAACCTTGCCGGCCGCTACGGCGCGGAGGTGGCCGACCACTTCCTTGCGACCTACCACGCGGCCGGCGGAGTCGACGGGCACCATCCGTACTGGGACCTCCTCGACGCCGCCGACGGGATCCTCAACCTGCCCGAGCCCACGAACCCCGAGACCCGGATGAAGTACGCCCGCTTCGAAGAATGGGTCGAGCGCACCCTCGCCTACCTGTAAGCCGGGCGACCCGCGCCGGTCCGCGGAAGTAGAGCTCTGTAGCTCAGATGGGTCCACAATTCCCTTGTCTGGTTGGGAAACTCGTTTCCCTGGAGTGGTTGAGAAATCGTTTCTCCGCTCGGGACGGCGGAGAGCCAGTCGACACGTGTGCCGAGAACGGCGGGTTCGCTCAAGATCTCTTGACGCGCCGCAGCCCCGAGACTAGGAACGCTGGCAATCGTTTTCTACCGAGCCTCGGACCCACGGCCATGCATGCCAAGCCCTGGCGGTCCGTCGAGGAGTGCATCCGTGCCTGTCACCCGCCACGCGCCTGCGTTCATCGCCGCCGTCGCGCTACTTGTCACGCCGTTTGTCACGATGGTGGCCATGCCCGCAGCTGCCGCGCCCGAGTTGGTCGAGCCACGACCCGGCATGGTCCTCACGAAGGACACGACATTCAAACCCGGGGAGTACGACTTCAGTGACGGTGAGGGCATCGTCATCGGGGCCGACGGCGTACGCGTCGATGGCAACGGCGCGGTCCTGAAGGGTCCCGGCCAGGTCGGCGGGCCCGACAGCTTCGTCGGCACCGGTGTCCACGCGAAAGGCGTGTCGGGCGCGACCCTCACCGGACTCACGGTCTCGGGATTCGAACGCGCCCTGCACGTCGAGTCCGGACGACGCTGGACCATCAAGGGCAACGACTTCTCGGGCAACTACACCGACCCCGACTTCGGCTGGGGCGACGGCAAGCTCGCGGGCGCGGTGTTGCTGGAGCACGTGAGCGACTCGACGATCGCCGACAACACCGCACACGAGAACTGGAACGGCCTGGCGCTGCACTACTCCGATCACAACGTCGTACGCGACAACGACTTCTCGCACTGCTCCAACGTCTGTCTGAAGATGTGGTCAGCCTCGCGCAACCGCATCGAGGACAACAACTTCAGCTGGGGAATCCGGATCGCACCGGGTGAGACCCACGCCCGCGACTCGACGTCCGCGCTCATCGAGACCGCATCCAACGACAACCGGATCCTGCGCAACGACTTCACCCACGGCGGTGACGGCGTCTTCCTTCGACCGCTGAACGGCGTCGTCTCGACCGGCAACTACTTCGAGGAGAACGACGCGTCCTGGGCGCACAACAACGCATGGGAGTCGTGGTCGCCTGGCAACACCTACGTCCGCAACATGGGCAACCACTCGAGCTACGGCTTCTGGCTCGGCAACTCCGACGACACCGTGCTGATCGGCAACGAGGCCGCGTTCAACGGCCGCGACAACCACAACGCCCCCGAGCCGTTCGGCAATGCCGGCATCGCCGTGGTCAACGGGTCGTCCAGCCACTTCGTGCTCGACGGCAACCACGTGCACGACAACACCTCTGTCGGGGTCGCGATCGGCTACCTCGCGGACTACCCGGCCTACCACTGGGTGCTCCAGCGCAACCGGATCCACGACAACGACACCTACGGCATCTACCTCCGCGACTCCCGCTGGATCACCCTCGGCGCGAACGACATCGCCGGCAACGGCTCGGGTCCGGTCAAGAGGGATGCCAACGTTTCCGGCGTGTTCGAGCTGTCCGGCGAGGCGAGCGACCACGCCCCGAAGGCCGTGGCGCGGATGTCATCGAAGGTCGTGCGCGCTGGCGAGGTGGTGACGTTCGACGCGTCGACATCGGCCGACGCCGACGGTGACGCGCTGTCCTTCCGGTGGGAGTTCGGTGACGGTGACGTGGCGACGACCGCCCGCGCGACGCACCGGTTCCTCGACCCGGGCTTCCATCGGGTGGGCCTCACCGTCGACGACGGTGCGTTGGCCGGTCTGGACCATCTCGACGTCCACGTGCTCGGCGAGGGTGACGAGACCGGCACCGAGCCGTCCGACGCTGGCCGCTGGGCAGCCGAGGCGGCACCGGGCGGCGACGGTGCGGCGCGCGTTGCCGCCGATCACGAGCGTGGCCTGCTCGGTAAGGGATCGGTGCGCCTGTCCGGAGGCGCCCACGACGTCACCTGGCGATACCAACCGAGCCGTGGAGTCGATGCGTCCGACGCGGACCAACTCGAGTTCTGGCTCGCATCGGAGCAGGAGATCCGCGACGGCTTCGAGGGCAACCAGCCGGTGATCCGGCTGATACAGGATGCCGACAACTATGTCGAGTACACGCCCGCGAAGAACTACCTCAGCCCCTGGTCGTTGCCGAACTACGAGGCGCGCGGCGGCTGGCAGCGGGTGGTCGTACCACTGGGCGGTGACACCACCTGGGCCCGCGAGGTGACGGGATCGCCCGACCTCGAGGCGGTGACGGCGCTCGAACTGCACACCACCGCCAGCGGCGGCCCGTACCGGCTCTGGCTCGACGCGCTGTCCTTCACCGACGCCCCCGCGGTTCCCGACGTCGCTCCGAACGTTGCCCTCAACCAGGCGGCGGAGGGTGCTCCGACGCCCTCGGCGTCGACCGGCGCCGAGGACGACTGGTGGGCGCCGCTCGATGGACGTACGGACGGCGCGGTGTGGTCGACCGCCGGCTCCGGCCATGCCGAGGACACGTTCGACGTGGACTTCGGAGTCGCCCGGACAATCGACGAAATACGCCTCGACATCGCCGCGGGCTCAGGTCTCGCTGCACCGGCCGAGCTCCGCGTGGAGTACTCCGCCGACGGGACGTGGAAGGCGGTGGACAGCGCGCGGCACTCCCCCGAAGCTCCGACGACCGGCCGCAACGTCATCGCGTTCGATCCGGTGTCGACCGACAAGCTCCGGGTGGTCGTCACCAACCCGACCGGCGGTGCCGGCGTCGGGCTTGCCGAGCTGGCCGCCCTGTCGGCGGGGAACCTGGCCGGCAACGGTGCCGGGGAGGCGGCGGCGTTCGGCACACCCGTCCCCTCCGCGTCGGCCGGTGAGGGCGACGTGTGGTCGCTGCTCGACGGATCGGTGCAGGCTGGCAACGGCTGGCGGTCCGGCGACGACGACGGGTGGGTGGCGGTCGACCTGATGCGTCCTCGCCCGGTGAACGCGCTGACGGTATATGCCGGATCCGCCGCGCCGGCGTCGCTGCGGGTCCAGTCCTGGTCTGGTAGCGACTGGCTCGACGTGGCCAACGTCACCGCGCGGCCAATCGATCCGGTCGAGGGTCGCAACACGCTGAGCTTCGCCACGGTGAAGACCCGCAAGCTCCGCGTCCTCCTCGAACCGGACGGGGCTGGGGACGGCGTCGAGGTCCGTGAGATCGAGGTCCGCAACTCGAACCTGCTCTCGGACGCCTCGGGGCTCGGCCTCACGGTGACGCCGACCGCGTCGTACACCTATCCCGGCGACACGGTGCTCGGCCCGCTCGACGGGTCGTACGCCAACTCACCGCGCTGGACGTCGTGGAACTCGAAGAACCCCCAGGACTGGTACGCCGTGCAGTTCGACCGGTCCGTCGTGGCCAGCCGGATCGCGCTGCACTTCTATGACGACAAGGGCGGAGTGCAACCGCCGAAGGACTACACGATCGAGTACTGGGACGGGTCGGTGTGGCATCCGGTCACCGAGACCGCCCGCACGCCGGAGGCGCCGGCCGCGGGCTTCAACGCCGTAGAGTTCGCACCCGTGTCGGCGGAGGGGTTCCGGCTCGTCGGTACGAACCAGAACCCGGTCAACTTCGGCGTCTACATCGGCCTCACCGAACTGGAACTCTTCGGCACCGGCTGAGATCTCCGCCCTACTGCTGAGTCTGGAAGCTGGCCAGGATCTCGACGGTCCGGGTCTCGGCAGAGTCCGCGTCGAGGCCGAGTTCGGTGAGGACCCGAGCCGCGAGCCCCTGCGGCTCGCGGTAGAGGCCGAGCAACAGGTGTTCTGTCCCGATGTAGTTGTGTCCCCACTCGATCGCTTGCGCGAGGGCACCGGCGAGGGCGCCCTTCGCTCGCGGAGTGTGCGGCAACTCACCCTCGACAGGGTTGTTCTGGCGCGGCACGAGACGGAGCACCGCGGCCTCGGTGGCGTCGGGTCCGGCGCCCGCGCCTGCGAGAACCTTCGCCGCGACGCCGTCAGGTTCGGCCTGGAGCCCCAGCAGCAGGTGCTCAGTGCCAACGTACGAATGCCCCAACGCCCGTGCCTGCTCCGTGGCGGCATCGAACGCACGTCGGGCACGCGGCGTGAAGCGCTCAAACGTTGGCGCTGACAAGTCCAGGTACAAGCTGAGCTTCGTGAAGCGTTTGTGGACGGCTTGTTTGGTGACGCCGAGGACCTTGCTGATCTCGGTCCACGACCGGCCACTGCCCCGCGCCCGGTCGACGAAGTGGCCGAGGACCGCGTCTCCGGTCTCGCTGAGTTCGGCCACCACGGCACGGGCGGCGGCGAGCTGGTCGAGCACGTCGTCGCTGGCGGCGTCCGTGCGTACGGTCTCGATGAGTTCGTGGAGGCTGGGTGCAGGCGCCATAGGGTCAACCCTAGGTTGACCCACTCCCGGGCGTCAACCCTAGGTTGATGCTTGACCGTTCGTGAATCCGCTCCTTCCAAGGGAAACAATCGCGAAACACAACCCGATCTTGAAAGGAGGGACAGGGCGGCGGCGAACCGGCATACTTCCGCCCGTGCCAGTGACGCCCTCCCGCCGCCACTACCCGTTTCTCGACCATCCGGGCCCGCTTGCGTTCGCTCACCGTGGCGGCGCGCGCTATGCCCCCAATGTCGGTATCGAGAACTCCATGGCCGCGTTCGCCAACGCCATCGAACTCGGCTACCGGTACCTCGAGACCGACGTCCACGCGACCGCCGACGGAGTCCTCGTCGCCTTCCACGACGACACGCTCGACCGCGTCACGGACCGCGCCGGAAAGATCGCCGACCTGCCGTACGCAGAGGTGGCGAAGGCGCGGATCGGGGGCCGCGAACCCATCCCCACCCTCGAGGAGGTCCTCGGCACCTGGCCCGAGATCCGCGTCAACGTCGACGTCAAGGAGGAGAACGCGATCCGGCCCTTGGCCGAGGCGGTCGTCAAGACGGTCGCCCACGACCGGGTGTGTGTCTCGTCCTTCTCCGGTCACCGCGTCAACGCCGTACACCGCCTGCTGGGCCCCCGCGTCGTGACCGGGATGACCCCGATCGGCGTGGCACTGCTCGCTTTGCCGCTCCCGCACCCCCTCGGCCGGATGCTGATCTCGCGTGCTCCCTGCGTCCAGGTCCCGGTCGGCTACGCCGGCATCCGCCTCGTGACACCTGCCTTCGTCGAGCGCGCACACGCCCTCGGCAAGCAGGTCCACGTCTGGACGATCGACAACGCCGACCAGATGAACGCCCTCCTCGACATCGGCGTCGACGGCCTCATCACCGACCGGATCGATACCTTGCGTGAGGTTCTCACCAGTCGCGGGCAATGGGCGGGATGAGCGATCCCATGACGACCACACCGGTGTTCTACCCGGACGAGGTGGAGCGGCGCCGCGAGCAGCGGGCGTGGTACTTCTACGACTGGGCCAACTCTGCCTACGTCACGACGGTGCTGACGGTGCTGTTCAGCCCGTACCTCGCGTCCGTCGCGGAGACCGCCGCCTGTGGCGCCGCCGGCACACCAGAGCGCCCGTGCACGGTGGACCTCCGCCTCCTCGGCATTCCGATCTCGCCCGGCTCGTTACCGCTGTACGTCATCACGGCCACCACGCTGTTGTCCGCCCTGGCGCTCCCGATCGTCGGTGCCATCACGGACCGGTCACACCACAAGAAGCGGATCCTCGGCGCGTTCGCCTGGCTCGGCGCGGGTGCAGCGTCGTCGATGGTGTTCGTCGCCGGTACGAACTGGCAGCTCGGCGTTCTCCTGCTCTTCGTCGGCAACCTCTGTCTCGCCTCGTCGATCGTCGTGTACGACGCGATCCTGTGCGACATCGCCACCCCCGACGAACGCGACCGGGTGTCCTCGCGCGGATGGGCGCTCGGCTACCTCGGGGGCGGCCTGCTCCTCGTGATCAACCTGGCCCTGGTGCAGGGACACACGCTTCTCGGGCTCTCCACCACGTCGGCCGTCCGCCTCAGCTTGTTGTCGGCCGGGCTTTGGTGGGCGGGTTTCACCTTCGTACCCTTCCTCCGGTTGCGGGACCGGCCGCCGATCGCGGTCGTTCCCGAACCCGGTGGTGTCGCCCGGCAGAGCCTGGGGCAGCTCTTCACCACCCTGCGCGAGGCGCGGGCCTATCCCATGACGCTGCTGTTCCTCGTGGCGTACCTCTTCTTCAACGACGGCGTCCAGACCGTCATCTACGCGTCGTCCATCTACAGCGCCAGCCAGCTCGGCCTCGGGCAGAGTGTGCTCATCGCCACGATCCTGCTCGTGCAGTTCGTGGCATTCGGTGGGGCACTGCTGTTCGGGCGCCTGGCCGCCCGCTGGGGCAGCCGTCGTTGCATCCTCGCGGCCCTGTGGGTGTGGGTCGGTGTCGTGGTCGCCGCGTACTTCCTGCCGGTGCGACAGGTCGCCCCCGTACTGGTTCTGGGCGTGTTCATCGGCATCGTGCTCGGCGGCACCCAGGCCCTGTCCCGCTCGCTCTACAGCCAGTTCGTCCCGAAGGGCAGGGAGGCGGAGTACTTCAGCCTGTACCAAGCCGCAGAACGTGGGACCAGCTGGTTCGGCACCCTGGTCTTCGGGCTCGTCCACCAGCTCACCCATTCGTACCGGCCGGCGATCATCGCGCTGGTGTTCTTCTTCGTCGTCGGGTTCGTCCTGCTGCTCCGGGTCGATCCACGGCGGGCGATCAGGGACGCCGGCAACGAACTCCCGAAGGTCATCTGAGGAGAACTCTGCGTGCCGATGTGGGCGTCTCGGGCCAGTCACGCTACGGTCATAGGCGCTACTAGCAGTGAGGCACGGGAGACGCTGCGGTTCGCCGGAACAGGAGCGGGGAATCCTGGCCGGGGGCCCAGACGTTATGCCCACTGAGCCCGCAGAGCGATGGAATTGCCGTGCCCTGGCTGCGGCGCTCGGCCCGAACAACGATGGAGGGGGATGGAGAGCTTATGTCGGAGCGTGCACTACGAGGCTCCCGGCTCGGTGCGGCGAGCTATGAGGATGATCGGGAGATTGCCCCAGCGCCACGCCAGCTGGTCGCGTATGACTGCCCACATTCCCACCACTTCGAGTTGCCACTCGCCGCTGACGCCGAGGTCCCTCCGGTGTGGGAGTGCCCACGCTGCGGGGGCGAGGCCATCCGGGTCGACGGTGATCGACCCGAACCCAAGCACGTGAAGCCACCCCGGACGCACTGGGACATGCTCCTCGAACGCCGCAGCATCGACGAGCTCGAGGTTCTTCTGTCCGAGCGGCTCGAACTCCTGCGTTCGGGTCAGATCGGGCCCGACCACCTGCACCGGGAAGAAGCCGACAAGTCCTCGAAGCCCAAGGCGCCGCGCCAACGCCGTCGCACCGCCTGACTGGATCCCCTGGTACGAGCCGCGTCGCCTCCGGGTGACGCGGCTCGGCCATGTCCGGCCACGCGTGGAGCTTGGCCCGTCGGTATCAGCTCCGATCGTCGCGGTCGACGACCTCGCCCGGGATGGTCACTCCCCGGTCCCTCGGCCTCGGCTGCCCGGGTGGATAGGGCATTCCGGGCATCCCACCGAGATGGCCACCGCGTTGCACCTGACGGGCGAGCTGGCGCCCCAGGAGCCAGGTGGCCGCTCGTCGGGCGAGTGGGCGGGTGGGCGGCATGATCAGGAAGAGGCCGGCAAGGTCGGAGACGAACCCGGGAGTCACCATCAGGACACCGCCCACCAGCACCAGTCCCCCGTCGAGCAGCTCACGGTCGGGTAGCCGGCCGGCCGCCGTCGCGGCCGTCAAGGCCCGCCACGCTCGCCGACCTTCCCTGCGGATCAGCCAGGAACCGAGCACGCTGACGGCGATCAGCAGCGCGATCGTCCACCAGGCGCCGATGACCTGGCCGACCTGGATGAGGATGTAGATCTCCAACAGCGGCACGGCGATGAACGCGGCGAGCAGCAGCAGGCGGAGTCGCATCAGATGCCCGCCTTCCGCTTGCCCGAGACCAGCTCACGGACCTGACGCACGCGGTGCCGGACACCCCACACAGTCACCCGGCGGAACGACTCGATCAAGACATTGCGGTCCATCTTGCTCGTTCCGTACTCACGCTCGCTGAACACGATCGGCACCTCGCTCACCCGGAAGCCGGCCAGGTAGGCCCGCCAGGCCAGATCGATCTGGAAGCAGTAGCCCTGTGACGCGACCTGGTCGAGATCGATTCCCTGCAGCGTAGCTCGGCGGAAGACCCGGAATCCCGACGTCGCGTCGCGGAGCCGCAGTCCCAGCGCCATTCGTGCGTAGACGTTGCCGGACCGCGACAGCAGCTGGCGGCCTCGCGACCAGTTCTCGATCCGGCCGCCCGGCACCCACCGGGACCCGATCACCAGATCGGCCTCGTGCAGTGCCCGTAGCAGGTTCGCAAGCGCCTCGGGGTGATGGGAGCCGTCGGAGTCCATCTCACAGAGCACGTCGTAGCCGTGGTCGAGACCCCAGCGGAAGCTCTCCAGGTAGGCGGTGCCAAGGCCCTCCTTGCGGGCACGGTGGAGCACCCGTAGGTGATCATCGGTCTCGGCGAGGCGGTCGGCGAGTTGGCCGGTGCCGTCGGGCGAGGCGTCGTCGGCGATCAGCACCTCCACCTCGGGCGCGGCCGCGCGGAGGCGCTTCACCATCCGTTCGAGATTGTCGATCTCGTTGTAGGTCGGCAGGACGACCAGGATCCGACCGAGATCGGTGTACGGCTTCTCCCCCGCGTCGCTCATCGGCCCCCCTCGGCGTCGCCCCCTGAGCCAGCACCGCCGGCCGCCGTTTCCACCCGCCGCGTCCTGCGACTGCGGGCAACGGCGACCACCACGGCCCCAAAGCCGACGATAGCGGCCAGGCGCTCGGGTGCAGGGCCCAAGCGCGCAGCAAGGGTCGGGCTGGTCCGCAGCGGGACCCGCTCGACGTAGGTCTGCCGGGTCGCCTCCCGCGACTTCGCGACCACGGTGCCGTCGGGCGAGATCACCCCGCTGATGCCGCTCGGCGAGGCGACCAGGGTCGCTTTGCCGTATTCGATCGACCGCAGCCGGGTGATCGCGAACTGCTGCTGTGGCTGCCCCGTCCCGAGATAGGTGGAGTTGTTGGTCTGGACGACCAGCAGCTGGGAGTCGGCCCGCGCGACCTCGCCCACGATTCCGTCGTACGCGATCTCGAAGCAGATCACCTCGGCGATGTCGTAGCCGGCGATCGTCATCAGACCTGGATCACTGCCGGCGAAGGTGTCGCGGCCGACCATCTGGAGGCGGTCGATGTAGGGCAGGAGGAGCTGACGGAAGGGGATGTACTCCCCGAACGGGACCGGATGCTGCTTGACGTAGGTCTCCCCCGGGCCGGTGTCTGGATCCCACACCACGCCGGTCGTCCGTCGGTAGTCATCGCCGGGTCCATTGAGGATCGCGCCGACGAGGACCGGCACTCCCGCGGCGGCGACGGCCTGCTCCACGATCGAGCCGGTGGTCGGGTCGGCGAAGGGGTCGATGTCGGTGGAGTTCTCCGGCCATACGACAAACTCCGGTTTCGGTACCTTTCCGGCCGCTACGTCGCGCATGAGCTCTTCGGTGGCCGCGAGGTGGTTTCGGGTGACCGTGCGAGCCCGGCCGAGGAACTCCATCCCACGGGCCGGCACATTGCCCTGGACGACCGCGACGGTGGCCGTGCCCTGGCCGGAAGTCGGAAGGGGTACGAGAAGGCCGCCCAGCGCCAACGCCACCACGGCGAGGCCCGCTCCGGCCCGGGTGAGAACCCGGCTCGAGCGCGCCAGGAGCGCCCAGGCCAGCAGGTTTCCGGCCAATGCCACGACGAACGACACGAAAGCGACGCCGCCGAGACTCGCATAGGCCGCCATCGGAGTGCTGTCCAGGGCGAACGCCAGACGTCCCCAGGGGAAGCCACCCAGGGGAATGGACCCCCGGGCCAGCTCGACCGCCACCCACAGGGCAGCCACCCACACGGGCCAGCCGCGCAGCCGGGTCACCAGGGCGATGCCGGCGCCGAGCGCGGCGACGAAAACCGCCTCGATCAGGCTGAGAGCCACCCATCCGTCGAGGCCGATCACCCGGATCCACTGGAGCAGGACGGCGAAGAATCCCACGCCGAACCCGAGACCCACCAGCGCGGCCGTCCGCAACCGGAGCCCCTTGCAGGCCAGCGTGAGTGCGCCCACGGCCAGGGGGGTGATCCACGCCCAGCCGAGCGGCGGGAACGCGACAGCGAGAGCGACACCGGACCCGGTGGCGAGCAGGAGGCGGAGCCAGGTCGGCACCACGGTGGCCGTGTCACTTTGTGGAGTGCTCGCGGCAGCGACCGGAGGTGCGGCGCCACCGCTCGCCGAAGGCTCGACGAGTCCGTCCTCGACCCTCAACGCCACCGTCCCTTTCGTGAGGTGTGCCCGCGGTCCGTACAACGCACGGGTGCACACACTGGTGCCCGCTCTGGTGCCGGTCCGCCGTGACTTCTACGGTCGTCTTGCCCGGGCTCGGCGTCCAATGATCGCACCAACCCGGGAAACCTCGATCAACTGAGGGCGGCGGTGGCGCCCACCGAGGCTCTGCACTCTGCACACGCTCTGGTCAGACTCCGGAGCGGTGGAACGGGTTCCAGGACGAAAAGTCCACCAAAGACGGAACGGCCCGCTCACCCTTCGGACCGACCCGCGACGCGTAGGCTGCGCGCCATGAGCCGTTGTCTACTGGGCAGCGGACCGTTCCGTGGCCACCCCACCGCACGAGACGGAGGCCCCGAGCATTCACGTGGTACGAGAACTGGCTACGGACTCCTCACGCGAGAGCCAAGGCGACGCCCCGAGCCGAGTTGACCTGCGGTGGACACCATGACGATGGCGAGACCCGCGCCTTGGTGTCAACTGGGGACTGACCTGCACAAATAGCGAATATGTGCAGGTCACGGCCATCTTCTGGCCACCCACACGATGCCGAGATTTTGTGCAATCGACGGCGTGTCGTGGTCCGGCGTGTCGAGGTGCGTACGCCCTTGTGGGTAAGGGCTCCGGGCTTGCTCAACCCTCCGGAAGGTCGACCTTGCGGAGCGTATCGCAGACCTACCGATCATGGAACCGTCGGGATCACCACGGTCGCGCGGGCGGTGGTCGCGACCAGGGGTTCGTCGAGCAGCTGAGCAGCCGACTCGCTCCGCTCCGGTCGGCCACGGGCGAGCACCTTCGCCTCCAGCGCGAGGTCGCGGCTACGGCCGCCGACGCGGGTGACGGTGGCCGTGACCTCCAGGACGTCACCAGCCCGGACTGGCGCGAGGAACTGCACGTCGGCGTACGACGCGAGCAGACCCTCGTCGCCGTCAGTTCGAATGCACACCTCCGTTGCCACGTCGCCGAACAGGCCGAGGACATAGCCGCCCGCGACCAGGCTGCCGGCGTAGTGCGCATCGGCGTACGACACGTACCTGCGGTGCGAGACGGTGAGACCGAGGCGGTGGTCGTTCATGCGGTCCTTTCCCGCTGCTGCGTCCGGTCCTGGGTCCGGTGCTGCTGCGTCCGGTCCTGAGTTCGGTCCTGGGGCGCTGTGGCGGTCACGAGGGCGTGCACCAGGTAGCTCGCCACCTCGCCCGGTGTGGTCCCGCGGCCGAACACCCGGTCGACGCCGAGGCCGGCCGCCATCGACTCGTGGAAGCGGGGGCCGCCGACGACGAGCAGCGGGAATTCGCCCTTTGCGTCGTAGGCCTCCCGAAGTGCGGCCGCGAGCTCCTGGGTACCACGAATGTGGGCGTCCCGCTGCGTCACGACCTGTGAGACGAGAATCGCGTCGGCGTGTTCGGCGCGCGCCCGGGCGACGAGATCCGGTACCGCGACCTGCGCGCCCAGGTTGATCACCTTGAGCTCGCGGTAGTACTCGAGGCCCTTCTCGCCCGCGAATCCCTTGATGTTGAGGATGGCGTCGATGCCGACGGTGTGCGCGTCCGTGCCGATGCAGGCCCCGACGACGACGAGCCGGCGGCGCAGCCCGCGCCGGATCGCGAGGTTGACCTCCTTGGGCGTGAGGAGTGGGTACTCACGCTCGATCACCTCGACCTGCGAGAGGTCGACGAGATGTCCGACCCTTCCGTAGACGATGAAGAACGTGAAGGAGGTGCCGTCGCCTGCGCCGATGGCCTTCGCGTGGACGACCATGGCAGGTTCCAGGCCCATCTTCGCCGCCAGCTGCAAGGCCGCGCCCTCGGCCCGCCGGTCGTGCGGGATCGGCAGCGTGAACGACACCTGCACCATCCCGTCGCCGGTGGTGTCACCGTAGGGCCGGACGATCGTCCCGGCGCCGTGGTGGTTCATGACCTCAGCGCGTTCGGTGCCGCGCCCATTCGTGACCTCACTTCGTTCAGTCACGGTGCCTCCTCGAGGATCTCGGCGGCGGGGTTGTAGTACGCCGGCGCCTTGGCCGCCACCCCGTCGAGGCCCCTGCCGCCGTCGGCTGGCCGGCGCATGAGGCCGAACGTGCCGTCGGCGATGGCGTCGAGCAGGCCGCCCGACCCGTGGGCGCAGATCCGTTCGAGCAGGTCGATCGCCTCGGCGAGCACCTGCCGGGCCCGTTGCGCGAGGAAACCGTCGGGCGCCGGACGGAAGTCCTCGTGCAGGTTGCCGCACGCGTTGAGTACGTAGCGGACGTTCTGCAGCGCGAGATCGCGGTCGGACAGCCACGGCGTCACGACGGCCTCGGTCATCATGCCGACAAGGAGTATCTGCTGCCCGGTCAGCACCCCGGCGAGGTTGAAGAACGCGTCCAGCAGATAGCCCCGGAACACGTCGCCGTTCATGTGCCGGGTCGGCGGCATCCACTTCAGCGGTGCCTTCGGGAAGAGCTCCCGGGCGAGCAGAGCGTGGGCGAGCTCGAGCCGGAACGACTCGGGCCGGGCCGGGTCGATCTCGAACGCATGCCCAAGGCCGAGTTGACCGTCGACGAGACCGGCCTCCTTCGCGAAGTACTCGTTCAGCAGCTGCGACACCGTGACGGTGTGCGCGTGCTCGACCGCGTCGGCAGTCGTGAGGTAGTTGTCCTCGCCGGTGTTGATGACGATGCCCGCTCGCGCGTGGACCTGACGGCTGAAGCGCTGGTCGACGAACGTCCGGATCGGGTTGATGTCGCGGAAGAGGATGCCGTACATCGAGTCGTTCAGCATCATGTCGAGGCGTTCGAGTCCCGCGAGGGTGGCGATCTCGGGCATGCAGAGGCCGCTTGCGTAGTTGGTCAGCCGGACGTATCGGCGCAGTTCCCTGCTCACCTCGTCGAGGGCCGTACGCATGAGCCGGAAGTTCTCCTGCGTGGCATACGTTCCGGCGAAGCCTTCCCGGGTGGCGCCCTCGGGCACGTAGTCGAGCAACGACTGCCCGGTGGATCGGATCACCGCCACGATGTCGGCGCCCTCGCGGGCCGCCGCCTGGGCCTGCGGGATGTCCTCGTAGATGTCGCCGGTCGCGACGATGAGGTAGATCCACGGACGCTGGGGCGGGTCGCCGAGGCGGGCGATGAGCCGGTCGCGTTCCCTGCGGCGGGTGTCGATCTTCCGGACGCCGGCAGCGGTAGCCCGACGCGCGGAGCGCGCTGCCTTGCGTGCCGCCGCACCTTCGGGGATCCGGAAGCTCACGGAGCCGGCGGCGGCCTTCTGGGCGAGGCCCGGGAGATCGTCGGCAGCGCCGCGGGCCATTGCGTCCCACACCGGCAGGGCGGCACCGTGCTCGAGTCCGACGTCGTTGCGTACGGCGTCGACGAGGCGGTTGACCCACGGCGTCCCGTCGGGATCGGCGCCCTGAAGGCCGGCGAGGCGCAGCACCGCGCGTTCGACGGAGACGGTCGTGTGGGCCTTCGCCAGGGTGACGATCGGCCGCCCGGCCCGGCGGGCGAGTGTGCGCGCCTTGCGGACCGTCGTGGGATCGAGGTCGAGGTGACGCCGGAACGCAGTCGTGCTCATCGGGAGTCCTTAGCGCGAGCAGCCTGGGTGTCGCCACTGCGATGCGCTTGGGTGGCGGGGCCATCGAGATCCCCGGTGTCGTGGACGGTCCGGCCGTTGACGACGGTACGCAGGCAGCGGGGGGTGGGACCGCCTGGACCGAGGTCGGGCAGCCCGGGTCCCTCGACGTCCCAGACCGCGCCCTCGACGTCCCAGATCGCGAAGGTGGCGGGCGCACCGGCCCGCAGCTCACCGCTCTCGGCCCGACCTGCGGCGTACCACCCACCACGGGTGTGGGCGGCGAACGCCTCGCCGACCGACAGGCGGGCGGCTTCGTTGTGGTGGGACGCGGCCGCACGCACACCGCCCCATGGGTCGAACGGCGTGACCGGCGAGTCGGACCCGAAAGCCAGCGTCACGCCGGCCCGCCGGAAGGTCGACCACGGGTTGGTCGCCAGCGCCCGCGTGGGACCAAGGCGGGTGGCGTACATACCGCTCGTCCCACCCCACTCCGCGTCGAACGCCGGCTGGCCGCTCACCACGACGCCGTACGCCGCGAGCAGGCCGACCAGCGCGGGGTCGATCAGTTCCACGTGTTCGAGCCGGTGCCGCGACCGGACGAGCTCCTCCGTGCCGACGGCCTTCTCGGCCAACTGAAGCCCCTCGGCGACCGCTGCGGTGGCGGCGTCCCCGATGCAGTGGAACCCGCCCTGCAGGCCGGCACGCGTGCAGGCGACCAGATGGTCGGCAATGTCTTCGGCGTCGAGGTAGCGGTGGCCCGCATGGCCCGCCTTGTCGTCGTACGCCGCATCCAGTGCGGCCGTGCGTGATCCGAACGCACCGTCGGCGCACAGGTCGCCCGCGGCACCCACACAACCCAGGGCTCGCGCGCGTTCGACACCCCCGGCGGACTCGTGTTCGCCCCAGTACCGGACGACCTCCACGCCGGGACGCAACGTCGCCAGCTCCTCGATGAGCAGGAGATCGTCGGCCGCATTGACGTGCGGAGCCGCCATCTCGTGGACGCAGCCGATGCCGGCCGCCGCGGCAGCGGCGAGTGCGGCCTCGATCGCCTCGCGGCGTCGTGCCCTCGTGACAAGGGACTGTGCGGCGTCCCGGGCCCGGTGATGGGCGTCCCTCTCGACCCGGCCCGTTCCATCCCACCCGGCCGCACCGGTCATAGCCGGATCCCGGGCGATCAGCGCGCCGGAGACCAGCCCGGAGTGGACGTCGACCCGCGCGAGATAGACGGCATGCCCTGGCGCCGAGCGGTCAAGCTCCTCCCCCGACGGTAGGCGCGGATCGGCCCACGACGTCTCGTCCCACCCGAAACCGAGGACGACCGGGCTGGAGTCCTTCCTGGCATGAGCCGACAGCGCGTCGAGCAGGTCGTTCCGTCCGGTCACGCAGGACAGGTCGAGCCCGCCCAGCCTGAGTCCGGTTTGCGACAGGTGGACGTGCGCGTCGACGAAGGCCGGTGTGACCAGCCGACCGGCCAGGTCGGCGATCTCGTCGGCGCCGTCGAGATAGGGCGCGAGCCCAATGTCCGGGCCGGCGTAGACGATCCGGCCGCGCTCGACGCACAGCGCGGTCGCTCCCTTGACCGGGGACAGGACCGGGCCGCGGCGGAAGATGACCTTTCGCCCAGCAGCCTCGGGGTTCGTGGCAGTCATGCGCCCATCCTCGCCTCGAAGAGCGTCCGTACGCCGGATTCGGCACGGACCAGGCTGAGCGCATACTCCGCGTGGCCGGGCACGTAACCGTTGCCGATCAGCATGGTGACGTCCGCCGCCAGCCCTTCGGCGCCCAGGGCCGCGGCACTGAACGACGTCGCCATCGAGAAGAAGACCACGGTTCCACCGGCAGCCGTGGCGAGGATCGCACCGCCTTCGCACCCGGGGACGTCGACGCAGACGACCGTGACGTCGGCGGGCCCACCGGCCTTCGCGACGGCGTCGGACAGGGCCACCGGGTCGCGGGCGTCGGCGAGGACGACCCTGTCGGCGAGTCCGGCATCTTCGAGGGCGCGTGCCTCGGCATCGATCGGTACGACGCCGATCGTGCGGGCCGCGCCGGCCCGCCGAGCCGCCGCGAGCGCCAGTGTGCCGGACTTGCCGGCCGCACCGATGACGCTCACCGTGGGCGAGGCGTAGCCCGCGACCACCCGGGCGGTGAGTGCGGGAGCGCCGCAGACGTCCATGACGGCAAGTGCCAACTGGGCCGGCAGGTCGTCAGGCAGCTTCGCCGCGATCGAACGCCCGAACAGGATCGCGTAACCCTCGCACGGCACCTGCTCGCTGCCGCCGTTCCACCGCGCGAGGTCGTCGGAGATGACCAGCGGTGTGAGGGTCAGCGAGACCAGCGTCGCGATCCTGTCACCGGGTCGGAGTCCCAGCGGGGAGTCCGACCCCACCTCCTCGACCGTGCCGACCAGCATTCCGCCGGAGCCGGTGACCGGGTTCTGCATCTTCCCGCGCTCCCGGACGATCTCCAGCACCGCGCGACGTACGGCGTCGCCGTCTCCGCCGTGGGCCTCCCGGAGCTGGCGGAAGGAGGCCGCATCGAGATTGAGCCGGTCGACCCGCACGCGCACCTCGTCGGGCCAGAGCTCGGCCTGCGTGTCCAGGCGCGTGGCCGCCTGCGGGAGGACCCCGGACGGTTCAAGCACCCGGTGGAGCCCGACCGGAGATCCGGCGCGGCGGGAAGGTGTCAGCACGGGCACCGGGACCTCCAGGAGATCCTTTGGGCTATGGTGGCAACCACAGCAAATCTTTCTGTAACGTGTGGATCTGACGGTACG
This sequence comes from Actinopolymorpha sp. B9G3, assembly GCF_040120725.1. Classification (NCBI taxonomy): domain Bacteria; kingdom Bacillati; phylum Actinomycetota; class Actinomycetes; order Propionibacteriales; family Actinopolymorphaceae; genus Actinopolymorpha; species Actinopolymorpha sp. B9G3. The sequence continues at coordinate 106,496 of NZ_JBEEAB010000007.1, read as the reverse complement.
ACATTCATGATCTGGCGGTCCAGGTCGGAGGTGTTCCTGTGGCGGAGATACCCCAGGGTCAGCCGTACGACTACCGCTTCCGCCCTCTGCGCGAGCCCGACTGGCACCGCCTTCCCGGATGGCGGGACGTCGATGTCGCGGAGTGGGAGTCCGCCCAGTGGCAGCGGGCGCACTGCGTCAAAAACCTCAAGCAGCTCCGCGCCGTCATGGGTGATCTCCTCGACGACGCGTTCTACGCCGACCTCGAGCGCGACCAGGCCGAGCGGGCCACGATGTCGATGCTGTTGCCGCCGCAGATGCTCAACACGATGGTCCCGGACGAAGCGCCCTCAACCGGGGCGTTCTACGCGGACCCGCTCCGGCGGTACATGCTGCCCGTCTTCTCCGACCGGCGTACCGACTGGCCGTCGCATCCTCGTGCGACGCGCGACTCGCTGCACGAGCACGAGATGTGGGTGGCCGAAGGGTTGACCCACCGCTACCCGACAAAGGTGCTGGCCGAGATCCTGCCGACCTGCCCGCAGTACTGCGGCCACTGCACCCGGATGGATCTCGTGGGCAACTCCACGGCGCAGGTGGACAAGCTGAAGTTCGGCCTCAAGCCGCAGAACCGGCTCGACGCGATGCTCGACTACCTCCGGACACATCCGGGCGTCCGGGACGTCGTCGTCTCCGGCGGAGATGTCGCCAACATGCCCTGGCCCCGGCTGGAGGCGTTCGTCGCGGCGCTGCTCGAGATCGAGAACATCCGCGACATCCGGCTTGCCACCAAGGCGCTGATGGGCCTGCCCCAGCACTGGCTGCAGGACGACATCCGTGCGGGCATGGAGCGGCTGGCGGCGATCGCGAACGCGCGCGGGGTGATGATCGCGATCCACACCCACGTGAACGCCGCGCAGTCGGTGACCCCGCTGGTCGCCCGGGCGGCGAAGGCGATGCTCGCCACCGGCATCCGCGACGTCCGCAACCAGGGTGTGCTCATGCGTGGTGTCAACGACTCGCAGGAGCAGCTGCTCGACCTGTGCTTCGCACTGCTCGACGGTGCGACGATCACGCCGTACTACTTCTACATGTGCGACATGATCCCGTTCAGCGAGCACTGGCGGGTGTCGGTGCGCGAGGCGCAGGCGTTGCAGCACGGGATCCTCGGCTACCTGCCCGGATTCGCGACACCGCGGATCGTGTGCGACGTGCCGTACGTCGGCAAGCGGTGGGTCCACCAGGTCGCGGCGTACGACGAGAGGCTCGGGATCAGCTACTGGCGCAAGAACTATCGCACCGGCATCGAACACGCCGGCGACGACGCGCTCCAGCGGACCTATGAGTACTACGACCCGATCGACACCCTGCCCGCAGAGGGTCAGGCCTGGTGGCATGAGCACGCGGGCGACCATCTGGCGGCGGCGGAGCAGCGAGCCGCCGACTCACGCGCCGCTTCCACACGTCAACTCCTCCTTGACGCCCCCTGACATCCGCGCCACCCAGAGCTCAGGCCTGGCCGAGGAGTCGGGCGATCTCGGGGAACGCGTTGGCGTAGCCGCGGAGCAGATCACGGGCGACGGTGACCGAGTCCACGAGTGGATGCAGGGCGAACGCCTTCCACGCGGCATCTGGTGAGCCGGTCGTCGCGGCTTCGATGGTGAGCCGTTCGACCGCCTTGACCTGCTGGATGAGTCCACACTGGTGCATGTCGGGCGGGGATGCTGGCAGCGGATGTGCGCCGCTCGCGTCGACCCGCGCAGGAACTTCGATGACGGCATCATCGTCGAGACCGGCGAGCGTCGATCCGTTGCGTACGTCGAGGATCATGGTCGACGGCTCGTCCCGGGCGAGTGCGGCCATCACGGCGAGAGCCACGCCTTCGTAGCCGGAGGGCGGTCGGGTCTCAACGTCTCCTGGCGGGGGCGCCGGTGCTTCGCGGGTACCGTGCTTGGCCTCGGCCATGTAGAGCGCTTCGCGTTCGGCGATCGTCCGCCGCCACAGGTCCAGTGCCCGATCCGACTCTCGCCCCGCCTCGGCGTAGAACTCCGCCTGCTGCCGGGCGAGGAACTCCCCCCGCGTCGACGGCTGGTCCACGATCGACCGGATTGCTTCGCGGGTGAACGAGTAGTAGTAGAGGTACTCGTTCGGGATGGCACCAAGTGTGCGCAGCCAGTCCGGCCCGAAGAGGGCACCCTCCTCGAGCGTCGACATTGCCCGTTCGTCGCCAAGCAGGTCCGGCAGCCGGTCCCGGCCGTCGCCGTCGCGCAGCCCGCGTAGCCAGCCCAGGTGGTTGAGCCCCGCGTAGTCGGCGTGGACGTCCGACGGGTCGAGCCCCAGAGAGGCAGCGCAGCGGTACACGAGGTTGCCGGGCGTGTCGCAGATCCCGACGACCCGCTCCCCCAGGACGGCCTGCATCGCCTCGGTGATCATGCCGGCCGGGTTGGTGAAGTTGATGACGTACGCCAGCGGCGCCACTGCCCGGACCCGCTCGGCGATGCGTACCGCCTCAGGAATCGTCCGTAGCCCGTAGGCGACGCCACCGGGACCGGTCGTCTCCTGGCCGAGCACACCGAGGTCCAGGGCGATGCGTTCGTCCCGGATCCGCCCGGCCAGCCCACCGACGCGGATCGCGGAGAAGACGAACGCCGCACCCTCGAGGGCGGGGTCGAGATCGGTGGTCAGCTTCACCCGCGGTGGGTCCGCGTGCGAGGCGCCGAGCCGGGCAAGGACCGCGCCGATGACGGACAGGCGCTGCGCTGAAGGGTCGCAGAGCGCCACCTCGTCGACCCGGGGTGTGCCGGTGTCACGCAGCAGGGCACCGTAGACGAGCGGAACGCGGAATCCCCCACCGCCGAGAATGGCCAACTTCACGATGCGCGTCCCTCCCGTCAGGTGCCGGTGCCTTCGCATCGTTCCACGAGGCACGAAATCCTCTCGCCGGGCGGCGGCAGAGTCGGGTTTCGTGCTACCGGAACGAGTTCGGGCCTCCGGCGTCCGACAACCACCAGGAGCTGACAGGCGCCGTCAAGTAGCGTCGACCGGAGCGGTGAGGGAGATCTCGCTGAAGGAGACCTCTGCGCAGAGGTGCCGGTGATGATCGACGATCCGCTCGTCGCCGGTGAGAGTGATCGGGACGACCAGCTCAGGCACCGCGCTCGACCGGCTGAGGCGGAGTTCGAGGTCCCCCGGCTCCACCACGCGCCGCAGGTCCCGCCCGGTGAACGCACTCAGGTCCGCATGGACCCCGAACACCACCCGCCGGGCATCCCCCGGCTCGAGCGGTACCCGGGCATAGCCCACCAGGCGTACGACCGGGCGGGTCACCTGCGCGACGGGATCGTGGAGGTACAGCTGGACGACATCCGTACCCTCGCGGTCTCCGGTGTTCTCGACGACGAGCGACACCGACACGCACCCGTCGGTTGGTATGCGTAGGCGCTCATCGGCGGCGACGCTCGCCCCGCCGACCCGCAGGTCGCTCCATCGGAACCGGGTGTAGGAAAGGCCATGCCCGAACGGATAGAGCGGCGTGGGATCGAGGTTGCTCACCTTGGTCCGATGGCCGAGCTTCGGCGCGAGATACGTCGTGGGCTGGCCGCCCTGGGTCCGTGGAACGCTCACCGGCAGGCGCCCGGACGGACACACCCGACCGGACAGGACGCCGGCGACGGCGGCCCCGCCTTCGGCACCGGGGAAGAACGCCTGGACGACGGCGGCGGCCCGGTCGGCGAAGGCACCGAGTGCGTACGGACGGCCGGCCAGGACCACGACGACCACCGGAGCCGCCGTGGCGAGCAGAGCCTCCAGCAGGTCGGCCTGGACGCCTGGCAGCCGGAGATCCTCGGCGTCGCAGCCTTCCCCTGAGGTGCCACGCCCGAACAGTCCTGCCCGGTCGCCGACGACCGCGACGCACACGTCGGCACGGCTGGCCACCTCCACCGCCGCAGCGATCCCGCTGACGTCGGGGTCGGAGACAGTGCATCCGGCCATGTGATCCACCGTGGCCCGCGGCAGCTCCTCCCGGATCGCGTCGAGGACGGACGGGATCTCGACGCCCAGCGACAGGTCCGGGTGCTTGGACCCCACGTGCGAGGGGAACGAGTAGCAGCCGACCATCGCCATCGGATCGGCCGCGAGTGGGCCGACCAGAGCGAGCCTCGGCTCGGGTGGGAGCGGCAACGTACCCGAGTTCGCGAGCAGCACCACCGACTCCTCGGCGAGGGTCCGCGCTGTCGCCCGCGCTTCAGGAGGATCGAGATCGATGTCGTCGAGGTTTGCCGGCGGGCCGGGATCCCAGTCCGCGTCGAGCAGACCGAGTTCACACTTCTGCCGCAGGACGCGGGCCGCGGCGAGGTCGACGAGCTCCTCGCGGATCTCGCCGGAGCGGACCGCATCGAGCAGTGGCTCGCGGTAGCAGCGGACGGTCGGCAGCTCCACGTCCACACCCGCCGCGAGCGCAAGGCCCGCCGCCTCGGCCGGGGACCTCGCGACGCCGTGGAGGAGTTCAAGGAACGAGACACCGAAGTAGTCCGCCACGACAGTGCCGTCGAAACCCCACGTCGTGCGGAGCAAGTCGGTGAGCAGGCTCGCGTCGGCCGCCGACGGCACACCGTCGATCTCGGTGTAGGAGTGCATGACCGACCTCACTCCGCCGTCGCGTACGGCCATCTCGAACGGCACGAGCAGGTCGTCGGCCAACTCGCGGGGGCCAGCCGCGACGGGGCCGAAGTTGCGGCCGGCCTTGGATGCCGAGTAGCCGACGAAGTGCTTCAACGTCGCGATGATGCCGGTGGACTGCAGGCCCCGGACATAGGCGGTGCCTATGGTGCCGACGAGGTAGGGATCCTCGCCGATGGTTTCCTCCGTCCGCCCCCAGCGCGGGTCCCGCGTCACGTCGAGAACGGGTGCGAGCCCCTGGTCCACTCCGACACTGCGCATGGCCGCACCGATCTCGGTCGCCATCCTCTCGACCAAGGCAGGGTCGAAACTCGCTCCCCAGGCCAGAGCTGTCGGGTAGACGGTCGCGCCCCAGGTCATGAAGCCGGCGAGGCACTCCTCGTGGGCGACCGCCGGGATCCGGAACCGACCTGCCGCCATGATCTCGTGTTGCGTGGCGGCCAGCGACCGAGCGCCGATGGCGGGTGCGATGGGGGCGGTGCCGAACGGGCGCGTGAGCTGGCCGAGGCCGGCGGCGATCAACTCCCGTAGGTCGAGGTCAGGATCGGCGAGGTCGTGCTGGTGGGGAGCTACCCCGCCGCCCGAAGCGTCGGCACCGACCCAGACTCCGTAGAGCTGGGCGACCTTCTCCTCGAGTGTCATCCGGGCCAGCAGGTCCGCCACCCGCGCAGGTACCGGCCGGGCAGGATCCTGCCACGTCGGCACGTCCGAACCGGGTGGCCGGCCGTCGCGGCCGGCGACGTCCTGGGCTGGCGGGTCGTCGATCGGCATCGGTCTCCGTCCTCCGTCGTGTCGACCACGTGCAGGTGTCGGCCTTGCTCCAGTGGTGGCTCGCGACTCTCACCGCACTCCACCGCAACGATCGACGATATTGCAGGCATCCTTCCGGAAGGCCCGCACCCGTGTCGAGTGGCCACCACCTGGCCGTCAGCGGGAGGTGCTGGTGTCACCACTCACACCAGCACCTCCCGCCTGGGCCGAGAGCAAGGTTGTCGAGACCGAAAAATTTCGCTCTCAGGCTCGTTACTGTCCGGCAGCGGCCGTCGCTACCGTCCGGCTCGCGCGAGGTCATCCTGGACGGCGTAGTACGCCGGCTTGGGCTGGAAGTCCTCCGCCAGGAGGTTCGCCGCGCCCTGGCCGGTGAAAGTGCCCGGAACCCAGGAGTACTTGTCGGTGAATCCCCAGACGGTGAACGACCTGCAGCGCTTGGCCATCAGGCAGCCCTGGACCAACGTGCTGTAGCCACGTGCCTGCGCGGCCAGCTTGTCCTCATCGGGCGGCATGATCATCCGGACATCTGCCTCGGTGACCGCCGTCTCCAGGCCGAGTGCCTCGAAGCGCTTCATGTTGTCGGCCACCGCACTCGCGGGCCAGAAGCCGAACTGCACACCGAGGTGGCCCTGGATTCCGAAACCGTGCACCGGCACGTCGTCGGCGAGTAGCTGCTTGACCAGGGCGTAGTACGCATCGGCCTTGGCGTTCGGACCCTCGACGTTGTAGTCGTTCAGATAGAGGGCGGCGTCCGGGTCGGCCTGGCGAGCCCACCGGAACGCGTCCGCGATGTAGCTCGGACCCAGGTTCTGCAGCCAGATCGTGTTGCGCAGGTTGCCGCTGTCGTCGATGACCTCGTTGGCGACATCCCACTGGTGGATCTTGCCTTTGAAGTGGCGCATCACCGTGAAGATGTGGTTCTTCAGGATCTGCCGAAGCTCGTCCGGTGTGATCTCACCGGAGGCGACTCCGTTGGTAAGCCAGGTGGGCAGCTGGTTGTGCCAGATGAGCGTGTGCCCGCGCACCTTCTGGCCGTTCTCGTCGGCTACGCGCACGAGCTGATCGGCCGGACCCCAGTTGTAGACCCCTCGCTGCGGCTCGAGCAGCTGCCACTTCATGACGTTCTCGGCCGTGACGCTCGAGAACTCCTGGCCGATGAGCTCACGGTAGGTCGTGTCGTTGTTGTACGCGTCCATGTTGACCGCGGTACCGAACGCGATCCCGGCTTTGGCTGCCAGGACGCGCAACGGCTGATCCGTCGACGTGTTCTCGCTGGTTGGTTCATCCTCAGCCGACGCGGTCGACGTGCCGATCGTGATGAGGACCGCTGCGGCGACAATGCCCGCGACAGCTGTTCGGGTCACCTTCATCAGGAGATCTCCCGTCACAGTGATGTATTTCCGGAAAGCTTCCGTAAGATGCCGTGAACGGTAAAGACGCCCAGAAGTAACGTCAAGCCTGTGGATCAGGCAGGATTACGGCAGCTGCCGAGGGAACGTCTAGTCGGGGCGGTCCCGCAAACTTTCAGTCGTCTCCCGTCCGCAGTCCCGACCGCCGACCTCCGAACGAAGGAGAAGCTCGTGGCCGCTGACACCGGATCCCGCGTCACCATCACCGCGATCGCCCGCGAGGCCGGTGTCTCGGTGCCCACCGTTTCTCGAGTCGTCAACGGACGTTCTGACGTGTCCCCACAGACACGCGAACGCGTCGAGGAACTCCTCCGCCGCCGCGGGTACCGCCGCCGCCAACCCCGACCGCGCGATCACGCGAGCCTGATCGACCTGGTCTTCGACGACCTCGACAGTCCGTGGGCCGTCGAGATCATCCGCGGCATCGAGGATGTCGCGCACACGTCACACATCGGCACCGTGATCTCGGCGATCCACGGCAAGGCCGCATCGGCACGTCAGTGGATGCAGAACGTCCGGACTCGGGCCACCGACGGCGTGATCCTCGTCGGTTCCGGCCTGGAGGCGCCGCTGCAGGCGGAGCTGGACCGGCTCGACGTCCCGACCGTCATGGTCGACACGGCGGGGGTACCGCCTCTGGAGGTGCCGACCATCGGTGCCACCAACTGGGCGGGCGGGCTCGCCGCCACCGAGCACCTCCTCGCGCTCGGTCACGAACGGATCGGCTTCATCGCCGGACCCCCCCGGCTGCGGTGCAGCCGCGCACGGTTGGACGGTTACCGCGCCGGACTCGCTGCGGCCGAGCTTTCGGCGGATGACGAGTTGGTATGGCAGGGCGACTTCTATCCACAGTCCGGCTTCGAGGCCGGCAACGCTCTACTTGATCACAAGGCGCGGCCGTCGGCCATCTTCGCCTCCAACGACCAGATGGCCTTCGGGCTCTACGAAGCGATCCGGCAACGCGGCCTCCGGGTTCCCGACGACATCAGTGTCGTCGGCTTCGACGACCTGCCCGAGGCCCGCTGGTCCTCGCCACCGCTGACGACCGTACGCCAGCCGCTGTCCGAGATGGGCACTCTCGCGGCCCGCACTGTCCTCCGTCTTGCGAGGGGTGAGCAGATAGAGAACCCGCGGATCGAGCTCGCGACGGATCTGGTCATCCGCAACAGCACCGCGCAACCGGCGGCTGCCTGAGCCTCTGACAAACCGGTTGCCTGCCCTGACGGCGGTCTGCTTCACTCCCGGCAAGAGTTGACTCTCCAAGGAGCGTGAAATGCGTCGTTCGTCTGTGTCCATCCAGAAGGGTTCTGTCACCTATCTCGAGGACATGACGCGTCGTGAGCACGTTGAACTTGGGGATCCTGGCGCATGTTGACGCCGGTAAGACCAGCCTGACAGAGCGGTTGCTCTTCGCCGCTGGTGTCATCGACGAGGTCGGTCGAGTCGACGACGGCAGTACGCAAACCGACTCCCTGGCACTGGAACGCCAGCGCGGCATCACCATCAAGTCCGCGGTGGTGTCGTTCGTCATCGGTGACGTCACGGTCAACCTGATCGACACGCCCGGACACCCGGACTTCATCGCCGAGGTGGAACGGGTCCTGTGCGCGCTCGACGGCGCCGTACTGGTGATCTCTGCCGTCGAGGGGGTGCAGGCGCAGACCCGCGTCTTGATGCGGACTCTTCAGCGGCTGCATATCCCGACCCTCATCTTCGTCAACAAGATCGACCGCGACGGCGCCAGGTACGAAGGGGTGCTGAAGGACATCGCGGCAAAGCTCACGCCGTCGATCATCGCGATGGGTTCGGCCGACGACCTCGGCACACGTTCCGGCCGTTTCACGGCGTACGGGTCGACGGATCAGGTCTTCACCGAGGGGTTGGTCGAGCTGCTCGCCGACCATGACGACGCCTTCCTGGCCGCCTACGTGGCCGACGAGTCGGCCGTGTCGTACTTCCACCTTCGTCGGGAGCTTGCGGCGCAGACGAGCCGATGCCTGGTGCATCCGGTCTACTTCGGCTCGGCGATCACCGGCGCCGGTATGGACCCGCTGATCTCGGGCCTGACCGAGTTGCTGCCCGCGTCCGACTGTGGGGCTGACGGGCCCGCTTCCGGCACCGTATTCAAGGTCGAACGCGGTCCCGCCGGGGAGAAGATCGCCTACGTACGCATGTTCGCAGGAACTCTGCGTACCCGCGATCGGCTGCACTTCGGCGATGATCGCAAGGGAAAGGTCACCCGAATCAGCGTTTTCGAGCGCGGCGCGGCCACCTCGCGGAGTTCGGTGGCCGCCGGGCAGATCGCCAAGCTCTGGGGCCTTGCCGAGGTCCGGATCGGTGACGACGTGGGCTCCTCGTCCGCAGCCTCGGACCCGACCTCGAAAGCCACCTCGGAGCCGACCCCGGAGGCGACCGAGACCGCCGTCGGCCGTCGTTCCGCGAACGGCGGGGGCTACTTCTCGCCGCCTACGTTGGAATCGGTGGTGTCGGCGTCCCGACCTGCTGACAAGGGCGCCTTGCATGCCGCACTCACCGAACTGGCCGAGCAGGATCCGTTGATCAACCTGCGACAGGACGACATCCGCCAGGAGATCCATGTCTCGCTCTATGGCGAAGTGCAGAAGGAGGTCATCCAGGCCACACTGGCGGGTGACTACGGTGTCGACGTCACCTTCCGTGAGACCACCACGATCTGCATCGAACGCCCCGTCGGCACCGGTGCCGCCGCTGAGTTCATGGGCCAGGAGACCAACCCGTTCCGCGCCACTGTCGGGTTGCGGGTCGAGCCGGCGCCGGTCGGCGCCGGCGTGGAGTTCCGGCTGGGGATCGAGCTCGGTTCCCTGCCGTTCTCGTTCCTGCGAGCGGTCGAGGAGACCGTGCGCGAGACGCTGCTGCAGGGAGTCCACGGTTGGCAGGTCACGGACTGCACGGTCACCATCACGCACTCCGGCTACACGCCACCGCCGCCGTACGGCTGGAGCAAGGCGTCGAGTTCTGCCGGCGACTTCCGCCGGCTGACCCCACTGGTTCTGATGAGCGCGCTGCAGCAGGCTGGAACACAGGTGTTCGAACCGATGCACCACTTTCGCCTCGAGTTTCCCGCCGACGCGCTCGGATCGATCCTGCCCAACCTCGCGAGGATGCGTGCCGTGCCACACTCGCCCTCGACGCGGGGCTCCGCATCAGTGCTGGAGGGTGAGATCCCGGCGGCCCAGGTACATGAGCTGCAGCAGCGGTTGCCGGCTCTCACCCGTGGTGAGGGCGTCCTCGAGTGCTCCTTCGATCGGTACGAACCCATCCGGGGGCCTGTGCCGGCCCGCCCTCGGACCGACCACAATCCGCTCAACCGCAAGGAGTACCTGCAGAACATCGGGCGATGAGCGAGGCCTCCAACGGCCGGCCGTCAGTGGAGCACAGAGTCCAGGGCTGAGAGGTGTTCGTCATCAGCACGAGCGGCATGATGAAGGGCATGACGGAGGCGTTTGCGGTGCCCATCACCGTCCGAGGGTACGAGCTGGACACCCAGGGACATCTGAACCAGGCCGAGTATCTCCACTACGCCGAGCATGCCCGCTGGGAGTTCCTGCGTTCGATGGGGATTCAGCAGGACAAGCTGCTGGCAACCGGAGTCGGTCCGGTCACGATGGAAACCACGATCCGGTTCCTGCGCGAGTTGCGTGGTGGAGACCTGGTGGACGTGACGTGTGCGTTCGAGTGGGGAGCGGGAAAGTCGTTCCGGCTCGTTCAGCGGTTCGTCCTGAGCGATGGCACGCTGGCGGCCGAGCTGACGGCGGTGTGCGGCCTGCTCGACCTGGCGGAGCGGCGGTTGGTCCCCGACCCGAGGGCGCGGTTGAGCGCGCTGGCCGACAACCCGGACCCGATCGACGGCTGACCGGCCCCGCATCGCCAGCCGTTACCGACTGAGGCGGCCAGCACCGCCGGGAGCATCGAAGGGTGTCGTGGTCCGCAGACCACGACACCCTCAGATCGCTGCGAGCCCCACCCTCACCGGGCGGCGGCCGCGTTGTAGAGCGCCTGCGCCTCGCTACCGAAGTAGGGCCCGAACATCACGTCCGGCAGGAAGACGTAACCGAAACTGTTGACGGAGTTCTGCACCCCGGCACCGGATGCCTCGTCGAACCGCAGGAACCACGGTCCTCCGCTCGAGCCCCCGGTCATGTCGCAGTTGAGACCGTGGTCGGTACTGAAGAGCGGGTCGTCGAACGTGGTGCCGCTGCAGTAGATGAGGCTCTCGCCGTCGTACGGATCGGCGGCCGGGTAGCCGAAGCTGTACATCGTCTGACCGCGGTCCTGGTTGAACGCGATGCCCTGGCCGCCCACGGCATCGGTGAGACGCTGGCCGTTCAACGGGTCGACGACAGCGGCACCCACGTCATAGCTCAGGTCCTCACTCGCCTCCCACTGCGGTGTGGTCAGCGTCGTGTTGGCCGTCCATGTCCCGTGCGGGCGGTCGCCGTCGTCGTAGCCGGGTACGAAGACCCAGGAGGTGTGCCAGGTCCCTTCGTACTTCACGCAGTGGCCGGCGGTGATGACAACGCTCCTGTTCCCGCTCGTGACTGCGTCGCCGGAGCACGAGGCGTCAGCGCCGTTGAAGTTGAAGAACACCCGGCCCGCGGTCTTGGTGACAGCGCCGCCGCCCGACCACGCGCCACCGGTCTCCGGAAGCGCCAACGGGATCAGGTCGGACACTGCTTGCCTGGTGGGCTGGATGAGTGCTGGCAACCCGCGCTTGACAGTGCTCACCGGTGACGCAAGCGCCGTGGTCCGGTCGAGTAGTCGGCGCATGGGTGTCGCCGAGCGCATCCGCTGTTCGCTCCAGGACGCCTGGGCGTCCTGCCGCGCCGAGGCGGCGACCCGGTGGACCGCCACCTGGTCGGAGTCCGTCGCCTGGAACTGCTGCGAGGCGACGCCTGAGGCGGCTGCCGCTGGCACCAACAGGCCCACGCCGACGAGCGTCGCCGCGAGCAGGCTGGTGAGACTGAGGACGATCGTTGATCGAGATCGACGAAGTCGCATGATGGGCCTCGCTTCTGGCATGAACCGTCGGGATCTTCGGGTGCCCCGTGCCAAACGAAAGTATCTGCCCCAGATGTCAGGGACGTGACGATTGCCAGGGTTAGGACAAAAGTTACGACTCCGGCGAGAACGGGTGCCAGGCCTTGGCACGTTGTGGTCGGTGAATCGCGCGACGGCACCAGTGCCGGGGCGACCGAGAGGTCAGGACTCCCGCACGACGTCCCGGGGATCCCGGTCGTCGCGGAGCCCACGCCAGGAGGGATGCCAGAGCCGGCCGTCGCGGGTCCACTGTGCGAACGCCACCTCGCCGACCAGCACCGGCTCGACCCACCGCGCGTCCCTGGCATCGGCGGCCGGCACGGACTCGTCGAACGGTGAAGCGTCGCGCGCCAACGGGGCAAGGCGTTCCGTGAGCGCCTTCAGGCGCGCCTGCGTGAACCCGGTACCCACCCGACCGGCATAGACCAGGCGGTCGCCCTCGTAGACCCCGCACAGCAGGGACGCGAAGGTGCCGGCCCGGGATCCCGCTCCGATCCGCCAGCCGCCGATCACGACGTCCTGGGTGCGTACGTGCTTGATCTTGATCCACGCGGGGCTGCGACGTCCCGGTTCGTACGCCCAGTCGAGGCGTTTCGCGACGATCCCCTCCAGCTGCTGCCGGCGACTCGTCTCCAGTGCTGCCGCACCCATCCCCTCGAACGCCGGCGGCACCTGCCAGGCAGGTGCGGGAAGGGCGAGGTCGCGCAGGAGTGCCCTGCGCACGTGGTACGGCTCGCCGACGAGCGAACGCCCTCGGAGGTAGAGCAGGTCGAAGACGAGGTAGCAGACCGGCGCGGTCCCGGCCTGTCTCGTCGGGCCGGCCTGTCTCGTCCGGCCGGACTGTCGTGACCGCCCGCGCGGCGGGCCGTGCATGCGCGACTGCAGCCGTTCGAAGCTCGGCCTGCCCTGGTCGTCGAACGCGACGACCTCGCCGTCGACGACCAGGCCCTCCGCGCCCGCTACCTCGTCCATGGTGACCCCGGAGAGTTCGGGGTAGGTGGAGGTGAAGTCGCGCCCCGAGCGCCCGAGCAGGACCACCTGGTCACGGGCGGCGTAGGCAACCGTGCGTACGCCGTCCCATTTCATCTCGAACGCCCAACGCTCCTGGTCGGCCGGTGGTGGCATCGTGCCCGGTGTGGCCAGCATGGGGGCGATGTAGGGCAACCCCAGAACCTCGGCGGCGGTCACCTGAGGTCACCGCCGGTCGTAGACCCAGATGGCCGTCCGCGCACCGAGCAGCCTGAGGTCGTACCGGTCGCGGAACCGCAGCGCGGACGGCACGCTCGCCTTCGGGATGTCCGGCGCCAGCAGGACGATCCGCCCGCCGGCACGGGTGACCCGGGCCATCTCGGTGAGGACGTCGCGCAGCCATGCCCGTGGCTCGCCCTGCACGGTGTACTGCCGCCCGAACGGAAGGTTCGACACGCACCCGTCGACCGCCGCGTCGTCGAGGTCCAGCTCCCTGGCGTCTCCGTCAGCCACGACCACCGCCCGCCCGTCGCGGTCGTCACGGACGTTGCGGCGGGTCGCCGAGGCGGCACTGGGGTCGATGTCGCGGCCCTGCACGCTCCATCCGGCCGCCTTCGCCTCGGCGAGGATCGTGCCGGAGCCACAGCACGGGTCGAGCAACGTGCCCTGTCCGGCGGTTTCCGGTGGCGTGCCGGCGAGCCCGACCATCGCCGCGGCGACCGTGGGACGCAGGGCACCCGTCCGCTCGGTGGCCCGTCCGCCGTGCTGGCGAAGCTGGGCGGTCGTGAGGCGTACCCCGGCGACGAAGCGTCCGCGGGTGTACTCCACGGTCCACAGCTCCACCTGGGCCGGATCGGCGGTGCGCCATCGGGGTTCGGCCGCGGCGACTGCATCGCTGAGTGCCCGGCGCAGCTGGGTGCGCTGCCACGTGCGCTCCTCGAGGACGCGGACCACGACCCGATAGGTCAGCGGGCCGCGTTGGCCCTTCCCACGCGTCGAACGTGCCTCCCCCTGGCTACGCCAGAGCTGGACACCGTTGTCGAGCCGGGATGTATGAAGTAGCCGCCGCGCGATCCAGGGCGGTCGATCCCCCTCCGAACGCAACGTCCGCCCGAACTCGGCGAACACGTCCTCCACGCTCGCCAGGCGAAGCAGGCGCCGTTCCGCTCCGGGCGCGACCTCGCAGAGCAGGACATCGGAGCGTCCGTCGTTGCCGACGTCGGTGACGCGTACGCCGGTCAGCCCGGCGAGTTCGCGCCTGACGAGTGGCGCGAGGCCGGGAACCGCGAGTACGAACATCCGCCGCGTCGAGTCGGCCGTCCTGCGGGAAACCCGGCCCGCCCGCTCGGCCCGGTTGGCTGGGGGTGCCGGTCGATGCGCCATAGCGTCGCCAGCCTAGAGGACGTCCGTACGCCGGCCGTGCGGGTGTGCAGGCGTACCGGCGTGTGGGTCCCGGATCAGCCTCAGACGGCAGGCGGTCGCTGTTCGTACGGCGTCGACAGGACGACGATCGACCGGGTGGAGACGTTGGCCTTGGCGCGAATCCTCGCGAGGAGCTCTTCGAGCGCGCTTGGGCTCGCGACGCGCACCTTGAGCATGTAGTTCTCGTCGCCAGCGACCGAATGGCAGTCTTCGATCTCTGGCACGTCGATCAGGAGGTCCGGTGAATCGTCGGGCTGGCTCGGGTCGATCGGCCGGATCGAGATGAACGCCGTGAGCGGCAGACCCAGGGCTTCGTAGTCGACGACGGCCGCGTACCCCTTGATGACGCCCCGCTGCTCCAGCCGGCGTACGCGCTGGTGGACGGCGGAGGTGGACAGGCCCGTCACCTTGCCCAGGTCGGTGTAAGACATCCGGCCATGGGAGGCGAGCAGCCGGACGATCTGCTGATCGATCTGCTCCACGCCGCACACCGTACCGCGCCAGGAACCCCCACCCTGTAGCCCGCCCGTGATCATGATCGTGATCACGGAGGATTTGTCGGCGTATCAACCGCTTTCCCTTCATGATCATGAAGGCGGGGCGCTCGGCGGCACGTCGGCCCCTGTGGCGTCGCAGGTATTCACCACCGAAGAGGCACCACACGGTTCGGCGGGTACGTTCAGGTGTCGATGACCTCGAGCTCGCGGGGACGCAGGTTGAGCGAGTCGTACCCGTCGTCCGTCACCACCACGATGTCCTCGATCCGCGCACCGTGCCGCCGCTCGAGGTAGATCCCCGGCTCCACCGAAAACGCCATCCCCGGCTCCAGGACGACCGTGTTGCCGGCAACGATGTAGGGGTCCTCGTGGCCCTGCATCCCGATGCCATGCCCCGTCCGATGGATGAACGCAGGACCGTAGCCGGCCGCTGTGATGATGTCGCGCGCCACGACGTCGACAGACTCGGCGGTGACACCGGGCCGGACGTGGGCGCACGCAGCTGCCTGGGCACGTTGCAGGACGTCGTAGTAGTCCCGGAACTCCTCGGGCGCCTCTCCTCCGGCGATGTAGGTGCGCGTCTCGTCAGAGCAGTAACCGGCCTGCGTGGTCCCACCGATGTCGACCACCACGGGGTCGCCACGCTCGATCACCCGGTCGGAGAGCTCGTGGTGTGGTGATGCGCTGTTGGGCCCACTGCCGACGATGACGAAGTCGACCTGGACGTGGCCCTCGGCGAGGATCGCGTCATAGATGTCGCGGCCGACCTGGCTTTCGGTACGTCCAGGGCGCAGCCACTCCGCGATCCGGGCGTGGACCCGGTCGATCGCGGCACCGGCCGCTCGCAGCGCCTCGACCTCTGCAGCCGATTTGCGCATCCGCAGCTCGCGCAGGATCTCGCCGGCGAGCGACTGTTCGGCTCCAGGGAGCGCGACCCGGAACGCAAGTACCTTCTCAGCCCACATGTGGTCATCCACGGCGACCCGGTTGACGCCCGGCAGCAGCTTGGCCACCAGGGCGTAGGCATCCTCGGTCTCCTGCCACGGCACGAGGTCGAGGCCGAGATCAGAGGCGCTCGAGGCCTCGGCCGCCGGGTGTTCGAGGGCAGGGACGACGAGCGTGGGCGTGCCTTCGACGGGCAGGACAAGGCAGGTGAGCCGCTCGAGAGCCTTCGCGTCGTAGCCGGTCAGGTAGCGCAGATCCGGGCCCGGTGAGATGAGGAGCGCGTCGACACCGGCCGACGCGGCCGCGCCGCGGGCGCGGGAGAGCCGGGCTTCGAGGTCGGCTGCAGGTGGAGTCACAGTCACCCCGTCACTGTAGAACGTCGGCGGGTCGTGCCACGATCTGACACGTGACGAACTCCCGTACCTCCGGTTCCGGCTCGGCTCGCCTGATGTTGCTCGACACGGCTGCGCTGTATTTCCGCGCGTTCTTCGGCGTACCCGACTCGGTGCGGGCACCCGACGGCACACCGGTCAACGCCGTCCGCGGCCTGCTCGACTTCATCACCAGGCTGGTCGGCGACCACCGTCCCACCCACCTCGTCGCCTGCTGGGACGACGACTGGCGCCCAGCCTGGCGGGTCGATCTGGTGCCGACGTACAAGTCCCACCGGGTCGCGGAGATCGTGCCCGGCGGGCCTGACGTCGAGGAGGCACCCGACGCCCTGGAGACACAGGTGCCGATCATCCGCGAGGTCCTCGCGGCGCTCGGGATCGCCGTCGTCGGTGCGCCCGAGTGCGAGGCCGACGACGTGATCGGAACGCTGGTCGCCCGGGCGCGGATGCCGGTCGACGTCGTGACCGGCGACCGCGACCTGTTCCAACTCGTCGACGATGCGCGTGGGGTGCGCGTCCTCTACACCGCACGCGGCATGAGCAGACTGGAGCTCGTCGACGAGGCGTGGGTGGAGAAGAAATACGGCATTCCGGGCCGGTTGTACGCCGACTTCGCGGTCCTGCGCGGCGACCCGTCCGACGGGCTGCCGGGACTTCCCGGCGTGGGCGACAAGACCGCGGCGTCCCTGGTCAAGGGCTACGGCGACCTCGACGCGATCATCGTCGCGGCGGCTGACGACTCAGGTCCGATGGCGCCAGGTGTACGCCTGAAGATCCGGGAGGCGGCTGGCTATCTCGAGGCTGCTCGCAAGGTGGTCGTGGTCGCTCCCGACGCCGCCATGCCGGACTTCCCCGACCCGGTGCTCCCCTCCGAGCCGGTCGACCCGGCCGCGTGGGCCGACCTCCGCGAGCGATGGGGACTTGGCTCGTCGGCGGAGCGAGTGGTGACGGCGCTCGCCCAGTCGGCCAGCTGAACGAGCAGCACCCGGGTGGCCTGGTGGGCCCCCTGAAACTGGCGTGCCGGACGGCGCCTGCTGACGCTAGGTTGCGGACATGAGTGCAGAATCCGACCGCGTCGCCACCGCCCTGCGAGAGCTGGGTGCGGCGGGTCGCGTACACACGTTCTCCCAGGAGGTCCCCACCGCGGCCGCCGCTGCCGCCCTGCTCGGCTGCGAGGTCGGCGCGATCGCCAACAGCCTGGTATTCGCGGCTGGTGACGAACCCCTGCTGGTGTTGACCAGTGGCGCTCATCGCGTCGACACGAAGTGGCTGGCCCGGTCGCTCGACGTCCCGAAGATCAGCCGGGCGACGCCCGAGTTCGTCCTCGCGGCGACAGGACAGCGCGTGGGCGGCGTGGCACCGGTGGGCCACCCCGCCCCCATCCGCACGTTGGTCGACGTCTGGCTCGGGAAGTACGACGTCGTCTGGGCGGGCGCCGGCGACCACCTGAGCATGTTCCCCACCAGCTTCGACGAGCTCCTACGGCTGACCGGCGGGCAAGCCACGGAGGTCTGTCCGTAGCTCCGCACGTCACCCGCCCAGCCACTCCCAGGGCGAATGCGACCTCAGGGTGAGTCGGAGCCGACCGACGCGTACGCCACAACCCCCCTGCGGAGTGCGCCGACACTGGCGCGGGCGGTCTGACGCAGCGGACCCTCCCC
Source organism: Actinopolymorpha sp. B9G3 (assembly GCF_040120725.1). NCBI lineage: Bacteria > Bacillati > Actinomycetota > Actinomycetes > Propionibacteriales > Actinopolymorphaceae > Actinopolymorpha > Actinopolymorpha sp. B9G3. The sequence continues at coordinate 88,695 of NZ_JBEEAB010000007.1, read as the reverse complement.
CGCAGCGTCGGCGATCTGGTCGGCGAGGTCGAGGATCTGCTTGACCCAGCGGACGAAGTCGCCAGCTGCCAGGCCGGACTCGTCCAGGACGTCGGTGAGCGACGCACCGGAGGCCCACCGGTAGGCCGCCCAGGCGAAGCCCAGGTCGGGTTCACGCAGGAAGTCCAGCCGGAAGTCGGACTCGAGGGCATCGAGGTCGCCCCAGATACGAACGAGGGTGCCCAGCGCCTCCCGAGCCGTACCACCGGGCAGCTTGGGCGGGCCGACGTCGTCCGGGGACCGCGATTCGTAGACCAGGGCCGAGAGGCACGCCGCCAGCTCGGCGGGGTTCAGATCGTCCCAGGTTCCCAGGCGTAGGCACTCGGCGGCCACGAGGTCGAGCTCGCTGTAGATCCGGGCCAACCGGTCGCCGGCCGGCGTGGTGCGGTCGTCCTCGAGGTAGGACAGCTCGTCCAGGACCTCGCAGACCCGGTCGAACTGGCGCGCGATCGTGTTGGACCGCTGTTCGACCCGGCGCTTCAGACTCTCGGTCTCGCGTTCGAGGCGGATGAACCGCTCCGCCCAGCGGGCGTGGTCTTCGCGGTCGGCGCAGCCGTGGCAGGGGTGGGCCCTCATCGACCTTCGCAGCTGATGCAGCGTTGAGTCGTCGTCGGCCGGAGACCCGGTACGGCGAGCGACGCCCACCTCGTCCGGAGCCTTCTGCCGCAACGTGGAGGCCAGGTCACGCCTGTGCTGGGCGTTGCGAGGATTGAACGAACGGGGCACCCGCATCCGGGTGAGCGACTCCACCGGCAGTGGGAAGTCGACGAGTGAGAGCCGCCGAACCCTCCGATCTGCGGTCAGAACGGTGGGCCGTGGACCGTCACCACCGGCGGCGTGCCCGGGATCGAGGACGACGGCCACCCCAGCGCGTCGGCCGGCCGGGACCGAGATGATGTCGCCGGGGCGAAGTCGGCCGAGCGAGTCCACCACCTCCGCACGCTGGTCGGCCTTGCGCCGGCGGGCAAGCGAGTTCTCCCGGTCCTTGATCGCCCTGCGGATCGCGGCGTACTCCATGAAGTCGCCCTGATCGCACTGCATCGCCTCGCGATAGCCGTCGAGCGCCTCCTCGTTGCGGCGTACCTGGCGGGCGAGCCCGACGACTGCACGGTCGGCCTGGAACTGTGCGAACGACGACTCGAGCAGCTCCCGGGCACGCTCCCGGCCGACCTGCCGGACGAGGTTGACCGCCATGTTGTACGACGGCCGGAAGCTCGACCGCAGCGGATAGGTACGGGTCGACGCGAGTCCGGCGACGTTCGCGGGCTCGAGGTCGGGCTGCCAGAGCACGACGGCGTGCCCTTCGACATCGATGCCGCGACGGCCTGCCCGCCCGGTCAGCTGGGTGTACTCCCCAGGCGTGATGTCGGCGTGGCCCTGGCCGTTCCACTTGACCAGGCGTTCGAGTACGACCGACCTGGCGGGCATGTTGATGCCGAGGGCGAGGGTCTCGGTGGCGAAGACGAGTTTCACCAGCCCTCGGGCGAACAGCACCTCCACACATTCCTTGAACGTCGGCAGCATTCCGGCGTGGTGTGCGGCGAGGCCACGGGCGAGGCCGTCGAGCCACTCGGCGTAGCCGAGGACCGCGAGGTCCTCCTGGGGAAGGTCGGCGCATCGCGCTTCGACGTAGCTCCGGATCTCGTCGGCCTCGTCAGGTGTGGTGAGCCGGATGCCGGCGTAGAGGCACTGCAGAACGGCGGCGTCGCAACCCTGCCGGCTGAAGATGAACATGATCGCCGGGAGGAGCCCCTCCGCCTCGAGGTTCTCGGCGACCTGGTGGCGCGTCGGGGTGAACGCGATTCGGCTGCCCCCTCGCGTTCCCCGCCCACCACCCCGTCCCCGCGGGCCGCGATCGTCGCGGCGAGAGAACCGCCAGTGGTCACGGATGACCCTGGCCAGCTGCGGATTGACCTGCGGCCGGGCGTCGGGCTTGCCGGTGTCGGCGAACAGGTCGTACATCCGGCGGCCGACCATGACGTGCTGGAACAGCGGCACCGGTCGGCGTTCCTCGACGACGATCTCGGTGTCGCCGCGCACGGTGGCGAGCCACTCGCCGAACTCCTCGGCGTTCGAGACCGTCGCGGACAACGACACGACCTGTACCGACTCCGGAAGGTGGATGATCACCTCTTCCCAGGTGGCTCCACGGAAGGGATCGGCGAGGTAGTGCACCTCGTCCATGACGACGTAGGACAGTCCGGCGAGCGTGGACGACCCGGCGTAGAGCATGTTGCGCAACACTTCGGTCGTCATGACGACCACCGGTGCCTCACCGTTGATCGTGTTGTCGCCGGTGAGCAGACCCACCCGCTCGGGTCCGTACCGGTTGACCAGCTCGGTGTACTTCTGGTTCGACAGCGCCTTGATCGGCGTCGTGTAGAAGCACTTGCGGCCGGATTCCAGGGCGAGGTGAATGGCGAACTCGCCCACCACCGTCTTGCCCGAGCCGGTAGGGGCGGCCACGAGGACGCCCTTGCCGGCCTCGAGCGCCTGACATGCGGTGACCTGGAACGGGTCGAATGTGAAGGTGTAGAGCTGTCGAAACGACCGGACTTGCGGGCTGTCGGCGCGGAATCGGGCGTACCGCTCCGCCGGGGAGCTCATGCCCTACAGGCTACGGCCCCCTTCGCCGACGGGCCCGACGGCGTCCCCGAAACGCCGGGCGGCCACCCGAGGGCTGCGGTGCGCGTCAGCGGGGCGGTGGGGCGAAGACCGTCAGTGCATTGGGAACGCACTCGACGGTCACGGGGAGCGGCCCCATCCGTTCGCCGTCGGCGAACGACACCAGGTCCGCCGAGGCCATGCTCAACCGCTTGGCGCGGTACACCGTCACGGCCGGGTGGCCGACGTGGGTGCCCTTGGCGAGCTTGGGAAAGACGCGCACCAGATCGCGGCGGGGCACCGCACCCACAACGGTGATGTCGATGAGACCGTCGGTGGGATCGGCACCTTCACAGATGCGGAGCCCGCCGCCGTAGGAGTTGGTCACTCCCGCCGCGACAAGCAGCGCGTCGATGTTCTCGGCCTCGCCGTCGAACTCGAGCCCGAAGTGCTGCGGCCTGAACGCGCCCAACTCGGCAATCGTCGCGAGGTCGTAGCGGAGCCGCCCATGCGGCCAGGTCATCCGGTTGACGCGTTCGGCGACCCGCGAGTCGAAGCCCGCGCAGAGGACCGTCGCGAACCAGCCGGACGCACTGTGCCTGGCAGCGGGGTGGCTGGCATCGTCTGCCGGTTCCGCATCCACTCTCACTACTCGGCCGAGGTCCTGGGACCGGGTGTGGCCGGCCACCACGATGTCGGCCGCCGCCAGCGGGTCACGGACGGGAATGCCGAGGCTCCGGGCCAGGTCGTTGCCGGTGCCGGCGGGGATCACCGCGAGTGGTGTGTCGGTCTCGGCCACCGCGTCGAGGGCGAGATGGATCATCCCGTCACCGCCGATGATCACCAGGCCTTCGACTCCGCGGGCGACAGCGCGCCGGGCGAGGTCAACCGACTCGGCGGCGTCGCGGCCGGCCTCCCACCGCGCGTTGAGCCCTGCCTCACGCAGCCGCTCGGTGACCGGGTCAGCCAGTCGGGCACCGCGCCCACGACCGGAGGTGGGGTTGACGAGAACGACGATCTCACGATCCACGCGGCGAGCGTAGCGTGATCGGCTGGGCGCTGGTGATGCAGTCCGGACAAGCGTCACCCGATGGTTGTCGTCGACGTACGACAATCCCGACGTTCCGACGTTCTCCTCTGGTGGGGTCGCTCAGTCGTCGTCGAGCCGGCCCGCACGCTCGATAGCGTCGATGTCGATGCCCTGCGCGATGAGCCTCGCCCGTCGCCGTCGCTCGATGAAGCGTGCTATCAGCTCCGAGGCCAGGAAGAGGATCGTCATCGGGGTGGCGAGCAGAAGCATGGTGATCGGGTCCGTCGAGGGGGTCGCGACCGCGGCGAACACGAAGATCCCGAAGATGATCCACGCACGTGCCTTGCTGAGCCGGGCAACAGTGAGGACCCCGACAACGTTCAACATCACCACGAAGATCGGGATCTCGAACGCCAGCCCGAAGACAAGCAACAGCCGGATAACGAACGACAGGTACCGATCCACGGTCGGCAAGTTCAGCACGTCGACAGGCGTGAAATCGATCAGGACGTTCAGCCCTTTGGGCATGGCGAGATAACCGACCACGATACCGGCGATGAACAACGGCGCCGCCGTGCCCACGAACACCATGGTCCACTTGCGTTCGTTCCTGTGCAGCCCAGGAACGATGAACGCCCAGATCTGATAGAGCCAGACAGGCGTCGTCGCGACCAGCCCGGCGATGAGCGAGATCTTGAGCTGCATCATGAGCGGACCGGCGACATCGTTGAAGGTGAGGCTCGCGTTGATCTTCTCGCCAGCCGGGCGCGACTCGTTGATCCTGTCGATTGCGTCTCGGAGCGGATCCGCGAGCAGGTGGAAGAGCTCTTCGTAGAAGAACCAGCCCACGATCGCACCGAGGACGATCGCGCCGACCGCCTTCATGAGGCGCGAACGCAGCTCACGAAGGTGCTCGACGAGCGTCATCCGCCCTTCGGGGTCAGACTCCGGCTTGGGGGTACGCCAACCCCGCAGCCGGCCGAGAGAGAGGCTCACGACACCCCCAGGTAGGCCCGGCGCAGCTCAGAGTGATGCGGTGGAGGTGACGCCTTCACCGCGTGGTGCGTTCGGAGTCCTCGACCGGCTGGGCGGCGGTCTGTCCAGTACCGTTCGCGCTGGTCGTGTTGGCCGCGTTCGCGGTCTGGTTGATCGGCTGCGGGGGCGCGTCGGCCTGCGGCTTGTCCTCGTCGCGGATCTCCTTCTTGAAGATCTTCAACGCCTGGCCGAGACCCTTGGCGGTCTGCGGCAGCCGGGTCGCACCGAAGAGCAGCACGAGGACGACTCCGATGATGATGAGTTCGGTGGGTCCAAGATTTGGCATGACGGGCCTCTCAGTCGGCAGTTCTCGATCGATGGTACGCCCTGTTCCCCGCCGAGGGTCCAGGCACGGGTCTCCTGCGCTGACCGTCCCCGGCAGGCTCGCGCGAGACCTCGCCCGCGGCAGCCGCCGACCCGTCTTCGTCGTCGGCTTCGAGCTCCCCGTCGGCCGGGTAGGCAGCCTGCAGCTTGCGCTCGGACTCCTCGAGCTCGAGGATCAGCGCCTTTGCCCGCCGCCAGAACCACAACCCGAGCAGGGCGTAGAAAATCACAGCGAATAGGGCAATACCCCCGAACAGCCACACCCACTTCACCTGCTGCACCCTAGCGGGCGGCGCGGCGCGCCGCACCGCCCGGTGGCCGGTCCCATACCCGCCCGGCTCCACCCCTCCGGCGCCTCACCAGGTCCCCCGTTCAGGTCGTCTCGTACGCCGCCAGAGCCTCCACGGCGTCCGCGCGGACAGCCTCGGCCAGGTCAGCCGGCTCCACGATCCTGGCCGAGCCGCCGAGGCGCAGCGCCAGGCGGCGGAGCCAGCGCGGATCGGCCACCCGCAACCGGACCCGCAGCGAACCGTCCGCGGCCTCGGTCACCTCTTCGCACGGGTAGTACTCCGAGACCCAGGCCGCCTGCGGATCCAGCTCGATCGTGGCGAGCGCATCGTCGGGCGAGGGTTGGAACAGCCCGGCGGACAGGTCACGGGGCCGGGCCTGCGGCGGGGGTGCCGCCACGGCGTCGAGCAGGTCCACGCTCGCCACCCTGTCGAGCCGGAAGAGACGGACGTCCTCGGCCCGGTGACACCAGCCCTCGAGATAGGTCCACCCGTCCGAGAGGACAAGACGCATCGGGTCGACGTCGCGCTCCGTGGTCTCGTCGCGGGTGGGCACCCAGTAGCGCAGGTGGAGGCGTCGCCGCTGTTCGAGGCCCTGTCGTACGGTGGCACGGACCTGCGGGTCCTCCCAGGTGTCCACGCGTACGGCCACCTTGTCGACCGCACCGGTCGCCTGGCCCGCGGCTTCCTCCAGTCGGGTGATCACGCGGTCGATGAGCTCGCGTTCGGTCACCTGGCCGGTCTCGCGGAGCACCCGCAACGCGACCAGCAACCCCAGCGCCTCGTCGGTGGACAGGCGCAGCGGCCGAGCGAGGAAGTCGGCGTTGGACACATGGATGACGCCCTCTCCCTCCACCGTGTCCATGTCGACCTCGATGTAGTCGCCCGGCATCATGCCCGGGAGCCCACAGAACCACAGCACACCGAGGTCGGCGACGAGTTGCTTCTCGGTGATGCCGAAAACGCGAGCCACGTCGGCGACCCGGGCGCCGGGATGGGCGAGGAGATACGGCAGCAGGGCAAGCAGCCGGCGTACCTGCTCCTTCGCTCCGCCACCGGACGAGCGGGTGGATGCGAACGTCACTGGACCACCTGGTTCCCTCGGGTCGTGCAGTGCACCTGCGTCTCGCTCATCGCGCGACCTCCACCAGCAGGCCCTTCAGATGCCGGATCACGGCCTCGCGGACGTCGGGCGGGTCCAACGCCACCACGTCGGCGGCATATCCCGCGATCTCGTCCGCCAGTGCGCCCAGGTCGTGGAACGCCACCTCGGCGACATCCCATCCCGGAGCGTCGGGAGTGATCGACGACGCCCGTCGGCGGAGCCCGTTGCCGGCACCGGAACGAACTCTGACCCGAGCCGTACGGCGATGGTCCTCAGGGGACGAGAGCCGGGCGGCCTCGGCGCGGATGTCGACGCCCTCCGGGACGCTGAACGCCCGCGGGCCACTCATGACCTGGACGGCGCCGACGATCCGGGAGAGCCGGAACATCCGGGTCGCACCGCGGTCCTGGTCGTGGCCCACGACGTACCAACGGCCTCGCCAGTTGAGAATGCCCCACGGTTCGAACAGCCGGTGCTGAGGACCGGCGGCACCTGGCCGGCGATAGTCGAACGACACCACGGTGCGCGCCTGCACGGCTCGCCACAACGGCTCGAACGCCGGCTCGCCGGCCGGTAGCCGGGGCTCCAGCGCCGCCAGCGGCGTCGTGTCGGTGTCGAGCCCATCGGCGCCGAGCTTCAGGACCGCCCTCGATGTGGCCTCCGCGAGGCTGGCGTGCTGCCAGACCCGCGCCGCCAGACCGAGGATCGCCGCCTCCTGGGCGGTGAAGGTCAGCGGCGGAAGCTCGAACTCGCTTCGCCGAATCCGGTAACCCACCTCGTCGTCGAAACCGGAGGCCACCGACCCGATCTCGATCGGGATGCCGAGGTCGCGAAGCTCTTCCTTGTCGCGCTCGAACATCTTCTCGAACGCCTCAGGCGCCTGCTCGCGGTAGTCCTCCACGAGCTGGCGGAGCTTGGCCTTGGGCACGAAGTGCCGCGAGACGAGCAGGCAGATGACAAGGTTCATCAGCCGCTCGGACTTGCGGGGCGTCATGCGCGCTCACCCCCCTTCGACGTGGCCGGCCGGCGTTCGGTGTGGGTTCCGGCCACCAACGAGCGCCGCTCGTCGAGGCCCGCCCCCACTACCGCCCAGTCGAACACATTAGCGACCACCTGGGCGACGGTACCGCACCCAGGTGATCGACAGTGGTGGGAGTGGCGGGTGAATTCGCGTGTCCTTGCCGACTTTCACCCGCGCCGGCAAGGACCGACTCTCGAAGGCCCGATCCTCGCGCTGTCCGATCGTCACGAGGCCTGGCGCCTGCGGCCTACGTGGGGCCGAGGATGTCGACAACGAAGACCACGGTGTCGGTCTTCTTCACGTCCGTGTTCTGCAGGTCACGGCCGAAGCCCTTGTCCGGGGGGACGACCAGGAGGACGCGACTACCCGCCGTCTGGCCGACAAGACCCTCGCGGAGACCGGTGACCGTGGTCTGGCCGAGCGGAAGGTTTTCGTACTGGCCGCGCTTCCAGGAGGAGTCGAACTCCTTGCCGGTGCGCCAGTTGACCGCGGTGTAGTGGAAGTTGACGGTCGTCTTCGCTTCGACCTTCGGCCCGTCGCCTGTGATGAGCGGCTGGGCGGTCAATTTCGTCGGGGCCTTGGCACCCTTGGGCACAGTGACCGACTCCGGGACTCCCTTGTCGGTCACCTTGACGGTCGGGAGGCCTTCCGGCGGCGACACCGCCTCTCCCTTGGCCAGCGGCAGCGGCGTGTAGGCGTCCTTCACGTCGATGACGAAGACGAGCGAGTCCGTGCCCTTGATGCCGGCGTTGGGCTGGCCCTGCTGGCCGTAACCGTCCTTGGGTGGCATGGTCACGAGCACCCGGTCGCCGACCGACTTGCCGACCAGACCGTTGAAGAAGCCGTTGATCAGCCGGCCCTTCTGCAGGCCGAAGGTCACCGACTGGCCCTGCTTCCAGGACGAGTCGAACTCCTTGCTGTCACGACCGTTGACGCCCACGTAGTCGACGATCACCTCCTGGCCCTCGGTGACCTTGCTCCCCTTGCCTTCCTTGAGCACCTTCGACTGGGTCTTGGTCGTCTTGAACGGTTTCTCGAACGTCACCGAAGGTTTCTTGCCAGCGTCGCCCTCGACGCTCACGAGGTCGATGCCCTTGGGAGCGGCCTCGGGTGACGAAGCACAGGCTGCTGCCACAACGACCAGGAAGGACGTCAACACAAGAGCAAGGAAACGATGACGCACGAGTGACACCTCAAGTGGACGGAGACGGGGACGACGGACGGACAACGGCTCACCCTAGACCCCGAAACTGAGAACGGCCGGGGCACCCCGTTACGCCGGTGACAACCCGCGCAGCGGACCTGGGTCAGGCGCTGACAGATACCTACCCACCTACATGCTCTGGATAAGTTTCTCGACGCGTTCGTCAACACTGCGGAACGGGTCTTTGCACAAAACGGTGCGTTGCGCCTGATCGTTCAGCTTCAGATGCACCCAGTCGACGGTGAAGTCGCGCCGACGCTCCTGAGCGCGCTTGATGAACTCGCCACGCAGCCGCGCCCGGGTCGTCTGCGGCGGGACCGACTTCGCCTCGAACACCTCGAGGTCGCTGGTCAGCCGCGTCACCGCGCCCCGGCGTTCGAGCAGGTAGTAGAGGCCGCGGTCGCGGTGGATGTCGTGGTAGGCAAGGTCGAGTTGAGCGACCCGCGGGCTGTTGAGCGACAGCCCGTGCTTCTCGCGGTACTGGGAGATCAGGCGGTATTTCACCACCCAGTCGATCTCGCGGTCGACCAGCGTCAGGTCACCGGAGTCGACCGCCTTCAACGTGCGTTCCCACAGGTCGAGGACGCGGGTGACGGTCGGCGTGGCGAGTTCGCGGCGTTCGACGAAGTCGCGCGCCTTGGTGAAGTACTCCTCCTGGATCTCCAGGGCGCTCGCCTCACGGCCATTCGCCAGGCGGACCTTGCGACGACCGGTGATGTCGTGCGAAATCTCGCGGATCGCACGGATCGGGTTCTCCAGTGTCAGGTCGCGAAGGACCAGCCCGGATTCCACCATGCGGAGCACCAAGTCGGTGGCGCCGAGCTTCAGCAGCGTCGTCGCCTCACACATGTTGGAGTCACCGACGATCACGTGCAGCCGCCGGTAGCGCTCGGCATCGGCGTGCGGCTCGTCGCGGGTGTTGATGATCGGGCGCGACCGCGTGGTCGCCGACGAGACGCCCTCCCAGATGTGCTCAGCCCGCTGGCTGACCGCGTAGACCGCACCACGAGGAGTCTGCAGCACCTTGCCGGCGCCGCAGACGATCTGCCGAGAGACGAGGAAGGGGATCAACACGTCGGCAAGACGGGAGAACTCGCCGTGTCTGCTGACGAGGTAGTTTTCGTGGCAGCCGTAGGAATTGCCGGCCGAGTCGGTGTTGTTCTTGAAGAGGTAGACATCGCCGGCGATGCCCTCTTCGCGCAACCGACGCTCCGCATCGACCAGGAGCCCTTCGAGGATCCGCTCCCCGGCCTTGTCGTGCGTCACCAGGTCGGTGATGGAGTCACACTCGGGGGTGGCGTACTCAGGATGGCTTCCCACGTCGAGATAGAGACGTGCACCGTTGCGGAGAAAGACGTTGCTGCTCCGCCCCCACGACACCACCCGACGAAACAGGTAACGGGCGACCTCGTCGGGCGAAAGCCGGCGCTGGCCTCGAAACGTGCAGGTAACGCCGTACTCGTTCTCGAGGCCGAAGATGCGCCGATCCATGGTCACCACACTATGTCGTCGGGGCGCGTGGGGCGGCTGCTGCGCGAAGTCCGCCCGGTCACGATGCGGCTACGGGCCGGCGTTGCCACCACCGCCTCCACCGGTGGGTGGCTCGTCGGAGGGAGGCACTGTTCCGCCACCTTGATCGGAGCTGGCGCCGCCGGTCTCGGTTCCCTGCCCGGACGCGGTGTCTGACGCGCCGTTACCTGTGGACCCGGGCGTCGTTGGACGGGCCGCGAGAAGGCGCTCGAGCGCGGGTCCGACCAGCCGCCGGAACTTCCGCTTCTGGGGACGGGCGCGATCGAGGACGGCCACCTCGAGCTGGTTGGCGTCGAGTGTGCGCGGGCCGTCGCCGTCGTGACCGAGGGCGTCGACCCCGACCGCCAGGGCGGCCCCGAGCGACGCCCCGGGCTGGTAGTGCTGCTCGAGATAGGCGCCGATCTGCTCGGCGGAACCGCCCATGACGGCATAGCCGTGTTCGTCGTCGACGGACCCGTCGTAGGTGAGGCGGTAGATCTGGTCACCCTCGGCGGACTCACCGACCTCGGCGACGAACAGCTCCACTTCGTAGGGCTTCTCGCCGACGCTGGAGAAGATCCCGCCGAGGACCTGCGCGTAGAAGTTCGCGAGCCCCCGCGCGGTGACGTCGCGCCGGTCGTAGGTGTAGCCGCGGACGTCGGCACTTCGCAGACCGGCGACGCGGAGGTTCTCGAACTCGTTGTAACGCCCCACCGCGGCGAACGCGATCCGGTCGTAGATCTCGCTGATCTTGTGCAGGGCCCGGGAGCGGTTCTCGGCGACGAGGACGATCCCGTTGTCGTACTGCAGGACAGCGACACCACGACCGCGGGCGATGTTCTTCCGGGCGAAGTCCGCCCGGTCCTTCATCTGCTGTTCGGGCGAGACGTAGAACGGCATCGTCATGATGCGTCACCGCTTTCCTGCGCCTGGCGGCCGGCGACCGGCCCGTCCGGCCGGCGCGACCGGCCCTCGAGCATCCGGTCGACGTGGCCGGCGACGTCCTCGTCACTGATCCAGTCGAAGCCCTCGTCACTGACGGCGGCGACCAGGGGGTAGATCTTGCGCATGACGTCGGGCCCGCCGGTCGCCGAGTCGTCGTCGGCCGCGTCGTAGAGCGCCTCGAGGCACGCCCGGACAGCCGAGTCGCGATCAGCGTCTTCTCGGTAGAGCTTCTTCAGCGCCCCACGCGCGAACAGCGAACCGGAGCCGATCGAGTGGAAGTCCCGCTCCTTGTAGCGCCCGCCGGTGACGTCGTAGGAAAAGATCCGGCCGCTGTTCGTCTCCAGATCGAAGCCAGCGAACAACGGGACGACTGCCAGCCCCTGCATCGCCATACCGAGGTTGGAACGCAACAGCATGCCGAGCTTGTTGGCCTTTCCCTCCATCGACAGGACGGTCAACTCGAGCTTTTCGTAGTGCTCGAGCTCGACCTGGAAGAGTCGGATCAACTCCGCACCGATGCCCGCGCTGCCGGCGTAGCCGACGACGGAGTACTCATCGGCCTGGAAGACCTTCTCCGCCTCGCGAACCGCGATCAGGTTGCCCGCGGTCGCCCGCCGGTCGCCGGCCATCACGACGCCGCCGGCGTAGGACGAGGCCACGATGGTGGTGCCGTGCGGGATGTCGTCTCCGGCATGGACCTCCGGCGTGCCACCGCGGCCAGGCATGAGCTCAGGTGCGTACGAACTGAGGAAGTCGACGAACGACGAACTCCCTGGGGTCAGGAAGGCAGCAGCCAGACGCCCGGCGTCTGCTCGATCGGTGCCCACACATCTCCTTCCAGATAGAACTCGGCCCGGCGCAAGATCGCCGGGTCAGCATGAAACTTACCGAGGGCACGGAGATCGGTGCCCCCGAGGAGGCCCGATCCGTGCCGGGTGCTGTGGATGGTGTCCAGTCGCGGCGGTGCTGGCTTCGCCTCACCGCGACTGGATGACGGGTCGAGGCGACCTGAGGTGGACGCCCGGAGGAAATCCGGACAATACCTCCTATTGTCCGCCTTTCTGGACAAAAGACCTGACGAAGTCCTCGGCGTTCTCCTCGAGCACCTCGTCGATCTCGTCGAGGATCGAGTCGACATCCTCGTCGATCTGGTCCTTGCGCTCCTGGGTCGCCTCGTCTGGCTGGACTTCGGTGACGTCCTCTTCGTCGGAGGACTTTCGGGTCGTCCTGTGCTGCTGTCCGCCACTGTCTGGTGCCATGGTGACCACACCCTCCCCGAGCCGCTCCCACACCGGGCCGCGGTCGTCTGCCTACTAGGACCCTACAAGCGCATACCGACGTCAGGCAGGTACCCGGTGGACACAGATCGATACCCCTTGCCCGGATCTTGCCAGGCGTACGGGCAGATGCGCCGATGGAACCGCAAACAGCCTGCCAGCCGAGTGGCGTCGAACCGCCGGTGCCTAGCCGCCGGTGATCGCCTTGACCAGATCCTCGGCCGTACGACAACGGTCGAGCAGGTCACCCACATGGGCCTTCGTGCCACGCAACGGCTCCAGGGTGGGTACCCGCTGCAGTGACTCGTGGTCGGGCAGGTCGAAGATCACCGAGTCCCACGATGCGGCCGCTACGTGCTCGGCGTACTGCGCGAGGCAACGTCCGCGGAAATAGGCGCGGGTGTCCTCCGGAGGGTCCTGCACCGCTGCCACGATGTCGGCCTCGGTCAGGAGTCGTTCCATCCGTCCGCGCTCGACGAACCGGGGGTAGAGGCCGCGCTCGGGGCGGAGGTCGGCGTACTGCAGGTCGACCAGTTGGAGCTTGGGGTGGCTCCAGTCCAGGCCGTCGCGCTCGCGGTACTGCTGCAGGACCGACAGCTTGGCCACCCAGTCGAGCTCCCGGTCAAGCGTCATCGGGTCGGTCTCCAGCCGGGTGAGTACCGACTCCCACCGGTCGAGCACGTCGCGGGTCTGCGGGTCGGTGTCGGCACCGGTGCGGTCCTCGACGTACTTGCGGGCGTTCTCGAGGTACTCCATCTGCAGTTGGATCGCGGTGAGCTTGCGTCCGCTCTTCATGGTCAGCAGGTGCTTGAGGCTCGGGTCGTGGGAGACCTCGTGCAGCGAGGTGACCGGGTGCTCGAGGGTGAGGTCGACGGTGAGGAAGTCGTCCTCGATCATCGACAGCACCAGAGCGGTCGTGCCGGCCTTGAGGTACGTGGCGATCTCGGAGAGATTGGCGTCGCCGATGATGACGTGGAGCCGGCGGTACTTGTCGGCGTCGGCATGGGGCTCGTCGCGGGTGTTGATGATCGGCCGCTTGAGGGTCGTCTCGAGACCGACCTCGACCTCGAAGAAGTCGGCGCGCTGGCTCAGCTGGAAGCCGTGCCTGCTGCCGTCCTGGCCGAGGCCGACCCGGCCGGCGCCACACACGACCTGCCGGGTGACGAAGAACGGTGTCAGGTTGCGCACGATGTCTGCGAACGCCGTGGATCGCGACATCAGATAGTTTTCGTGGCAGCCGTAGGACGCGCCCTTGTTGTCGGTGTTGTTCTTGTACAACAGGATCGTGGTCGACAGCGGTGGCTCGGTCGCCCGGCGGGAGGCCTCGAGCATGACCCGCTCCCCCGCCTTGTCCCACAGAACGAGATCGCGGGGGTTGGTCACCTCAGGCGAGGAATACTCCGGGTGCGCGTGGTCGACATAAAGACGGGCGCCGTTGGTGAGGATCGCGTTGGCGAGGCCGACCTCCTCGTCGGTGAGCGAGCCCTCGTCGGCCAGTTCGCGCGCCAGGTCGAAGCCGCGCGCGTCGCGGAGCGGGTTCTCCTCCTCGAAGTCCCAACGCGCCCGCCGCGACCGGATGACCTTGCCGGCGTAGGCGTTGACCACCTGTGACGACGAGAGCATCGGGTTGACGGTGGGCTGGCCAGCGACCGAGATGCCGTATTCGGTCTCGATGCCCATGACCCGGTGCACGCTCATGTGTCGAGGCTACCCGGCCACAGTGCGCGACCACCGGCGCATCCGTACGCCGCCTGAAGATCGCGTCCAGTCGTTACCAGGCCCGGGACACCACTGCTGGCACTTCGCCGAATCCGAGGGGATCGGTGACGGACCGAACCGCAGACACACGTCGGGCCCGTGAGAACGCCGTGAAGCGTCCGCACAGGCCCAACGAAATGTTCGCCAGAGACTGGTCTACAGATACTGACCCGTGTTGGCGACCGTGTCGATCGAACGACCGGCCTCGGATCCTTCCTTGCCCTGGATGAGGGTACGGATGAAGACGATCCGCTCGCCCTTCTTGCCCGAGATCCGCGCCCAGTCGTCTGGGTTGGTGGTGTTGGGCAGGTCCTCGTTCTCCTTGAACTCGTCGACGCAGGCCTGCAGGAGGTGCTGGATCCGGATCCCCTTCTGCTGCAGCTCGAGGAAGTCCTTGATCGCCATCTTCTTGGCCCGGTTGACGATGTTCTCGATCATGGCGCCGGAGTTGAAGTCCTTGAAGTACAGGACCTCCTTGTCGCCGTTGGCATAGGTGACCTCGAGGAACCGGTTGTCCTCGAGTTCTGCATACATCCTTTCGACGGCACGCTGGATCATGCCCTGGGTGCAGGCCGCCGGGTTGCCACCGAACTCCCCCACGTCGTCGGGGTGCAACGGCAGCCCTGGCGTGAGGTACTTGGCGAAGATGTCGCGCGCGGCCTCTGCGTCCGGGCGTTCGATCTTGATCTTGACGTCGAGCCGGCCCGGCCGCAGGATCGCCGGGTCGATCATGTCCTCGCGGTTGGAGGCGCCGATGACGATGACGTTCTCCAGCCCCTCGACGCCGTCGATCTCGCTCAGCAGCTGCGGGACGATGGTGTTCTCCACGTCGGAGCTCACACCGGAACCGCGGGTGCGGAACAGCGAGTCCATCTCGTCGAAGAACACGATCACCGGCGTGCCTTCGCTGGCCTTCTCCCGCGCCCGTTGGAACACGAGGCGGATGTGCCGCTCGGTCTCACCGACATACTTGTTGAGCAGCTCAGGGCCCTTGATGTTGAGGAAGTAGCTCTTGCCCTCGGTCTTGGCGTCACGGACGGCCACCTGCTTGGCGAGCGAGTTGGCCACCGCCTTCGCGATGAGGGTCTTGCCGCACCCCGGCGGGCCGTAGAGCAGCACGCCCTTGGGTGCCTTGAGCTCGTGCTCCTTGAACAGGTCGGCGTGGAGGTACGGAAGCTCGACGGCATCGCGGATCTGCTCGATCTGGCCGCGGAGTCCGCCGATGTCTTCGTACTGGATGTCGGGGACCTCTTCGAGGATCAGCTCCTCGACCTCGGTCTTGGGGATGCGCTCGTAGACGTATCCGGAACGCGGCTCGAACAACAGCGAGTCGCCGGCCCGGATCGGGGTGTCGCGCAGCGGCTCGGCGAGCCGGGCGATGCGTTCGTCGTCGGTGTGACCGATGACGAGGGCGCGTTCGCCGTCCTCGAGCAGCTCCTTGAGCATGACGACCTCGCCGACCTGCTCGTAGCTGAGCGCGCGGACGACGTTGAACGACTCGTTGAGCATGACCTCCTGGCCGGGGCGCAGCTTGTCGAGGTCGATGCTGGGGCTCACCGTGACGCGGAGCTTCCGGCCACCGGTGTAGACGTCGACACTGTCGTCGTCGTTGGGGCTGATGAAGATCCCGAAGCTCGCGGGCGGCTGGGCGAGCCGGTCGACTTCTTCCTTCAGCGTGACGATCTGTTCCCGGGCCTCGCGAAGCGTCGCGGCCAGACGTTCGTTCTGGGCCGTGACGTTGGCGAGCATGGCTTGGGCCTCGGCGAGCCGCTGCTCCAGCTGGCGGCTCTCCCTCGGCTGCTCCGCGAGGCGACGCCGAAGGGCGGCAACCTCCTCCTCGAGGTAGGTAATCTGGCTGGCGAGCTCGTCCGGCGAGCGCGCCGCACGTCGGTCATCGTGTGCAGGCACGTCCCTCACCTCCCCAGTCCGGTGGCCATGGGCGTCCATGGTCCAAGTCTCGCCGGTGGCTCAACGCCGAACCACCGCGCCGACTTCATTGACCCTATATCCGGGGTGCCGACAGGTCATGCCCGTCGGGGTCTAGGTCATGATCCGATGGCGAATTGTGGCCGTTCAGCGGGTGGCGAAACACCTCTGTCACATGCCCTATGGCCGTTTGCTCCCGGGATCCACCTCAGTGCTGGTGTCGGGACCTCCCGCGTCCTCACCGGGTCGATCCTCACCGGGTCGATCCTCACCGGGTCGATCCTCACCGGGGGGCCGGGGTCCGGCGTAGTCCTCACCGTACGCCCCTGGCGCGGGACGCCGCCTCCGGCGCGGAACGGTCACGCCGGGCGCGAGACGTCGCGTGGTCACCAGGAACCCGGTGTGCCCGATCATCCGGTGGTCAGGTCGGACGGAGAGCCCCTCGACATGCCAGGTACGCAGCAGGGTCTCGCTGGCGGACGGCTCGGTGAAGCCGCCATGGGCACGCGCAGTCTCCACCACACGGGCGAGCTGCGTCGTCGTCGCGACGTAGCAACACAGCACGCCGCCGGGCCGGAGCGTGTCGGCCGCCCAGGTGAGGCACTCCCACGGGGCTACCAGGTCCAGGACGATCCGGTCGGCGGGTGGGGTGGTCGGCGCGTCGACGACGTCGCCGACGGTGAGGTCCCAGGTGGCTTGCGGCCCGCCCAGGAACCGTTCGACGTTGCGGCGGGCGATCGCGGCGAAATCCTCCCGGCGTTCGTACGACGAAACTCGCCCGTCCGGACCCACCGCCCGCAGCAGTGCGCAGGTGAGGGCACCCGAACCCGCTCCGGCCTCGATGACGCGGGCGCCTGGGAAGATGTCGGCCTGTATCAGGATCTGCGCGGCGTCCTTGGGATAGACGACCGTCGCGCCGCGGGGCATGGAGAGTACGTAGTCGGCAAGCAGGGGACGCAGCGCGAGGTAGGGCACGCCGCCGGTCGACTTCACGACGACCCCCTCGGGCTGGCCGATCAGCTCGTCCAGGGCAAGCCCTCCGCGGTGGGTGTGGAAGACCTTGCCGGGCTCCAGCGTCACGAGGTGGCGGCGACCCTTCTGGTCCTCCAGGCGCACCTGGTCGCCGGCCTCGAGGAGGCGGCCGGTGGATGCATCCGGGTCAGGCACGGCGGCCGTCTCAAGGGCCTCCGGACGGGACGAGGTCTCCGGACGGGACGAGGTCTCCGGACGGGACGAGGTCTCTGGATCGGCAGGGTCGTTCGACGGCATGGCGGGCAAGCGTAGTCAGAGCTGTGCCGGTCTCAGGCGCGGGCCAGCGCGGCGTCGACGTCTGCGGTGGACAGGACGCCGTAGATGCCCCCGTCGGGCTCGACGAGCAGGTACTCGGTCGCGGGCATGCCACCCATGGCGCGGACCAGCTCCTCGCCGCGGAGTTCCACACTGAGCACCAGCGCGGGCTCGAGCCGACGGGCGACGTCACCGATCGAGATCCACGGCCGCCGGTGCTCGGGAGTGGCGAGAACGGCGGCTTCACTGACCAGTCCGGTCGGCCTGCCTTCGCTGTCGACCACGACGAGTGAACCCGCGTGCGAGTCCTGCGCCCGCCGGATCGCCTCCGACAGCGGCAGCTCGGACGGAACCGGGACGCCGCGGCGGGCCAGATCCCGGGCATGCAGTGCGGGTAGCTTGCCGCGGATCCGCGCCGACATCAGTGCCTGGGTGGATCCGGCCCACAGGAACATCGCCAGGATGACGCTCCACACGATGGTCACCGGGTCCGGCCGTCCGCCGGCGCCCGCGAGGTAGATCCAGGGCAGGGCGAGGACGAGCACGGCGACAGCCCGCCCAGCCCAGCCGGCGACCTTGGTGCCCAGGTGCGGGCGCTTCGTCACGGCCCACACGCCGGCCCGCAGCATCCGGCCGCCGTCGAGCGGGAGGCCCGGCAGCAGGTTGAACAGCCCCACGAGCAGGTTGGCCCAGGCCAGCTGGAACAGCGCGAGCTCCAGCAACGGAGGCTCGGCCACCTGGGTCACGGCGAGCCCGAACGCACCGCCGAGAGCCAGGGAGGTCAACGGTCCCACCACGGCGACCGCGAACTCGCGCCACGGCGACTCAGGCTCCCGCTCGATCTCGGACAGGCCACCGAGGAACTGCAGGGTGATCGCCCGGACGGGGAGGCCGAACCTCTTCGCGACGAGGACGTGGGCGATCTCGTGGACCAGCACCGACGCGTAGAGCAGGACGGCGAACCCGAACGCGGCGACGAACGACCACTGGCCGAGGCCCGGCACCTGCTGGTCGATCCATGGTCGGAAGAGGAACGCGATGAGGAGCGCGACGAAGACCCAGGAAACATTGACATAGATGGGTACGCCGACGACCCGCGCGATCTGCAGCGCACCCGGGCGCCGCCGCGGCTCGCGGTCCTTGTCGCGCGAGCCCAGCTGCTGACTCACCATCGGCCCCCGTCCACTCCACCTGGTCGGCGCGTCCACGCCGGGTTGTCGGGATGACCCGCGGCCCTCTTCCCTTCATCCTGCGCCATCGGCTGACTCATGCCTGCTCTCATCGGAAGGTCAAGGCGTTCGTTTCGCGAACGAGCAGGTCGTGGCGGGATGTTCCCGGTGGTACGTTTCGCGCTGCTCGTACGCGCCACGCTATCGCTCCGGACGGCGAGCCGGCGGGGCGCATCCCGGGCGATGTCGATGGGCTGCCCTACGCTGAAGGACCATGATCGCAGGAGAGTCGAGCCCCGGACTGAGCACCGTCGCGGATACCTCGCCGAGTGTCGATACCGGCGCTGGTCCGCGCACCGACAGCGATCCGGACCCCTCGCCGCCCCCGCTCGGCGTTTTGTCCCCTTCGCGGGCGAGCGACTTCCTCACCTGCCCCCTGCGCTACCGGTTCCGGGTGATCGACCGGATCCCGGAGCGCCCGAGCCCGGAGGCCGCCCGCGGCACCGTCGTCCATTCCGTGCTGGAGCGGTTGTTCGACCTCCCGGCGGAAAACCGCACGATCGAGCAGGCCAGCACCCTGGTCGAACCGCAGTGGTCCGCCCTTGTCGAGGCCGAACCCGACCTCGCTGAACTCTTCGGGGGTCCCGACGGCGAGATGTTGCCCGGCCGCCTCGACGAGTTCTTCACCGAGGCCCGTGGGCTGCTCGACCGCTACTTCACGCTCGAGGACCCCACCCGCCTCGAACCCGTCGAGCGCGAGATGTACGTCGAGTGCCGGCTCGAGTCCGGACTCATGCTGCGCGGATACGTCGACCGGCTCGACGAGGCGCCCGATGGCGCGTTGCGGGTGGTCGACTACAAGACAGGCAAGGCACCGGGACCGGGTTACGAGCAACGCGCGATGTTCCAGATGCGGTTCTATGCGCTGGTTTTGTGGCGGCTGCGCGGGGTCGTGCCCAGACTGCTCCAGTTGGTCTACCTGGGCAGCGGCGACGTTCTCCGGTATGCGCCGGATGAGCACGACCTGCGGGCGACCGAGCGGAAGCTGGGGGCGTTGTGGGCGGCGATCGAGCGCGCTCGCACGACCGGCGAGTGGAAGCCGAGCCCCGGCCCACTCTGCAACTGGTGCGACCACAAGGTCCGCTGTCCCGCCTGGGGAGGCACGCTTCCCCCGCTCCCGTCCACCGATGACACCGCAACCGACGCCAACGGGTCCGAGGCCCCCTCACCCCATACCTCGCTGGTCGATCTCTAAGGGCGTGGCGGTCGATCCGCGGCTGATGGACACGGTGCGTCCACCCTCGGGTGGAGGGCAGCTGTACCGATCTCGGTAGATGGGAGGAGAGGACGGGCCGACCGGGCACATACCCTCAAGACCGTGCAGTACCGCACCGGGGTCCTGGAGTGGATCCGGACTCACCCTCGCCACTTCGACGCGACCATCGCGGTCGTGCTTCTCGTGGCGAACCTCGCCGGCATGAGCAGCCGCGGCTACGCCGGCATGACCTTCCGCGAGCCGGATCTCGCAAGCTTCGTCCTCAATGTCCTGTGCGCGGCTCCGTTGGCCTTTCGCCGGCAGAGTCCGGTCCTGGTGGCGATCGTCTCGATCACGTCGTACATGGCCTTGGGATTCTTCGACTACAACTCGTTCGGCGGCTCGGTGGCGATGCCGATCGCGATCTACACCCTGGGTACGAGCGCCGCGACCGTCCCCGGGCTGGCGATCACCCTCGCCAGCGGGACTGCGTCGGTGGTCTATCTCGCGGTCAACCGCGAGCAGTTGGCAGCCGCCGGGGTCGAGCCGAACGTCTGGTACTTCGGATCCCAGTTCGTGATCACCACCGGGCTCTGGATCATCGGCCGGACCGTGCGAGCTCGCCGCCTCTATCTCAATGACCTCGAGGACCGTGCGGACCGGCTGGAACGTACGGCCACCGCAGAGCTCCGTGCGGCGCTCGCCGAGGAGCGGACCCGGATGGCGCGTGAGCTCCACGACGTCGTCGCGCATCACGTCAGCGTGATGACTGTCCAGGCCGCAGCCGCCCGTCGGATGATCGACAGATCGCCCGAACGCAGTGCCGAGGCGATGCTGGCCGTGGAGGAGACCGGCCGCGCCGCCCTCGTCGAGATGCGGCGCATCGTGGCCGCCTTGCGCAGCGTCGATGCCGATGAGGCCGCGGCGGGCGGCCAGCCCGACCTCACTCCGCAGTCGGGGGTCGCGGAGTTGGAACCGCTCGTGACTCGCGCCAAGGAGGCCGGGCTCGAGGTCGATCTCACTGTCGTCGGCGAGCCACGGCAGCTGCCGTCCGGTGTCGACCTCGCGATCTTCCGGGTGGTGCAGGAGTCCCTGACCAACACGCTCACCCATGCCGGGCCCACGCGTGCCGCGGTCCTCCTCCGCTATGAACCCGATGCGGTCGTGGTCGGGGTGACCGACGACGGTGGCAGGCGTCGGGGCGGGCAGGGGCGGGCGATACCGTCGGACCGGCCGGGACACGGCCTGGTGGGTATGCGCGAACGCGTCACCCTCAACGGAGGAACCCTGCGGACCGGGCCGCGTTCGGTCGGTGGCTTCGAAGTGCAGGCCCGACTTCCCCTGGAGGAGGCCAGCCAGTGAGCCTGCCGGAAGAACCCCGCACTGACAGCCCGACACGGGTGTTGCTGGTCGACGACCAGCCGCTGCTACGCACCGGGTTCCGGATGATTCTCGAGTCCGAGCCCGACATCGCGGTTGTCGGCGAGGCGGGTGACGGGGAGAAGGGGGTCGACGAGGCCCGCGTTCTCCAGCCTGACGTCGTGTTGATGGACATTCGGATGCCGCGGATGGACGGTGTGGAAGCGACCCGGACGATCACCGGGGCTGACCGGGCG
Organism: Actinopolymorpha sp. B9G3; assembly: GCF_040120725.1. Classification (NCBI taxonomy): domain Bacteria; kingdom Bacillati; phylum Actinomycetota; class Actinomycetes; order Propionibacteriales; family Actinopolymorphaceae; genus Actinopolymorpha; species Actinopolymorpha sp. B9G3. Next base: position 67,304 of record NZ_JBEEAB010000007.1, on the reverse strand, counting down.
AGCCGGGTCAAGGTGCTGATACTCACGACGTTCGACCTCGACGAGTACATCGTCGAGGGGCTGCGTGCCGGCGCCTCGGGCTTCCTGCTCAAGGACGTCCCGCCGGAGGAACTGGTGGCGGCGATCCGGATCGTGGCGCGTGGCGACGCCGTGGTCGCACCTACGGTGACACGTCGGTTGCTCGACAAGTTCGCGGAGAACATCGCCCCGGGCGACAAGCAGTCCGAAGCCCTGCTGGAGCGACTGACCGACCGCGAGCAGGGGGTGCTCCGCCTCATGTCGCGGGGAATGTCGAACGCCGAGATCGCCCACGAGCTGTACGTCTCCGAGACCACGATCAAGACCCATGTCGGGAACGTGCTGGGCAAGCTCGGCCTGCGCGACCGGGTGCAGGCCGTGGTCTTCGCGTACGAAAGTGGCCTCATCCGTCCTGGCGCCCGGTAGGCCCGCTGGACTGCTCAGGTCGACGACGACCGGCCGATTCCACGCGCTCGAAGCCGCCGCTCAGACACCGCTTCCCCGACCCAGTAAGGAACCACGCCATGACCACCCCGCACGCCTTCCCCCTGGAGCCCACCCCGATCCATGTGCCCGACAAGGTCCTCGATGACCTGCGCGCCCGTCTCACATTGACCCGGCCACCGCTGGACGAGGCGAATGAGGACTGGTCCTACGGCGTGCCGGACAGCTATCTCCGTGAGCTGGTCGCCTACTGGCGGGGCGCCTACGACTGGCGCAAGGCCGAGGCCGCCATCAACGCCTACGAGCACTACCAGGCGAGCGTCGCCGGAGTCCCAGTGCACTTCATGCGCAAGCCCGGCCGCGGCCCTCGCCCGATCCCGTTGATTCTCACCCACGGCTGGCCGTGGACGTTCTGGCACTGGTCGAAGGTGATCGACCCGCTCGCCGATCCGGCCGCGTTCGGCGGTGACCCCGCCGATGCGTTCGATGTCATCGTGCCGTCCCTGCCCGGCTTCGGTTTCCCGGGGCCGCTCACCGGCTTTCCGGACGTCAACTTCTGGAAGGTCTCCGACCTCTGGCACACCCTGATGACCGTGACCCTGGGATATGAGAAGTACGCCGCCGGGGGCTGCGACATCGGCGGGATCGTCTCCAGCCAACTCGGCCACAAGTACGCCGACGAGCTGTACGGCATCCACATCGGCTCCGGGCTGCCGCTCGACTTCTTCACCGGCGCCCGCGCCTGGGACTTCGCCCGGAACCGGCCCCTCACCGACGACCAGCCCGCCGACGTCCGCGCCCGCATCATCGAGCTGGACCACCGCTTCGCGTCCCACCTCGCCGTGCACATGCTCGACGGCGCGACCCTGGCCCACGGGCTCAGCGACTCACCCGCCGGACTGCTCGCCTGGCTGCTGGAGCGCTGGAACGCCTGGAGCGACAACGGCGGCGACGTCGAGTCCGTCTTCACCAAGGACGACCTGCTCACCCACGCCACGATCTACTGGGTGAACAACTCCATCGCCACGTCGATGCGTTACTACGCCAATGCCAACCGCTATCCCTGGACCCCCGCCCACGACCGCACCCCGGTCGTGCAGGCCCCGGTCGGCCTCACCTTCGTCACGTACGAGAACCCGCCCGGCATCCACACCGCCACCGAGCGCGTCCGGGCATTCAAGACCGGCCCGCAAGCCGATTGGTTCAACCACGTCAACGTCAACGCCCACGAGCACGGCGGCCACTTCATCCCCTGGGAGAACCCCGAGGCATGGGTGAGCGACCTGCGCCGCACCTTCCACGGCCGCAGGCCCTGAACGACCCTGCGGGCTGTCTGGTTCGCCTTCGCCTCGGCTTCCCCCGACCTACTTTGCGGCTGGTGTCTGAGCTAGGACTCCCGGGCCGGCACCGGGTGGCCGCGGCGGAGCACGGCGAGAACCACCAGCGGCGTGGTGGCGAGCAGCCCTGCGAGCACCGCGAGGACGGAGTAGCCGCCGCCGGCGAAGATCGCGCCAGCGGACAGGCTCGCGAAGGCCCCTGACCCCCACACGATGGCGTCGACGAGTCCCTGCAGTTGGGTCCGCACGTCGTCGGGGAGGTCGCGACTCAGCAGCGCACTCCCGCCGACGAAACAGAGGTTCCAGCCGTACCCCAGCAGGAACAACGCGAGTGGGAGTCCGACCGTGTGTGACGTCGGCGCAGCTGTCGCCAGGGCGGCCGATGCGATGAGCACTCCCGCACCACTGGAGATCGTCATCCGGCCGCCGAGGCGGTCGGCGAGCCGGCCGGACAGTGGCGAGAGGGCGAACATCCCGACCAGATGGGCCGACAGGACCCAGCCGACCACGCCCAGGCCGTGTCCGTGTTCGTGGAGTTGCAGCGGGGTCATGGTCATCACCGCCACCATGGCGAGCTGCGCGGCCACCATCCCGCTCAGCGCGATCCTGACGGTCGGCAGCCGGAGCGCCCGGCCGATGCCGCGCTCGAAGAGTCGCGTTGCGCCCTGCGGTCGCTGCGGTCGCGACCGCGGAAGCATGAGGTTGACCGCCGCGGCGACGCCCGTCGCCAGCATGGCCAGCAGATAGGTCCCCGTGTACGGCGGGAGCCCGGCCCGCTCGGAGAGTCCCGCGGCCGGAGCGATCATGCTCGGCCCCAGGACGGCACCGATCGTTCCGCCCCAGACAACCAGGCTCAGGACGAAGCCCTTTCGATCGGGTGGGTAGAAGTCCGCCGCGGCGTACCGGGAGAGTTGGGCGCTGCTGTTGCCGACACCGAGGAGAACGATGCCGACGGCGAGCAGCAGCACGCCACCACGAAGGACAGCGACCGTGGCGAGCGCGCCACCGAACGCGGCGAGGACATAGCCCAGGAGGACCCCGGCACGCCGGCCGCGGTTGCGCATCAGGGTCGCCGAGCCCAACGCACCGAGCGCGGTCCCCAGCACGCCGGCGGCGGTGGGCACTCCGCTCCAGGCGCGACCAGCGATGTCCGACGCAATCAGTGTGGCGACGGCACTCGCCGGGACCAGCGCGATGTTCATCAGCGCGACTCCGACGATCAGCGCCCCGGTCGCACGTCGGCGGGAACCGACCGTGATGACGGACGGAGCTGAGCTCTGGGTCTGGGCCATGGTCTCGAATGCTAACCAGGCCCACCCACACCGCTCAGAACGTCGTTGGCGGGTTCACGAGTGAGGACGGCCGTCAGCAGAGTAGATCACCACCGGACCGCCCCGGCCTGACCGACGCCGCGCAGGATGTTCCTCCGGGATCAGTACAGGTGGCACGCCACGTCGACGTTGCCCGTCCGACGCAGGCTCGGGTCCTCGCCGGGGTGGAAGTCCACGGCCAGCGTGCCCTCATCCGCCTCGACCCGCGCGACGCCCCGCCACAGCGGCTCCTCCGGATCGTTCGCCCGAACGCGTTCCACCAGGGCCGTCAGGTCGGCCTGTCCACGACCCCGCCCGGGGGTGAGACGCGCCCGATGCGCGGCGATCTCCAGGCTGTCGAGGTTGCCAATCGCCGCGCGCTCGGCGGTGTAGGTCTCCTCGTCGAGGCCCAGCCAGTGCTGTTCGAGCAGTGCCCGCAGGTCGCGGGTCTCCCAGCCACACTTCTCGAACGCCACCGGGCACCGCGGATGGAACGCACAACCGAGCGGCGGCGCCGCGGCGTCGGGGATCTCGCCCCGGGGAAGGTCGCGGGGGATGGACTGGCTCGGGTCAGGTTCGGGGACCGCGCGGAGTAGCGCCTTGGTGTAGGGATGTTTCGGATCGGCGAAGATCTCCTCGACCGCGCCGATCTCGACGATCCGGCCGAGGTACATGATCGCCACCCGGTCACAGAAGAACTTCGCTGTCGCCAGGTCGTGGGTGATGTAGACGTAGGTGAGGTCGAGGTCTCGCTTGAGGTCGAGCATCAGCTCGAGAATCTTCGCGCGCACACTCATGTCGAGCATCGAGACCGGCTCGTCGGCGACGAGCAACTCGGGACCGAGGATGATGGCACGGGCCAGGACGGCTCGCTGTTTCTGACCACCAGACAGGTCGCTCGGGTACTTGTCGAGGAACCTCTCGACGGGTGCGAGCCCGACGCGTTCGAGAGCCTCGACCACCTTCGCCCGACGTTCGCTCCGGGATGCCGCGAGCCGGTGGATCTGCAGCGGGTGCCCCACCGCGGTCTCGATGTCCATCGAGGGGTTCAACGCCGCACCCGGGTCCTGGAACACCATCTGCAGCTGCCGCCGCATCGGGCGGAGCTGACGTTCGGACAACCTGCCGAGCTCACGGTCGCGGTAGTGGATCTCTCCCCCGGTGGGACGAACCAGCCCGAGTAGCGCTCGGCCGAGCGTCGTCTTGCCGCTGCCGGACTCTCCCACCAGGCCGAGCACCTCGCCCTTGTGGAGTTGGAACGTCACACCGTCGACGGCTCTGACCACACCGGAGCCCGCGCCGACGAGCCGGCCGAGCGAGCTGCCCCGTAGGTCGTAGTGGACCTCGAGGTCGCGGACGTCGAGCATCGTCCCGCCGCCGGCCGGCGGAGCAGGCAGGCGAGGTGCGTCAGGCTTCGTCGGCAACGCTGATCTCCTCCCGCACCAGGGGTTGGGTCCTGCCGTCCGGCACCTTCTCGGCCGGTCCGTGCAGCCAGCACGCGACTCTCGAGCCCACCGGCGTACGCACCTCCTCGGGGTCCTGGTCCCGGCACACCCGCATGGCGTCGGGGCAGCGCGGATGGAACCGGCAGCCCGTCGGTGGATCCACGCAGTCCGGCGGCGCACCGGGAATGTAGTGCAGTCCGGTTGTACGCAGGGAGATCGTCGAACGCAGGAGCTCCCGGGTGTAGGGATGCCGTGGCGTGGTGAACACCTCCCGGGCGTCGCCCTCCTCGGCCAACTTGCCGGCGTACATCACGGCAACGCGGTCGCACGCCTCGGCGACGATGCCGAGGTTGTGGGTGATGAGCAGCAGCGCGGTGTCGAAGTTGCGGCGCAGGTCGGCGAGGATTCCGATGATCTGTGCCTCGACGAGGACGTCGAGTGCGGTGGTCGGCTCGTCGGCGACCACGAAGGCCGGGCGCAGGACCAGTGCCAGGGCGATCATGATCCGTTGCCGCATCCCGCCGGAGAACTCGTGCGGGTAGGAGCGGTAGCGCGTCGGCGGGATGCCCATCCGGCGCAGCGTGTCGATCGACCGCTTCCGGATCTCGTCGCGGCTGATCCGCGGGGCGTGGGTTCGCAGGGTCTCCTCGAAATGCTCCGATATCCGCATCAGGGGGTTCAGTCGGGTCAGCGGCTCCTGGAAGATCATGCCGAGCTCGGGCCCGCGCAGGCTTTCCAGCTCGCGACGTCCGGTCGCCAGCAGGTCCTGCCCGCGGAACCGGATCTCGCCGTCGCAGGCGGCACTCTCGGGGAGCAGGCCGAGCAGCGCCCGGCCGATCGTCGACTTGCCGCAGCCGGACTCGCCGACGAGCCCGAGCGTCTCCCCCGGCCGCAGGTCGAAGGACACTCCGTCGACGGCCCGCACCGGGCCACGGTCTGTGCCGTACCACACCCGCATGTCGCGGACATCGAGCACGGGTTCGGCGCCACCACCTGTCGCCGTCACGCCGCGCCTCCCTTCCTCGCGTCCGCGTTGGACGGCTTCTCTCCTGCCCCAAGCCGCGGGGGCAGGACCACGGGAAGCAGGCGCCGGACGCGAAGCGTCGGATTCAGTGTCTCGTTCAGCCCTTCGCCGACCAGTGTGAGTGCCATGACGAGAAGAACGATCGCCATACCTGGGAAGACCGCCGTCCACCAGATTCCTGACGTCGCGTCGTCGATGGCGCGGTTGAGGTCGTAGCCCCACTCGGCGGCCTCGGTCGGTTGGATGCCGTAACCCAGGAATCCCAACGCGGCAAGGGTTCCCACCGCGTCCGCGGCATTGAGAGTCGCGATGACGGGAACGCTCTGCACGACGTTGGTGAACAGGTAGCGGGACATGATGACGTGCGGCGGTGCGCCCAGTGCCCTGGCTGCTTCCACGTAGGTCGCCTGTTTGGCACTCACCGTGCTGTTGCGTACGACCCGGAAGTACTGCGGGATGTAGACGGCAGTGATGGCGACGGCCGCGGTGGTCACTCCCCCGCCGAGCTTGTCCGCGAGCAGGAACGCCACGACGATCGCCAGCAGGAGGTACGGGAAACAGAACAGCGCGTCCATCACCAGGACGAGGATCCGGTCGAGCCAGCCGCCGACGAAACCGGACACCAGTCCGAGCACCACCCCGATGGCGATCGTCAACACCAGCGAGAGGACGACGACCTTCAGCTCCGTCCGGGCGCCCCACACGACGCGGGAGAACACGTCGAACGTCTGGACGCTCGTGCCGAACCAGTGCTCACCCGACGGCGCCTCCTGCTTGGGGAACCGTTCCCCGTCGGTGCCCGCCACCTGATCGAACCGGAACGGTGCGATCAGCGGCGCGAACACCGCCAGCACCACCATCAGGCCGGTGACGAAGGTCCCGGCGACCAACATGCCGCGGGCGATTCCCGCCGACTGGCGGTAGGGGGTCGCGATGACGAACGCGGTCCGGGACAGCAGGTTCCGCCGTCCACAGGAGCCACGTAGTGGCTCGCCTGCCTGCACGGTAGGGGTGATGGCCATCGGCTCAGTACCTCACCCTCGGGTCGATGAACGCGTTGACGACATCGATGACGACGCTGATCCCCACCACCAGCAAGGCGAAGACGGTCATGATGCCCTGGACGGCGACGTAGTCGCGGGCGTTGATGTAGCGGACCAGCTCCGAGCCGATCCCAGGCCAGCTGAACGTCGTCTCGGTGAGGATCGCCCCACCGAGCAGCAGCGCGACCTGCAGCCCGAGGACGGTGATGAAGGGCACCATCGCATTGCGGAACGCATGGTGGAGGACGACCCGCCGCTCCGCGATGCCACGTGCCCGCGCCGCCTCCACGTAGTCGTCGCGCAGCGTCTGTGCGACATTGACCCGGATCAGGCGTACGAAGACACCCATCAGCAGAAGTCCGAGCGTCACGGCCGGTAAGACGATGTGGAGGAGCCCGTCGACGAACGCCTCCGAGTCACCGGCCAGGGCCGCGTCGAGGAGGAAGATGTTCGTCACCGGTTCGATCGTCGCCTGTGCCAGCGGACCGGCCTGGCGCCCGGACGGCAACAACCCCAGCTGCCCCGTGAACACGATGATGGCGACGATCCCGACGAAGAACACCGGTGCGGCATAGGTGAGGATCCCGAAGAGGCGGATCACCACGTCCAGCCAGGAGTTCCGATAGCGGGCGGCCAGCAGGCCGAGCGGGATGCCGACCACGAGCGCGAAGAGTACGGCCGCGACGGTGAGGCTCAACGTGGCCGCGCCGTTGATCAGCAGGATGGTGCTGACGGCCCGATTGTCGCTCACCGTCGTGCCGAAGTCGCCTCGCAGGACCTGGCTGATGTAGTCGGCGTACTGGACGATGAGCGGCCGGTCGTATCCGGCGGCTTCACGACGGCGGGCAAGCTCCTCAGGAGGGAGGCGACCACCCAACGCCGCCGAGATCGGGTCGCCTGGCGCCACCCGCAACAGCAGGAACACCATCGTCAACAGCACCAGCACGTTGGGGACCACCAGGAGCAGGCGTACGACGAGGTAGTTCCGCAGGGAGCCCGATCGGGCCGCCATCGTCATGCCACCTTTCTCGTCAGCAGGAGCGATCTCGTCTGCAGTGGCCTCAGTTGCCCAGCACCGGGCACACCGAGGGCTCCATCACCGAAGTGCCGAGACACGTGGTGACGGAGCCCAGGGTGAGCCGACTACTCGGCCTTGCTCGTGTCGACCAGCCAGAACCGGAAGGTGTAGAGCGGGTCGAACGTGTCCTCGACACCGGTGACACCGTCACGGACAGCGGCGATCATGCTGTCCTGCCAGAGCGGGATCACCGGTGCGTCCTCGGCGGCGATGGTCTGCAGTTCCTTGAACAGCGCCTCGCGTTCGGTCTGGTCGGCGGTGGACTTCTCCTGTGTCAGCAGGTCGTCCACCTTCGGGTTGGAGTAGCCGTAGCCGTCGCCGATGAAGTTCTCCGTGGCGTAGAACGGCGAGAGGTAGTTGTCGGTGTCAGGGAAGTCCGGGTACCAGCCCAGCTGCCAGCCGTCGTAGGCGCCGGCGGCGTAGTCGGTCTTGTACTGCTCCCAGGCCGCCGACTTCAGCGAGATCTCGAACAGTCCGCCGGCTTCGAGCTGTCGCTCGATCTCGGAGAACATGTCCGCCGATGCCTCGCCGTAGTGGTCCGGGCTGTACCACAGCGTCGCCTTGACCGGAGTCGTCGCACCGGCGTCCTCGAGCAGGCTCTTGGCCTTGGCGGCATCGGGCTCCTCGCCGAACGAGGTCTTGAAAGCCTCGTCGTGTCCGGGCAGCCCTTCGGGGACCATCGTGTAGAGCGGGGTCACCGTGTCGTTGTAGACCTGCGTGGCGATGGTCTGCCGGTCGAGCAGCGCCGCTGCCGCCTGGCGTACTTCCTTCTTGGCGAACGGGCCCTTCTTGGTGTTGAAGGTGAGGTACTGGATTCCGGTCCCGTCGCCCTTCACGACACTGACGCCCTTGTCGGCGCCGTTGGTCTCCAGGTCCTTCAGCAGGGTCGGGGCGAGTGACCGGTAGGCCACCTGCACCTCATTACTCTCGACCGCGCTCTTGAGGCTCGCTTCGTCCTTGTAGATCTGGACGAGGACCTTGCCGTTGGCAAGTTTCTTGTCGCCGGAGTAGTTCTCGTTGGGTTCGAGGACGATCTGCTGCGAGGGGTCGAACTTCGTGACCTTGTAGACCCCCGAGCCGATGATGGTGTCGTTGCCCATCTCCTGCAGCTTGTCGCCGGGGTACTTCTCGTCCGGCACGATCGACGCGGCGCCTGTGGTCAGCCGGAACGGCCAGGTGGAGTCGGCGAACTTGAGGTGGAACACCACGGTCTGCGGGTCCTTGACCTCGGTCGAGTCGAGCTGGTCGGCGAAGATGCTCGACGGGCCGTTGGGATCGGCGATCTTCAGCATCCGGTCGAAGGTGAACTTCACGTCCTCGGCGGTCAGCTTGCTGCCATCGGAGAAGGTGAGGTCCTTCTTCAGCGTGCAGGTGTAGGTCTTCGGATCACTGAAGTCGCACTTCTGCGCCGCGTCCGGCTCTGGTGTCGTCCCGCCCGGAGGAATGGACAGGAGGGTTTGAGCGGTGTTGTAGAGGATTTCCCAACCGGGGTTGTCGTACGAACCCGCCGGGTCGACCGTGCCGAAGGCATCGGTTGTCCCAAACACCAAGGGGGCTTTGTCTTCGGCCGACTCGCTGCCTGAATCGGTGCCCCCGTCGTCGCCACCACCACACGCGGCAAGGGCGAGTAGCAGGGTGCTGCCCGCCGCCAGCGCCTTGACCCTACGGCTGGTGCTTGGTCGCATATTCCACCTCAGTCGTGAACGCCAGAAGTTTCATGATCACAGGGCCGGGTTGCGGTCCGCCCCGCACGATAGCTGTACGTGGCCGGGACCGGAATGTCCGGAGCGTGCGGGCAGAGTCGCAATTGGGCAACGAATCGCGGCGGACCGCTGCCGAGGGCCGCCATCCTGCGCAATGGCTCCGCAGCGCAGTCGTGTAGTCGCTGACCGCTATCGGTTGGTGTTGAGGGCTCGGACGACCAGCTCCACCAGCTGCCGCACTCTGGACTGCCTGACGTCCGCCGCGGCGGACTCCCGCTCGATGCCGGTCACGGCGTCGAGGAGGATGACCGCCACGTCATGTGCGGTGATCCCGACCGCGTCGAAGTCGAGCTCCTCGGTCGCCGTGGCGAGCAGGTCCTCCACGATCGCGACCAACCGCAGGTGGAACGACGCCATGAGGTCGCCGGCCACGCTCGCGGTCTCCGCCAGCAGCTCACGGTGGGCCTCGTTGTCCCCGCCGAGCTGGCCGACCAGGTCGAGCCGCACCATGAGGATGGCTGACAACCGCTCGCCCACCGGGGCGGCCGACCTGCGGGCGCGCTCGGCACCGGTGAGGGCGGAATCGAGCAGGCGTACGCCCATCGCCCGGAAGACCTCCTCCTTGCCGGTGAAGTACTGGTACAACGCAGGACGGGACATCCGTGCCGTCCGGGCGATCGTGTCCATGGAGGTACGCCGGTAGCCGTAACGGGCGAAGCAGCGGAGAGCGGAGTCGAGGATCTGCTCCCGTCGGACGGTGGCGACAGAGCCGTGGGGCGCGGACACAGCTGACAATCGTGGCACAAAGTGTCAGGTTGTTGCATCAGGGCTCAGGTGTTGAAGTAGTTGGCCTCAGGGTGGTGGACGACGATCGCGTCGGTCGACTGCTCGGGATCGAGTTGGAACTCCTCCGACAAGCTGACGCCGATCCGCTCCGGCCCGAGCAGGTCGACGATCTTCGCCCGGTCCTCCAGATCCGGACACGCGCCGTAGCCAAGGGAGAAGCGCGCCCCCCGATAGCCGAGCTTGTGGATCATCTCCTGCACGTCGTCGCGCTTGTCCTCCTCGGCGTAGCCGAGCTCGCTCCGGATCCGCGCGTGCCAGTACTCCGCCAGGGCCTCGGCGAGCTGCACGGACAGCCCATGCAACTCGAGGTACTCGCGGTAGTGGTTGGCCTCGAACAGCTTCGCCGTCTCCTCGCTGATCCGCGAGCCGATGGTCACCACGGTGAAGCCGACGACGTCCCGCTCTCCCGACTCCTCCGGGCGGAAGTAGTCCGCCAGGCACAGGTGCCGGTCCCTGCGCTGCCGCGGAAAGGTGAACCGGCAATGCTCGGACCCGTCGTCGTCGAAGACCACGAGGTCGTCACCCTTGCTCGCGCAGGGGTAGTAGCCGTAGACGACCGCCGCCTCGAGCAGGTTGTCGGTCTGGACGCGGTCCAGCAGGGCGCGCATCCGGGGACGACCTTCGGTCTCCACCAGTTCGTCGTAGGACAGGCCATCCTTTCCACGGCCGGGCTTGAGGCCCCACTGGCCGAGGAAGAGGGCACGTTCGTCGATCATCGAGGCGTAGTCGGCGAGCGGGATGCCCTTCACCACCCGGTCACCCCAGAACGGCGGAACCGGCACCGGGTTGCTCACCGAGACATCGGAGCGGGCCGGCATCTCCTCTGGCGGCGTCTCCTTCAACTGCCCGCTCCTGACCCGTCGCTGCCGAAGGGCCGGGAGAGCCGCGCCGGGGACGCCACGCTTGACGCCCATCACGGCGTCCATGAGTCGCAGCCCTTCGAAGGCGTCACGGGCATAGCGGACCTCACCGTCGTACATCCCGGCGAGATCCTCCTCGACGTAGGCCCGGGTCAGCGCGGCACCACCCAGCAGCACCGGCCAGTCGTCACCCCTACCTCGGGTGTTGATCTCCTGGAGGTTCTCCTTCATGATCACCGTGCTCTTCACGAGCAGGCCGGACATCCCGATCGCGTCCGCGCGGTGTTCCTCCGCGGCGTCGAGGATGTGGTTGATCGGCTGCTTGATACCGAGGTTGACCACGGTGTAGCCGTTGTTGGTGAGGATGATGTCGACGAGGTTCTTGCCGATGTCGTGGACATCACCCTTGACGGTGGCGAGCACGATCGTGCCCTTGCCTTCGTCGTCGGTCTTCTCCATGTGGGGTTCGAGAAACGCGACAGCTGCCTTCATGACCTCGGCCGACTGGAGGACGAACGGGAGCTGCATCTCGCCTTTGCCGAACAGCTCGCCGACGACCTTCATGCCGGCGAGCAACTCGTCGTTGACGATCTCCAGGGCGGCGCGACCACTGTCAAGGGCGGCTTGCAGGTCGTCTTCGAGGCCGTTCGCCTCACCGTCGATGATGCGCCGCTGCAGCCGTTCGCCGAGCGGCAGGGAGGCGAGTTCCTCGGCCCGGCTCGCCTTGGCGTCCGACGCCTTCACGCCGGAGAAGAGCTCCAGCAGCCTCTGCAGTGGGTCGTAACCCTCGGAGCGCTTGTCGTAGACGAGGTCGAGAGCGACCTGACGTTGCTCTTCAGGGATCCGGGAGATGGGAAGGATCTTGCTCGCGTGCACGATCGCGGAGTCGAGCCCGGCCTTCACACACTCGTGCAGGAATACCGAGTTGAGCACCTGGCGAGCCGCGGCGTTGAGTCCGAACGAGATGTTGGACAGGCCGAGCACGGTCTGCACGTCAGGGTGCGCATCCTTCAGCCGACGGATCGCCTCGATGGTCTCGATGCCGTCCTTGCGACTGTCCTCCTGCCCGGTGGCCAGGGTGAACGTCAGGCAGTCGACGAGGATGTCGCTCTCGGCCATCCCCCACTTCTGCGTGAGTGTCTGGATCAGCCGCTCGGCGATGGCGAGCTTCGTGTCCGCCGTGCGGGCCTGTCCCTCCTCGTCGATCGTCAGGGCCACGACGGCGGCACCGTGCTCCCGCACCAGCGGCATGACCTGCGCGAACCGGCTCTCCGGGCCCTCACCGTCTTCGAAGTTGACCGAGTTGATCGCGCAGCGGCCGCCGAACATCTCCAGGCCGGCCTCGATCACCGGCGGCTCCGTGGAGTCGAGCATGATCGGCAGGGTCGACGCCGTGGCGAGCCGCGCTCCCGCCTGGCGCATGTCGGCCACGCCGTCGCGTCCCACGTAGTCGACGCAGAGGTCGAGCACGTGGGAACCGTCGCGGATCTGTGCCCGTGCGATGTCGACACAGTCGTCCCAGCGGCCGTCGATCATCGCCTCGCGAAACGCCTTGCTGCCGTTGGCGTTCGTACGTTCACCGATCGCGAGGTAGGACGTGTCCTGGCTGAACGGCACGTGCTGGTAGAGGCTCGACATGCCCGGCTCGGACCGTGGTTCGCGAGACGTCACCGCTCTCCCCCGGACCCGCTCGACGAGCTGGCGGATGTGCTCCGGCGTCGTACCGCAGCAGCCGCCCACGAGGGCCAGTCCGTAGTCCGTCGTGAACTGTTCGTGGGCGTCGGCGAGTTCGGGCGCCGTCAGCGGGTACGTCGCACCGTCGGCGGTGAGCTCAGGTAATCCGGCGTTGGGCATGCAGGACAAGGGAGTCCGGGCGTGCTGGGCGAGGTAGCGCAGGTGCTCGCTCATCTCCGCCGGCCCGGTCGCACAGTTGAGGCCGATCACGTCGATGCCCAGCGGTTCCAACGCGGTCAGGGCCGCGCCGATCTCGGAGCCGAGGAGCATGGCGCCGGTCGTCTCGACGGTCACCGAGACGATGATCGGCACGTCTACCGCTTCGTCGGCACGAGCGGAGGCCGCCGCGATGGCCCGCTTCGCCCCGAGGATCGCCGCCTTGGCCTGCAGGAGGTCCTGGCACGTCTCCACGATCAACGCGTCGGCACCGCCGTCGATCAGGCCGGCGGCGTTCTGCTGGTAGGCGTCACGCAGCGTGGCGAACGCCACATGCCCCAGGCTCGGGAGCTTGGTGCCGGGCCCGAGCGAGCCGAGCACCCACCGGGGGTACTCCGGCGTCGCGTGTGCGTCCGCTGACTCCCGGGCCAGCCGGGCGCCGGCCTGGGAAAGTTCGTACGTACGGTGCGGGATGTCGTATTCGTTAAGAGCGGCGAAGTTGGCACCGAACGTGTTGGTCTCCACACAGTCAGCACCTGCGGAGAAGTACGCGTCATGGACGGATCGGACGATGTCGGGTCGGGTGACGTTCAGGATCTCGTTGCAGCCCTCGAGCCCTTCGAAGTCGTCCAGGGTGGGCTCATGGGCCTGCAACATCGTGCCCATCGCGCCATCCGCCACAAGGACGCGTTCTGCGAGCGCCTGGCGGAAAGGGCGGATACTGCGGGCGGTGCCGGTCACCAGGAAGCTCCTCGGGGTGCGGGGACGAAAATCTTCAGCGTACCCAGCGGGTCCACCTTCTGGACCGCTCTCTTGCGGTCCGAGACGAGTGTCCAGTTCCGGGTACGGCAGGTTGCGGCCGGCGGCACAGGGCGTACACGTAGGCTTGCGGAGGTGGCACGCGGTCGAGCGGGCGAGGGCGCCCGGCGCGGAGGAGGACGATCTACGTGACCGAGCTCGAAGGCTCGCTCCAGCTGCAGGATCCTGTCTTGCTCGCCGCCTTCGAGGGATGGAACGACGCCGCCGACGCCGCGAGTGCCACCCTCGACCATCTCGCGAGGGTGTGGAAGGCACGGACCATCGCCACGCTCGACGCCGACGACTACTACGACTTCCAGGTCAACCGGCCGACGGTCCACCTCGACAACGGCGTACGCACCATCACCTGGCCGACCACGCGGGTACTCGTGGCCACGCCGCCTGACGCGCCGCGTGACCTGGTTCTCGTCCGCGGTATCGAGCCGAACATGCGGTGGCGGCAGTTCTGCGACGAGATCCTGGCAGTCGCAGACACGGTGGGGGTCGAGATGTGTGTCCTCCTCGGCGCTCTGCTGGCGGACAGCCCGCACACCCGCCCCATTCCGGTCACCGCCAGCGCCACCGATCCCGAGTTGGCCGACGCGCTTGGGCTCACGATCTCGAAGTACGAGGGTCCGACCGGCGTCCTTGGCGTCCTCCAGGACGGTTGCCTGCGTGCGTCCATGCCGGCGGTGTCGTTCTGGGCGGCGGTACCGCACTATGTCGCACAGCCACCGTGCCCCAAGGCGACGCTTGCCCTCCTGCGCAAGGTGGAGGACCTCCTCGACGTGGCGGTGCCCCTCGGTGACCTGCCCGAAGATGCCCGGGCGTGGGAACGCGGAGTCGACGACCTCGCCCGTGATGACACCGAGGTGTCGGAGTACGTCCGCTCGTTGGAGCAGGCCCGCGACGCCGCCGACCTGCCGGAGGCCACCGGCGAGGCGATCGCCAAGGAGTTCGAACGCTACCTGCGCCGCCGCCCCGAACGCGGCGCGGAGTAGACCCGGGTCCACGGCGCAGGCCTGATCCACAGCCCTCTACGCGCACCACCAGGTACGCCCGTCCCGCCGGCTCGCGAGCCTCGGGTCAGAGCCGCACGCCCAGAAGGGCATCCACAGCGTCCCGGACGAGATCCGGCGCCCCGGTGTCAGGGCCGGCGTCGGCCAGGGTGGCGTCGGCCCACGCGTCGACCACGGCGAGAGCGGCCGGCGCGTCAAGGTCGGCCGCCAACGCCTCGCGGAGCGCATCCACCACCTTGCCGGCGTCGGCGCCGCTCGCCCGATCCACCGCGGTCCGCCACCGGTCGAGGCGTTGCTCGGCCGCGCTCAGTCCTTCGGGAGTCCACTCCCAGTCGTCGCGGTAGTGGTGGGACAGAACGGTGAGCCGGATCGCCATCGGGTCGACGCCTTCGGCCCGCAGCCGCGACGAGAACACGAGGTTTCCCTTGGACTTCGACATCTTCTCGCCGTCGAGCCCGACCATGCCCTGGTAGGCGTACACCTGGGCGAAGGGCACACGGCCCGTGAGCACCTGGGCCTCGGAGGCGCACATCTCATGGTGCGGGAAGATCAGGTCGGAGCCACCGCCCTGGACGTCGAAGCCCGTCCCCAGGTGCTCCAGCGCGATGGCCGCGCATTCGACGTGCCAGCCCGGGCGCCCGCGGCCCAGACCGGAGTCCCACGCCGGTTCGCCCGGGCGTTCGTGGCGCCAGAGCAGACAGTCGAGAGGATCACGCTTGCCGGGCCGATCCGGATCGCCACCCCGCTCGGCCGAGAGCGTACGCATCTCCTCGCGCGAAAGGTGCGACACCTGACCGAACCTCGGGTCGGTGCCCACCTCGAAGTAGAGGTCTCCGTCCACGTCGTAGGCCACTCCACTGTCCCGCAGCCGTTCGACGGTGGCCGCCACGAGAGGGATCGACTCCACCGCGCCGACGAACTCCGCCGGCGGGATCACCCGGAGTGCCGTCAGGTCCTCGCGGAACAGGTCCGTCTGCCGAGCGGCCAGGTCCCGCCAGTCCTCGCCGGTCTGTTCCGCACGTTCGAGCAGGGGATCGTCGATGTCGGTGACGTTCTGGACGTATCTGACCGTGAGGCCCGCGTCGCGCCACGCCCGCCCCAGCAGGTCGAACGCGATGTAGGTGGCGGTGTGACCGACGTGGGTGGAGTCGTACGGCGTGATGCCGCAGACGTACATCCGCGCTCGGTCGCCGCTGGCGCTGATCCGCCGCTCACCGCTCCCCTGGTCGTGGAGGAGCGGAATCTGACCCGCTCCAGGTAGTCGACGCACCTCCGGCGCGGCCCAGGCCTTCATGAGATCCGAGCCTAGCGGTCGCTGCCAAGTCGGCTCAGAACACCGGCCACGGGACGGACGGCCACCCGTCGCCGGGCTGGGGCAGGCGACCCTGCCGGTGCAGCCGGGCCAGCCGGGCCCGAAGGGCGGCGATCTCGTGGACCTCCAGGAGCTCTGACAGGGAGCGACCCACCTGCCCGTCGAGTTCGCAGCCGAGGCGTTCGAGAACGTCGAGATCGGCCTGAGGCAGCGGCTCGCCCGCCCACCCCCACAGCACCGTCCGCAGCTTGTCGTCCTCGTGGAAACACAGACCGTGGTCGATTCCGAACACGTGCCCGTCCTCGGCCAGCAGGACGTGCCCGCCCTTGCGGTCGGCGTTGTTGACGATCGTGTCGACGATCGCGATCCGCCGGAGTTGGTCGTGGTCGGCGTGGATGAGGAGTACCTCGTCGCCGTCGCCGTCGTACGCCTCCAGCACCGTCCTCCAGCCGTCGGGGACCGCTCCGCGGGGGACGATGTCGACCACGCCATGGTCAGGGTCGTGCTCGATCCACAGCTGGCACATGCCCTCGCCGAACGGCCCGTCCCGCAGCACGGTGGGTGGCACGAGGTCCCAGCCGGAGGCGGCCGAGAAGAGGTAGGTCGCCACCTCGCGGCGCGCCAGGCTGCCGTGGGCGAAATCCCAGAGGGGACGCTCACCACGGACCGGTTTGTAGACCCCCGCGACCGTGACGCCGTCAAGGCTGATCGAGCAGTAGAACGTCGCATTGGATGCCGACACCAGCCGACCCTCGACCTCGATCCGGCCACGACGAAGCAACTGGAGGGTGTCGGTGCTCTCTGGCAGGAGGTCCACGTCGGTCAGTCCGGATCCGGTCCGCGTTTCAGGCCGAACGCCGGAAACCGTTGAGCCGCGGGCACAGATGGCCCTCGGGGTCGAGCGGGTTGCCGCAGAACGGGCACGGCGGCCGGCCCTGCGACACCACGGCCATCGCCCGCTGGACGAAGGCCCGAGCCTGCGCACCGGTGATGCGTACGACAAGGGTCTCGGGGCCTTCGGCCTCCGGCTCCTCGTCGACCGGGGGTGGCGGGTCGGCCTCCTCCTCGGTCACTTCGTACGCCTCGATGATGACGCGTTCCTGCTCGCTGTCCCAGGCCAGACGCAGGGTGCCGACCCGGAACTCCTCGACGATCGGTTGCTCCAACGGCTCGTCATCAGACAGCTCCTGCGGGGCGACCGCCGGGATGACGGCGCTGCCACCGGTGAGGCGCAGGACCTCGTCCAGCATCGCGTCGACGCGCTCGGCGAGGACAGTGACCTGTTCCTTCTCCACCGCGACGGTGGTGAGGAGGTCCTCCGAACGCGCCTGCAGGAAGAAGGTCCGTTGGCCGGGCTGTCCGACGGTGCCGGCGACGAACCGATGAGGAGCGTCGTGAAGGTGAACGACACGGGCCATACCTAGAAACCCTACGCGGTTCGTGTGTCGACCGTGTTCAGGGTCTACGCAGTCGAGTCAGCGGCCACGCCGTTGCCCGAAATCGCAGGCGTCCGCCCGTCAGCCGTCGCCACTTCCCGCGCCACCACCGACGGCCGCGTCGCTGTCGCCCGCCCCCCGTCGGGAGCGACGCCGGCGACGACGCGGAGGCACCAGTGCGGCAAGGTCACTTCCGGTGTCGTTGACGCGGACGACGAAGGTCTGGAGTGGCGCATAACGTACGACGCTGACCGAACAGGGATCGATCACGATCCGCTGGAACTGGTCGAGATGGACACCCAACGCATCGGCGACGATCGCCTTGATCACGTCGCCGTGGCTCACCGCCACCCAGATGGCGTCGGGGCCGTGCTCGGCTTCGATCCGGGCGTCCCATTCCCGCACCGCGGACACCGCGCGGTCGGCCATCGAACGCAGCGATTCGCCCCCCTCGCCCGGGAACGTCACACCACTCGGGTGCTGCTGGACGACCTTCCACAGCGGGTCCTTCGCCAACTTCTTCAGCGGCTGCCCCTGCCAGTCGCCGTAGCGGACCTCGCCCAGGCGCTCGTCGACGACCGCCTCCGGGCGCCCGTCCAGCGCGGTCACGGCTTCGGCGGTCTGTTGGCAGCGATCGAGTGGGCTCGTGACGAGTCCCCTCACCGGGATCGTCCCGAACCGGCCGCCGAGATTCTCAGCCTGCTTGCGTCCGACGTCGTCGAGGCCGACGCCGGCGGTCCAGCCGGCGAGGACACCGTCGGCGTTGGCTTGGGTGCGTCCGTGCCGGACGAGGAACAACGTGGCCATGACTCCCGAGCCTACGAGGTCGCTGCGCCGATCAGCCGTACGGCATGAGGACGCCGAACGCCAGCAGGGTGAGCACCCCGGCGCCGAGCAGCGCGCGGTAGACCACGAACGGCCGGAAGTCGTGGGTGGAGATGTAGCGCATGAGGAACGCGATCACGAAGTAGCCGACCGCGAAGCTGACCACGGTCGCCAGGATCGTCGGACCCCACGCCGGCGCCGTCTCGCCGCCGATGTCGAGGACCTCGAGGAACCCGGAGGCGAAGACCGCGGGGATCGCGAGCAGGAAGGAGTATTTCAGCGCGGCCTCCCGGGTGAAGCCCATGAGCAGCCCGGCCGTGATCGTGCCGCCGGACCGGGAGACGCCGGGGATCAACGCCAGAGCCTGTGCGCACCCGAAGAGAAGGGCCTGCGGGAACGTCAGCCGGGTCAGCGGCTTGCGGTTGGCGGCCTTGGCGTCGACGATCCCGAGGATGAGGCCGAACGCGATCAGCGTGATCCCGACGTAGACCAGGGACCGCAACGCCGTCTCGATGGTGTCCTGGAACAGATAGCCCATGATCCCGATCGGCAGCGTGCCGACGATGATGTACCACCCCATCCGGGCGTCGGGGTGCCGTCGCAGCGCCGGCTGGAACAGCGCCACGGTCCAGGTGCGGATGATCGCCCAGATCTCCCGGCGGAAGTAGACGACGACGGCGGTCTCCGTGCCGAGCTGGATCACCGCCGTGAACGCCGCACCTGGGTCGCCCCAACCGGGCACCAACGCGCCGGCGATCCGAAGGTGCGCGCTCGACGAGATCGGCAGGAACTCAGTCAGCCCCTGCAGGAGCCCGAAGACCAGGGCGCCCAGCCAGCCGACCGTGTGGACCTGTTCCACGCTCTTACTCCCCCACGCCGGACGCCACCAGGGCGCCGGCCATCGTCTGCAGTGTGGTGATCCGCTGCTCGACGGTCGCGCCGAACGGCAGGACGGACAGTGTGCTCACACCTGCCTCGGCGTAGCGGCGGAGGCGCGCCGCGATCCGCTCGGCGGGACCCAGGAGTGAGGTGTCGTCGACGAAGTCGAGCGGTACCGCGGCCGCCGCGTCGCGATGCTGGCGGGCGAGGTACAGGTCTTGTACCCGGGCCGCCTCCTTTTCGTAACCCATGCGTACAGCCAGGGCGTTGTAGAAGTTCTTGTCACGGCTTCCCATGCCGCCGAGGTAGAGCGCGGCGTAGTGGCGCACCGGGTCCGCGCACGCTGCCACGTCGTCGCCGACGACGGCTGGTACGCAGGCCGCGACGTCGAACTGCTCGGTGTCGTCGCGCCCGCCCCGGGTCCGGCCCGTACGAATGTGGGCCAACGACTCCGGAAGGTGGTCCGGTGCGACGAAAACGCCCAGCCACCCGTCGGCGATCTCCCCGGCGAGCGCCAGATTGGCAGGGCCCACGGCCGCGAGGTAGAGCGGGATACGGTCACGCACCGGCCGGACCGACAGGCGCAGCGCCTTCCCCGGACCATCCGGCAGTGGCAGGGTGAAGTACTCGCCGGTCCGGTCGAGCCGCTCCCGGTCAAGGACCGTCCGGACGACCTCGACGTACTCCCGCGTGCGGTGGAGGGGCTTTCCGAACCGGACGCCGTACCACCCTTCGGAGACCTGCGGACCCGAGACGCCCAGCCCCAGCCGGAACCTGCCGTGGGACAGCGTGTCGAGGGTCACGGCCGTCATCGCGGTCATCGCCGGAGTGCGGGCCGGGATCTGGAAGACCGCGGAGCCGACGTCCATCCGCGACGTGCGCGCCGCCACGGTGGCAAGGATCGTCGCCGCGTCGAAGCCGTAGGCCTCCGCCGCCCAGCAGACGGCGTAGCCGAGCCGGTCCGCCTCCTCCGCGAGTGCCAGGTTGGCCGTCAGGTCAGCCGTGTCCCAGGCGCTGAGGGTCAGTCCCAGACGCACGAAGGGTCCTCCTTGTCCCGGTTGGACGTACGCAGGATCCTGCTCTCCGCGTGCTGCATGATCCTGGCGAGCGGCACGGTCCGGCGAGCCTACTTGTCGCGGCGAGGGGCCGCGCCGGCAGTGCGGGTCGACTAATGTCCCATACGCACTGCCGCCGGAACGGTCCCGCCGGCTCGGGGCGGTTGGCGTGTCGGGGACTGATTGGGGATCGTCGATGGAGCAGCGGTACCTCGGGCGGACCGGCCTCAGGGTCTCCCGGCTCGCGCTCGGCACCATGACCTGGGGTCGCGACACCGACCGGCACGAGGCCCGCGACCAGCTGACGGCGTTCGTCGAGGCCGGCGGGACACTCGTCGACACGGCGGCCACCTACGCCGATGGTGACAGTGAACGGGTGCTCGGCAGCCTGATCGGTGACCTGGTCCAGCGCGAGGAGCTGGTCCTGGCGACGAAGGCGGGTGTCTCCCAGCACACCGGCCAGCGGCTCGTCGACGCCTCCAGGCGTACCCTCCTCGACGAGCTCGACGGCTCGCTGCGGCGGCTCGAGGTCGACACCATCGACCTGTGGCAGGTCCACGCGTGGAGCGAGGCCGTTCCGCTCGAGGAGACACTTGCCGCGCTGGACTTCGCGGTCTCCAGCGGGCGGGTCCGCTACGTCGGGGTGTCCAACTACACCGGGTGGCAGACCGGTGTCGCCGCGAGCCACCAGACCTCCTGGCCGGGGCGCTCACCGTTGGCATCGACCCAGGTGGAGTACTCCCTGCTCCAGCGGGGCATCGAACGCGAGGTCCTGCCCGCCGCGCGGGCGCTCGGCCTCGGCGTCCTCCCCTGGTCACCGCTCGGCAGGGGAGTGCTGACCGGGAAGTACCGCACCGGGACGCCCGCGGACTCCCGGGCCGCGTCGCCGCACTTCGAACGTTTCGTCGGCGTCTACCTCGACAAGCGCGGGCACCGCGTCGTCGACGCGGTGTGCCGGGCGGCCGACGGGCTCGGACTGGCGCCGCTCGAGGTGGCTCTGGCGTGGGTCAGGGACCGGCCTGGCGTCACCGCTCCCGTGGTCGGCGCACGGACGGCCGCCCAGCTGCGGGGCTCGTTGACCGTGGAGGACGTCGAACTCCCCACGGAGATCGTCGCCGCGTTGGACGACGTGTCGGAGATACCGCTCGGCTATCCCGAACGGACGATGTCCGAGCGGTGAACCTTCCCGCACCGGTGGCCGCAGACTGCTGCCACCCGGCTGTGCCGGTGTCGGTCCGCCACATGTCCGAATCGCGTGCCACCATGGAGCGATGGCGGAGTACGAAACGCATCAGCTGAAGCTGCCGCGCACGCTCTCCCGACGAGTGGTGCGGCAGTTGCTTGTTGAACGCGCGGAGTACGGCGGCTGGGAGCTGGCACGGGTGCGGGTCTATCCCGACGGCCGGCGCACCGTCACCCTCCGGCGCCGGATCATCAGGGTCCACAAGACACTGCCCACGGGGGCGACCGCAGTCGCCTGACCCCGTGGCGTGTCCGGCCGCTGCGCCTGTCCGGCCGCCGGTCGGTGACAGGCTCAGGCGAGGTCGAGGAACCGGTCGAGGACGCGCGCGCCGAACTCCAGCGACTCGGTGGGGACGCGTTCGTCCACGCCGTGGAACATACCGACGAAGTCGAGGTCCGGCGGCAGCCGTAGCGGCGCGAAACCGAAGCAGCGGATGCCGAGCCGGTCCCACGCCTTGGCATCCGTACCGCCCGACATGAGGTAGGGCACCGCGCGTGCCGCCGGGTCCTCCGCCGCGAGCGAGGTCTTCATCGCCTCGACCAGGGCGCCCGCGAACTCTGTCTCCGGCGCACTGTCGAAGTTGATCATCTCCCGGGTGACGTGGTCGCCGATCAGCTCGTCGATGGTGTTGAGGAACTCCTCCTGCGCCCCGGGTACGAACCTCCCGTCGACGGTCGCCGTGGCCTCTCCGGGTATGACGTTGGCCTTGTACCCGGCGTCGAGCATCGTCGGGTTGGCCGTGTTCCGGAGCGTCGCGCCGATCATCCGCGCGACGGTGCCGAGCCGCGACAGCGCCGCCTCGACGTCGTCGGTGCCGGGGTCGAGGTCGATCCCGAGCGCGTCCGAGATCTCACTCAGAAACGCCCGCGCGCTCGGTGTGATCCGGGTCGGGAACTCGTGGCGACCGATCCGGGCGACCGCCTCGGCGAGTTCGGTCACGGCGTTGTGGTCGTTACGCATCGACCCGTGCCCGGCCGTGCCACTGGCCCGCAGGCGCATCCAGGCCATGCCCTTCTCGGCCGTCTGGATGAGGTAGAGACGAAGATCGTCGCGCACCGTCAGGGAGAAGCCGCCGACCTCGCCGATCGCCTCGGTACATCCGTCGAGGAGATGCGGGTGGTGTTCGACCAGCCAGTGGGCGCCTTTGTGGCCGCCGGCCTCCTCGTCTGCCGTGAACGCCAGGACGATCGGCCGACGCGGTGGCCGGTTGGTACCCGCCCTCGCCCGCAGTACCGACAGGACCATCGCGTCGAAGTCCTTCATGTCGACCGCGCCCCGGCCCCACAGGCAGCCGTCGCGGATCTCCCCCGCGAACGGGTCCACGCTCCAGTCCGCCGCCATCGCCGGCACCACGTCGAGGTGGCCGTGCACCAGCAGCGGCGACGCGGTGGGGTCGGCACCCTCCCAGCGGGCGACCAGAGTGGTACGGCCCGGCTCGGATTCGTACAACTCGGGCTCGAGGCCGGCCTCGGCGACCTTGGCCGCGACGTACTCGGCGGCCTTGCGCTCGCCCGGCCCATCGTCGTTGCCGAAGTTCGTGGTGTCGATGCGGATCAGGTCGCGGCAGAGTTGCACGACCTCGGCATCGGGGCCGGGTCCGCGGCCGAGGTTCTTGCCGGATGGGGTTACTGTCGGCTCGTCGGTCATACGTCACATCCTGCCGCGTACGGCTGGCGACATCGCCGGTTGGGCCCGGTGACTTCGCTCCCAGCCGCGGAGCGATGGCAGGGCCTCCTGTCGTGCGGTGCCTTCCGGACAGTTTGCTACAGTGAGCGCCGCGCACCGCGGCAGGTGGGTGCGACCTTGTCCGGGTGGCGGAATTTGGTAGACGCGCTAGCTTGAGGTGCTAGTGCCCGCAAGGGCATGGGGGTTCGAGTCCCCCCTCGGACACGACCATCACGCCACTAGGTGCCGGTTGGGCTTCCGCCAGCACGGTTTGTTTCGCGTAGGACGTTGATCATGCCGGCGAGCACATCGACGATGTTTTGATCTCGCTCGGGCTCATCCGTTGCCGCTGCTCGCTGTGCCGTGCTGCCTGGCTAAGCCCAGCTTCGGTGGCGCCGCGCTGAGCTTGGATCTCGCGGGTCCAGGCGGCTATCACGGCCGGGTCTGCTCCGGCTTCCGGGGCGGCGCGGTGGCGAGCAGGTGGAGGTTTCTGCCGAGCCCCCTGCCTGCGGGCTGCGACATTAAGGACCAGCCGCAGCAGGGCGGGGGCAATCAGGGGCATCGACCACGGGTGCATCAGTGGACCGTCGTGGGCTAGACGGTCGGGCTGGGCTGTCGCGGTCCGGTGCGGTACCGCTTCGACCCGCGCAGAACCGGTCAGTGCCACCGTGCTCACGCGCTACCTCAGTTCCCGCTGGGTGAGCTTCGCCGCAGGATCGGTGATGAGTCCGGGACGCCGGTGTCGTGGAGGTTGAAGCCATGCGGCCAAGCCGACGCCGTGTTCAGGGAGATCAGGCAGAGCTCCTCGACATACACGGTGCCGTCCTCGGCGAATAGATCGACTCGGCGGACGCCCGGATTCGGGAATATCTGATCGGTGATGACGGACTCTCCGATGCCGCCGAAGACTTCGACCGAAGCCACGTCGACCAGGAGCCGGAAGGTCACCCTGCCGTCGTGCAGAGTGAGTGGTGCTCGGTGCACTCCGGGGAACTCGGGGTGGAGGTCGGTCTGCCCGGACAGGGTCCGGTCGACGTAGAGTGATCCATCCGAGGCGTCGTATCCGACTTCGGTCTCCTCACCCTCCACGCCCCGGAGCCGGATGCCGAATCTTTTGGCGGTGCCGGGGGTGAAGCTGGCGCAGATATCCAGATGCTCCCCGTCGGGGTGCTCTTGAAGCTCGTGTTCACCACCGTTGAGCTCCAGGTGGCCGTAGTGGGAGAAATCGGCTCGGAGGGTCTCGAGTGCGGGTGCTGGCTGTTGCACCAGCCGTAGCCGGCCGGCGACCCGCGCCAACCGATGGACACGGGGAAAGGACATGGCCCCGCGGAAGCCCTTGGTCGGCGTTACTGCCGCGTAGGCCCAATTGCTCATCCAGCCGATCAGGACGCGCTCACCATCTGGCGTGTCGCCGAACGAAACTGCCGCGTAGTAGTCGGCACCGAAATCCAGCCACATCGCCGCCGCGACGCCGTCCGCGCCGTCACCCACGACGAGGCTTTCCTTCCCGAGACCAAAGGTCGTGCCATCGAAGTCACCGACGAAATACTGCACGCCGGATCCTCCTGCCACGCCGCCGTCACCGACACTCACCACCAGCACCCACGCGGTCTCGTCCTCCTCACCCTCAACGGGGAGTGGGAACAGGTCAGGACACTCCCAGACACCTGCAGTGGCTCCTGCCGGCCCGAAGTCACTGAGATGACGCCAGTTCAGGAGGTCGTCCGATGCGTAGAACTGCGCGATTCGCTGGTCCGCCTGCGCGACCACCATCACCCAGTAGCCACCGGGCCCGTACCAAGACACCTTGGGATCACGGAAGGCTGGCGATCGCAAGTCGAGCACGGGGTTCCCGGCGTACCTGCTCCAGCTGCGACCGCGATCGTGGCTGACCGCGAGTGCCTGAGCCTGCCGCCCGGAGGCGGGATCGTGGGCGGTGTAGATGGCCACCATGGCAGGCGCGCCGTCCACACCGAAGCCGCTGGTATTCCGGTGATCGACGACCACGCTGCCGGAGAACACGTGCTCGCTGTCGGTGCACGGGATCGCGACCGGCAGCTCGACCCAGCTGACCAGGTCCGGGCTCACCGCATGCCCCCATGACATGTTGCCCCAGTCGGTCCCGTCCGGGTTGTACTGGTAGAAGAGGTGGTACTCCCCGTCGAACCAGACAAGGCCGTTGGGGTCGTTCAGCCAGTTGCGTGCTGGGCTGTAGTGGAAGCCGGGCCGATATCGCTCGAGGCTCAACGAGGGTCTCCTGCGGTGGTCTGGGTGCGACGTCATTGCGATGCTTCTCATCCCTTCACGCCCCGGAGGCGATGCTGGCCTTCAGGGCGCGCTGGAGGGCGAGGAGGAGTGCCAGGACGGGGACGGTGCACAGTGAGTTTCACGCGGTCAGGACAGTCAGGATGCCCACTGTCGCGATGGCGGACCGGACCGCGGCATCACCACGCGCCGGTGGGTGCCGGTCACCGGAACGACCCCACAGTCACACCTTCCACGAGATACTTCTGAGTGAACAGGAACACCGCGATGCTCGGGAGCAGCGCGAGAACGATGCCTGCGAGGACAAT
Organism: Actinopolymorpha sp. B9G3; assembly: GCF_040120725.1. NCBI lineage: Bacteria > Bacillati > Actinomycetota > Actinomycetes > Propionibacteriales > Actinopolymorphaceae > Actinopolymorpha > Actinopolymorpha sp. B9G3. Next base: position 41,501 of record NZ_JBEEAB010000007.1, on the reverse strand, counting down.
CGAGACGCTGCCCGTGCCGAAGTTGCCCTGTAACGTGACCAGGCCGAGCGGCAATGTGAAGTTGGACGAGTCCTGAAGGAAGATCAGCGGCCGGAAGAACTCGTTCCAGTACGCCGAGAAGTTCAAGACTGCCAAGGTCGCCATAGGGGCCAGAGCGAGCCGGGCGTAGATCTGTAGGAACACCCGGAATTGCCCGGCGCCGTCCACCCGCGCTGCCTCGCCCAGCTCGCGCGGCATCTGCAGGAAGTACTGGCGCATGAGAAACGTGCCGAAGGCCCCGCCGATCACGGGCAGCACCAGGGCTGCCCGTGAGTCGACCAGGCCCAGCCTGCTGATGATGATGTAGACGGGGATGATCGTGGTCTGGGCGGGCACCATGAGCGTGGCCAGGACCATCGCGAAGAGCGCGTTCCTTCCCCGGAACCTCACCATGGCGAACGCATATCCGCTCATCGTCGATGTGATGAGTTGGAGCACCACGATCAGGCCGGTCACGACAATGCTGTTGATGAAGAACGTCAGCAGCGGGACCGCCTCGAACACCGCGGAGTAGTTCGACCACACTGGATCCGTCGGCAGCCACGCCGGGGGCTGGTCGTAGGAGGTCGCCGGCGTGCGCAGCGAGGTGCTGATCGCCCAGATGATCGGGACGGCAACGAGCACGGCCGAGACGACAAGGACGAGCACACCGAGGATCCGGCCGGCGGAGCGCGCGGCAACGCGGGCACGCAGCCCGGACTCGATCCGAGTTCTAGAGGTCAACACAGTGCTGGTCATGAGTAGAACACCCACTTCCGCCCGGCCACGAACTGCAGCCAGGTGAGGATCATGAGTAGGACGAAGAGCACGACGGAGATCGCCGAGCCGTAGCCGAACTGCAGATTCTGAAACGCGGCCTGGTAGATGATGATCACTGTCGTCCTGGTCGCGTCGCCCGGCCCTCCCTTGGTCATGACCCACGGCTGGTCGAACAGCTGCAAGGCGTTGATCAGCCCGATTACGGCCGCAAAGAAGACGGTCGGGCTGATCAGGGGCAGCTTCACCGCGAAGAAGGTGCGAATCGGCCCCGCGCCGTCGATGGCCACGGCCTCGAGGACGTCCTTCGGCATCGTGGAGAGCGCGGCGATGAAGAGGATGAAGACGAAACCGAGTTGCTGCCAGACCGCGACCATGATGACGGTCGCTGTCGCGCCGGCTTCGGATCCCAGCCACGAGACACCGCTCAGCCCGACAAGGCCCAGGTAGTAGTTGACGACGCCGAACTTGTCGTTGAACAGGTAGGTGAACACAATCGAGATCGACGCCGCCGACACCAGCAGGGGCAGGAAGAAGGCGGTGCGGAACAGGCCCCTCAGGAACGTGGAGCGGAACCGCTGGACGAGCAGGGCGAGGCTGAGGCCGATGACCACCTGTGTCGCCACGATGATCGTCGCGAGCTTGATCGTCACCCAAAACGAGCGGAGGACGGCCTGATCGTGGAGGAGCCGGTCGTAGTTCTCCAGACCGACGAACGTCGGTGGCGAGATCGCGTCCCAGCTCATCAGGGACAGCAGCACCGACGCGACGATCGGCGCCAGGGTGAAGATGATGATCACGGCGAGTGCCGCCGCGATCATCGCGTACCCGAAGAGGGTCTCGCGCCCCTGGAGCTGCGGCCGGCCCGCCCACGGGCTCGGGTCTCTGCGGGCGGGCGGAGCCGGCGCCGGCGCTTCGGTGGTTGGGGTCGTCATGTCACTGAACCGCGGCCGCGGCGCCCTCGAGGTCGCGCTGCAGGTCGTCCAGGGCCGACTTGACGTTGCCCGAGGCAAGGGCCTGTGTCGTCCGGGAAACCAGGGCCGTGGCCATCTCGTTGTAGTACGGAGGGGCCGGGATCGGCGCCGTGTCGGGCAGGTCGGTCAGCGTGTCGTAGAAGACCGGCCAGTGCTTGGGCCCGGTAGTCGCATAGCGGTCGGCCGTCATCATCGACTTGCGTGCCGGGGTGGTGGAGTTGCCCGCGGTGAGGATGTTGATGCCGTCGACGCTCGCCATCGACTTCATCAGCTCCCAAGCGAGGTCCTTGTTCTTCGACGAGCGCAACATGCCGTATCCGCCGGTGCCGAACAGGTGGCGCTGGGTCTTCCACTTGGGGAAGAGTTGGACGTCGAAGTCATCGATGCCCATGCCCGCGTTGTGCAGGCCCCCGGCCCAGAAGCCGCCACCGATCGACATGCCGATCTTGTCGTTGGTGAACAGCCCCTGGAGCGTGCCGCCACCGCCGGCATCGGGCTGGGGCGCCAGCCCTTCGCGCTTGAGCTGGAGCATGTACTCGAGGGACTCCACGACGGCGTCGCTGTTGGCGGTAGGGGCGCCCCACTGCCAGCCGCCGCTACGCCCCTGGGCCGCGGGGTCATTGGCGTAGAACGTGTCCCAGAGCCAGTCGCCGCCGCTGTACTTGCCCTCGGTCAGCAGGTTGCCGCCGTTGGCGTACATAAAGGAGGTCCAGCTGCCCCAGAGGCGGACGACCCAGTTGAAGGCAACCGCGCCCGGAGCGGCGGTTGAAATCTTCTTCGCGATGCCATGGAATTCGTCTATGGTCCAGTCCGCTGCCGGGTAGTCGACGCCCGCCCGCTTCAGCAACGACGTGTTGAGGTACATGTTGCCGCAGTTGAAATCGGTCGGAAGCTCGTAGAGGCTTCCCTCGTACATCATCGCCTCGACAAGACTGGGGTGCACGTCGCTGAAGTAGGACTGGAGCTCACCCTTGTCGCGTTTGACGTACTCGTCGAGCGGCTCGGCCAGGTTCTTCGAGGCGAAGAGCTGGACTCCCTCGGTGGCCACGCTGACGATGTCCGGCGGGTTGCCGGCTGCGATCTGGGCCAGAAGCTTTGTGAAGAACTCGTTCCAGTCGGTGCCGGTCGTGCCGACGAACTTCACCGTCACGCCAGGGTTGGCCTTCCGGAACGGGTTCGCTGCCTTGCTGAGGCCGGCGGCCGACTTGGGGTCGCCGAAATAGGCGACAGTGAGCATCTTCGAGTCCTTACCCGAGCTCAGGCCGCAGCTCGTGAGAGCCGCCGTCGCCCCGAGGCCGAGAGCCCCTGCGAGAACATTGCGACGCGTGGGGCTCAAGCACGCAGAAGAATCCATGACAACTCCTTGGGACCGCGGTGGGGAGGTTTGTATCTTTGAGGCCAGCAAGAAAAGAGAGCGATGTGTGGCAATGAGCTCGAGCGATAGCGTGGCAAACTCTCTCGAGGGTGTTCTCGTTGATCTCGCCGTTGCCAGCTCAGCACCCGCGAGACAGTCGTCTTGCTGACAGCGGCACGCGTGGCCACGTCAGCGATGGGTGAACCTTCATGCACCTCCCTCCACGCTGCACGTGTTGCGCAGGCCGCCGCCGGTTGCGGCCATCACGGTCCAGGCATTGCCGGAACCGCTTGCCGGAGCCGGTTTCGAACCTAGTTCCGGCACGTACTAATTCGGGTTAGCAGCTGAAGCTAGCCGGTCCCTGATTCTCCCGTCAAGAAGTTGTTAGGAGGGAGTGTCCGCTGAACGCACGGGTGAGTCGGCGTGGTCGGCCCGGCTCGGGCCCGGGCGCCCGCCGGCCGGGGCCGCCGTGGAGTCGCGCATCAGGAGCGGGCAGTGCACCAGGGTGCGGCCGGTCTGAACAACAGGCCCACCAGCTGCCAGCTGCTCGGCCGCCAGGCGGCCCATCGAGTCGTACGGCAGCAGCACGGTACTCAGGGCCGGGCGGATCTCCGCCGCGAGCTGGAACTGATCGTCGTAGCCCATCACCGACACGTCCTCGGGCACCCGGATGCCCGACTCCAACAGACCCAGAAGCGCGCCGACGGCCATGCGGTCGTTGCCGCACATGATCGCGGTCGGACGGGGGCCGCGCCGCAGCAGTTTCCGCACCAGCTCGTAGCCGGAATCGGCGTGGTAGTTGCCGGACAGCACGGTGTGCTCGCGCGGATTGAGGCCCGCGCCGCGCAGTGCTTCGCGAAACCCGCGCAGCCGGGCTTTGGTGGCCCACATGCTGGCGGTACCGGTGAGGTAGGCGATGTCCCGGTGCTCGAGGTCGAGTAGCGCCTGGGTGGCCTCCCGCCCGCCGCGCGCCTCGTCGGGCAGGATCGCCGGCGCAGGGTCGTGCGGGGCGAAGCAGTTCAGCAGGATGGTCGGAACCCGGCGGGCGGCGTCCGGGAGCACCACCGACCTGGTGCCACTCGCGGCGAAGATCAGGGCGTCGACCTGCCTGTCGAGCAGGTCGACGATCAGTTGTGCCGCCTGACGGTTCGAGCCGCCGGTGTTCACCAGGAGCAGCAGGTTCCCCTGGCGCATCGACACTTCGTGCGCTCCCTTGATCGCAGAGGCGGCGAACACACCGAAGTCGACGTCGTGACTGACGAAGCCGATGGTCGCACTGCGTCCCTGGCGCAGCCCTTGCGCGGCCCTGTTGGGGCGGTAGTTGAGTTCGGCGACCGCTTGCAAGACCCGTTGTCGGGTCTCGTCGCTGATCGTCTGCCCGGCTGTCTGGTTGAGCACGAAGGAGACGGTCGCGGGCGAGACGCCGGCCAGCCGTGCGACATCGACCCGGCGCGGTCTACCCGCCTTCGGTCGGTGACGTTCTCCGATTGACACGCCGCAAGAGTACGAGACCCCGCCCCCAGCGCAGTTGGCAACCTGAGCGATGGTCACTCTCGGCGTCGTTGCCGGTGGGCGTAACCGACGAGGACTCTCGGGGGGCGTCTAATGTCGCGGATCCGCTGCGTCACGGCGGCTTCTTCGCTGGTGCGCTGACCTGGTGAGGGAAGTCGCGGCCCAGGCTCAGGTAGCCTACTCGCTAGTTCTATACGTTGAAGTCATGGACTGACCACCTCATGCTGACCCAGTACGCCGGCATCGCAGCGAACGTCATCGGTCGCCGCTTGTTCGACCTGACCAAGGGCTGGAACGGCAAGCCCGCCGCCGGCCAGCACATGTTCGTGGTCACCCACGAGCCGCCGACGGATTGGTGGTACGCCGGCACGGCGCCATTCTCTGGCCGAGTCTCGCCTGAGCGGCCGCGCGTTGGGTTGAACCTCGCGGGGCCAGGTAGCGACCAGGGCTGGGTCGGCTCCGGTTTCCAGGGCGGCGCGATGGCTGGCTCACGTCCCCCGCACAAGCGCCTTCATGGGTTCTTCCGCAAAGGAATCTCGGTGTGCCATCGACGGACCTTCGCCGGCGTCACTTCCCACCGCAATCCATGTCCGAGCTTGACTAACAAAATCTCGAAGTTCACGCATTTAAGGTGACCGCAAGAAGGTCGGCCGCTCCCGCCACCAATCAGCGAGGGCTTGTTGACGACACCACCATGGTGAGGGCGAAGGTGCCGTTGCTGTCCTCCATTTCCTGAGCGTTAACATTGAAACTTGATTGCGCGTCGATCACGATCGAGCCCTGAGAGCTGGATATGTACGCGAACCCGCCCCTAGTCGAACTTGTCGACATCTGGAAGAACTTCGGCGCGGTTCAGGCGCTACGAGGCGTCAGCTTGAACGTCAGGCCCGGCGAGACCCACGCACTCGTTGGTGACAACGGTGCTGGCAAGACGGTCCTGATGAAGATCTTGGCCGGTGTTTATCAGCCGGATGCCGGAACGATCGTTGTCGATGGTTCGGTGAGGCACTTCTCGTCGCCCCGTGAGTCTCGTCAACATGGGATCGAGATGATCTATCAGGACTTTGCGCTGGCCGACAACCTCGACGTTCGGTCCAACATCTTCCTCGGGCGGGAGGTGCGAAGGAGAACAATCGGCAAGCTTCTTCGCATTCTAGACCGCCCATACATGGACAAGGAGGCATGTCGGGTCCTGGCATCGCTCGACGTCGAACTGGATCCGCGCCTCAAGGTCAGCCACCTCTCTGGCGGTCAACGTCAAGTTGTCGCCATCGGGCGTGCGCTTGCCTTCAACGCCAGGCTCGTGATCATGGATGAGCCAACAGCGAACTTGGCCGTCGGAAAGGTCAAGAAGCTGTTCGAATTGACCAGACGGCTACACGATCTAGGAATTGCAGTGATCGTCGTGTCCCACAGGATAGACGAGACCTTATGTGTAGCTGATCGCCTCACCGTCCTTCGCCAAGGTCGAGTAATCGGGCGATTTCGATCGGGCCAGCTGTCCGAGGCACGAATCAGCCATCTCATCTCCAGCGGCCTGTCGGACCTCGGCGGGTGACGGTACGGCTTATGACCCGGACCGGCTTGCGCGAGTTCCTGGATTCGAGGCGCACCAGCCGCCCGGCCCGTCTGCGGCTGCGAATCAAGAACCTGGCCGGCGACTACGGCACCTTTGGACCGCTGTTCGTCCTGATCCTGGCGATCGCCGCCTTCTCGGTGGTGAACCCACGCTTTCTGTCGGCCTCGAACCTGTCGCTGGTGCTGGGTCAGGTGACGGTGATCGCGGTGTTGGCTCTCGGTCAGACCTTGATCATCCTGACCGCCGGTATCGATCTGTCGGTAGGTGGAATCGCGGTCTTTTCGTCGATCCTGATGGCGAATCTTGCCGTCGGGGCCGGGCTGCCGGGTGGGCTCGCACTGGTCGTCGGATTCGCCCTCGGCGCCGCCATGGGTGCGTTGAACGGTGCGCTGGTCACAAAGATAGGACTGCCGCCGTTCATCGTGACCCTGGGGACGCTGAGCATCTTCTTCTCCCTCAATTTCGTCGTGTCCGAAGGCGCGACGGTTCGGGGCGCCGACATGCCGCCGATCATGAGCTGGACCGGAATCACCTTCGCTGTCGGCGATTTCCGGATCACGTACGGCTCCATCATCATGCTGGCATTGTTCGCGTACTTTGCGTACGCCCTCGGTCAGACGTCCTGGGGCAAACACATCTATGCCTCTGGAGACAACGATGAGGCAGCGCGTTTGGTGGGGATTCGCACGGGTCGGGTGTTGTTCTCGGTCTACACCGTGGCAGGGCTGCTGTATGCCATCGGTGCGTGGATCCTGATTGGAAGGCTGGCCTCGGCGAGTCCGAACATCGGCGTCGAGTACGCCCTCGACTCGATCACCGCGGTTGTCCTGGGTGGCACCAGCCTTTTCGGTGGCCGTGGTGGTGTGCTCGGCACGTTGGTCGGTGCCTTGATCGTCGGTGTGTTTCGGAACGGACTGCAGATCTCCGGTGTCCAGGTGGTCTGGCAGGGCTTCGCGATCGGCCTCATGGTGCTCGTCGGTGTCGCCGTCGACCAGTGGATCAGGAAGGTGAGGGCGTAGTGACCTGTCAGCCCCAGCAGTTTTGCTTGCCCCAGGCCGAGCCCTTAGACGTAAGGCCGTCCTGAGGCTCGTCGGTGATGAGTTTGGTGCCGGTGTTGACGAAGGCCTTGCGCTCGGTCACAGCCGGCTTGGTGCCGTTCTTGGCGAACTCGGCGAGCGCCTCCACACCGAGTGTGGCCATCTTCAGTGGGAACTGCATGGAGGTGGCGCCGATGATGCCCGCCTCGACGTTGTCCACGCCAGGACAGCCGCCATCGACGGAGACGATGGTGACGTCCTTCTCCCTGTCCGCGGCCTTGAGCGCTTGGTACGCACCAGCGGCGGCCGGCTCGTTGATCGTGTAGACAAGGTTGATCGAGGGATCCTTCTGTAGCAGGTTCTCCATCGCCGTGCGGCCGCCTTCCTCCGCGCCGTCAGTGACGTCGTGCCCGACAATCCTCGGGTCGTCCTCGTCACCGATCCTGGTCTTGTCCTCGACATCGATTCCGAATCCCTCCAGAAATCCCTGGTCGCGCTGGACGTCAACGGAGACCTGATTGGGATTGAGGTCCAGCATGGCAATCCTCGCCTGCCTGCCCTCATTGTCGAACTTCGCCCTCGCCCATTGACCAATGAGCGAGCCGGCCTTGTAGTTGTCGGTCGCGAACGTTGCGTCAACGGCGTCGGCTGGGTCTGTCGGAGTGTCGAGGGCGATGACGAGCAGGCCCTGCTGGCGAGCCCTGTCGATGGCCGGAACGATCGCCTTGGAGTCGTTCGGCGTGATCAGAAATCCCTTGGCACCGGCCGAGATGAGGTTCTCGATCGCCTGAACCTGGCTCTCGTTGTCGCCATCCTGGCGGCCGGCGAATGTCTGCAGGGTGACTCCCTGCTCCCGTGCAGCCCTCTGAGCGCCCTGCTTCATCTGGACGAAGAACGGATTGGTGTCGGTCTTGGTGATCAGGCCGATGATGACCTCGTCGTCCGAGCCGCGTCCGTCATTGGCGCCACAAGCCCCCAGGGTCAAAATGGTCGAGAACGCCAGGATGGCGGAAACCACCAGCGCCGCGATTGTCGCGCCTCGCCACCGCTTCCTGTCCTTACCGTTGCGTGTTCGGCGCATCAGACCCCCCGCGCATCTCACCTTGGCTTCGACGACTGACCCGCCACAGGTGATAAGGGCGCCATGCAGGTATCGACGACGTCCTCACGCTTCACTATCGCACGCCACATCCAACGACCCTTCCACTACTGGCACCAGATAGGACGATAGTCATTGAGCTATCCGGAAAGTGCCCAGTCCTCGCAAACTCTGCAGGCGATCTTCATCCAACGCGAATCGGCGGGTGGCGGTACGAAATCAGACTCGATGGACACCGGGGATTATAGAATTCGCGACCGTAACGAGATCCGAATAACATGGATGAAGCCCATCGCATCCGCGGGCGGAGGGGTCCGGCAACCTTCTCGCGCTCTCAGCCGAGGGCGGCGAGGCCACGCTCGATCGCCTCGATGAGCCGGGGGCGCAGCTCGTTCGCCCCGATCACCGCGTCGACCGAGCCGACGTCCACGGCCCGCTGGATGCTGTGCACCCGGTCGAATCCCGCCGCGACCTCGCCGAGTTTCTCTGCCCGGACCGCCGTACGCACCTCGACCAGCTCGGTGGCCAGCGCGGCCCGCTCCGCCCCGCTCGCCTCGGCCACCCGCTTGGCCAGCGTCGAAACGCGGGGGTCGGCCGACGTACGTGCGTCCACCTCACCGGCGAACACCACCGCGGCCGCCGGCGCACCGCCGATCACGGACGCGAACGAACCCTCCACCGCCAGAACCGTGATGCGTGCGTTCAGCGCCTTGGAGAAGACCACGAACGCCCCACCGTGGTAGCGCGACACCACGCAGAACACGATCGGGCCGTCGAAGTTGACGATCGCGCGGCCGATCTCCGCGCCGTACTCGAGCTGAAGGTTCCGCATGGAGTCCGGTGAGCCGTCGAAGCCGGACAGGTTCGCCAGCACGACCAGCGGCCGGTTTCCGCTCGCCGCGTTGATCGCTCTGGCCACCTTCTTCGACGAGCGCGGGAACAGCGTGCCCGAGGTGTAGGTGTCCGGGCCGTCGGTGGGTGGGAAACCCCGGCGCGGTACGGATTTGGACTCGATTCCGAGCAGACAGACCGGGTATCCGCCGAGTCTCGCGTCCTGGACGACGGCGGTGTCCGCGTCGGCCATCCCGGCCCAGCGCTCCAGCACCGGGTGGTCCTGGTCGGTCACGGACCGCATCATCGTGCGGATGTCGAAGGGCTTCTTGCGATCCGGGTTCGTCGCGGCGGAGAAGATGTCGCCGACCGTGTGGAAATCACTGCCCGGTGCGTTGTGCGGGTAGGTCGTGACGTCCCGGTCGAGCGGATCGGTCGTCTCTGCCCGCCGCGGCCCGGACTCACCCGGGACGACGTACGTGTGGTCGTAGTGCGCCATCAGCACGTCCCGGGCACTCTTCAGGTCCGGGGCCCAGTACTGCGCCTGCCCGTTCGGGCCCATCACCCTGTCGTAGCCCCCGATGCCGAAGTTGTCCTCGGCGGAGACGCCGCCGGAGAAGTCCAACGACTGCTTGCCGGTGAGCACCATCGCGCTGTCCGGCGTCATCACCAGGATGCCCTTGGTGTGCATCAACATCGTCGCCTCGGCGTTCCAGTACGGCTGCGCGCCGACGTTGATGCCGGCGACGACGACGTTGATCTCGCCTCCTGCCTGGGTGAACTCGACGATCCGTTTCAGCGCCCTGGCGATCCAGTCCATGTTCTCGGTGCCGGAGTCCATCGAGATCCGGGCGCCGGCGGACAGCGCGAACCAGTCGACCGGCACACGCATCCGTTCGGCCAGGTCGAGTGCCGCGATGATCCGCGAGCACTCCGCCTCCGCCACCGCGCCGAGCGCCTTCGTCGGGTCGCCGCTCAGCACCACGCGGGTGATGCCCTCCGGGTAGCGCAGGGTCGGCGTACTGACCACTCCGGCGATCAGCCCCGCCTTGTTGAGACCGCGCGGCCGGTCGACTGGTACGAGCGTTCCAGCGTCGTCCAGGTCGTACTCGATGACCGAGCCGCCAGGACCGGCGATCATGTCGGTCAGCTCGTACGGATAGACCATGTTGCGGCGACGCGAGCGCAGCACCTTCTGGGCGTAGTCGTCGAGCGGCTTGAGCGGCTCGGTCGCGGGTTCCTCGACAGAGGTGACAACGCCGGCACCCGGCTGGTAGGAGAACCGTGCGACGACCGGCGCCGCGGCACCGTCCGGCGCCCTGACCCGTCCCTCTGCCCGCACTTCCTCGATGCCAGCACCGGCGGTGAGCGGCGTGATGTTGGCCTGCAGAGCGGTCAGTTCGTCGACCTGGGCGTCGACGATCGGCCAGATGTGCACCCAGACGTGGTTCATGTCCAGGCGTGCGCCGGCCGTACCGCGCGCGCTGCGCGCCCGGCGAATCCCCTCCAGACAGTTCGCGATCGCCCGCTCCACGTGCGGTAGGGAGGTCACCTGGCCGTCGTCGTCCCGGACGACGGCGAACTGGCGAACCTGGGCGAGCGCGACCAGCCGCTGGTCGGCGTCGTTCTCCCGCGCCACGCAGTGGTAGAGCAGCACGTCCTCGGGTGCGTCCAGCCGGGTGATCCGGAAGTCGCGGAGTCGCCACAGGTTCAGCCGCCGCCCCACCATGGGGTGGACGCCACGGATGTTGTCGTCTTCGGCGACCGAGGTGCCGGCCGGCCGGTAGGTGAAGTACTCCACCGGCTGGTGGCCGCTCCGTGCGATGGCGAGGGTGACCCGGCGCACCCGCCGGGCGACCGGCAAAGCGGCGACGAGGCCGCGGAACACCTCCGAGGCGTCCTGCGGCCCCTCCGGAGTGTCCGGCCCGAAGAGGTACAGGTCGGCCACCGCCTCGTGCCCGGGCGGTCGGGCCGCGATCTGCGCGGTGAGGGCGCGGACCAGGCCGCTGTCCGGATCGGCGAGCTCGTCGATCGTGCCGACCGTGCTGACCAGGTGGGTCGGCCTGTCATCGACCGAGTAGTCGGCCGTCGCGAAGGGTCGTCCATCGACGGCGGACTCGCCCAGGTCGTGCAACTCGTACTCGCGGTAGTGACGGCGGATCAGCACCTCGAGCATCGGCTCGCGCTCGGTGCTCATGGACGCATTCCCCACCCCAGTCGGCTCCTCGCTCGTCCCTCGCTCGCTCGCCGAGCCGCTCGGACTCCAGCCCCGCTCCAGCCGTTGCGCCAGGAACCGGGCGATCTGCTCCGGGATGGCAGCGAGCGCCTCGATCCGCTGCCGGCGGTCCGGCGCATCCGGATTCGCCGCGAGCGACGCGACCTCGGTGCCGACGCCGGCCAGCACCTCGGCCCTCGCCTCGTCCACCAACGGCTGGTCGAACCAGCGGAAGCGAACGCTGCGGGCCAGGTCGCCGACGACGGGGAAGCGCAGCTGGGTGGCGAGCACCAGACGGTCCAGCACGTCGTGCACCGCCTCGTCCAGCGGCGCGGCTGGCCGAGGTTCGGCGATCCAGCACTGCAGCAACGCGGTGACCAACAGCACGTCCGGGATCGACCGCTGCTGCGCGAGGAAGATGCGGAACACCGCCTCCTCCAACTCGGCGCTGCGTTCCAGATCGGAGACGCCGTAGTGGCCGAGCACCCGGGCGAGTCGGATACGGAACTCCTCCGGCAGGCCGCCGCGCTCGGGATCAAGGCTCTGCAGGTAGGTGTGGAAATGCTCGCGAGGACTGTGCACCCGGTTCTCGGTGTTGATCTCCTCACCTGCGGGTCGGTTGCGGCTCAGCTCGGCGAAGTCGGAGAACACCTGCAGCAGCTCGATCTCCGCCGGCACCGGAGCCCCACCCGCGGCCGCCAACTCGGCCCGGGCCTCCAGGTAGCCGGACAGCATCTCGCCCTCGTCCCGAGGGTCGATGTCGAAACCGAGCAACATGCTGCGCAGATCGTCCAGACCGCGCTCGGCCCGCTCCGACGCGGACTGGTCCCGAGCGCCGTCCGGCAGGTCGACCCCGACCCCGCTGTCCGCCGTGGCGTCGGCCTCCTCGCTCCCCTCGGCGACCGGCTCCAGGCGCACCAGCGGGGCGCTGGTCTCCACCTGACTGCCGGTGGAGACCAACAGCTCGCGCACCGTGGCCTTGAACGGCGCATACAGCACCGTCTCCATCTTCATGCTCTCCAGCACGAGCACCGGCGCACCGGCGTCCACCACGCTGCCCGGTTGCACGGGCGTCGCGACCACCAGGGCCGGCGCGGGCGAGCGCATGACCCCACCCTCGTCACGACTCACCCGGTGGGTGACGCCGTCCACCTCGACCAGGTGCACCGGACCGTGCGTGGCGGTGACCAGCCGGAAGCGCTGGCCGCCGATGACCAGCTGACCGGTGTAGCTGCCCAGCCGCTCCAGCTCGCCGTAGACCACACGCAGGTCGTCACCGCTTCCGACGCCGACCCTGTACCGGCCAGGGCCGATCCGCGCGACCGTCACCCGGTACCGGACCCCGCGCAGTTTGAGGTCGATCGCCCGGCCCACCTGGTGCTGCACCTGCGGCCTGCCACCGTGCGCGGTCTCCAGCAGCCGAAGCCGCTCGACCCGCTCGGCGTCCTCGTACCCCTCGATCGCTGCCGCAACCAGCGCGACGCCGGAGTGCCGGTGCGAGACGAGTCGACCCTCACGACGGACCCGGTCGATCCAGCCGGTGTCCGCGCTGGCGTCGATCACCTCAGGTTGGTCCAGCAGTTCGAGGAGGAAGCTCTTGTTGGTGACGCCGCCCTCGATGATCACCGTGGTCGCCGCGACCGCCCGTCGCATCCGGGCGAACGACTCCTCCCGGGTCCGGCCGTACGTGATGATCTTCGCGATCATCGGGTCGAAGTCGGCCGGGATGGTGTCGCCCTCACTGACGCCGGTGTCGACCCGCACACCGGGCCCGGCCGGCAGGTCGAGCAGCACGATCCGGCCAGGCGACGGGGCGAAGTCGCGATCCGGGTCTTCCGCATACAGCCGGGCCTCGACGGCGTGCCCGGTCTCGGTCGGCCTGTCGCCTTCCAGCCGGCCGCCGGCGGCTATGCGCAGCTGCGCCTTCACCAGGTCGAGGTCGATGGTCATCTCGGTGATCGGGTGCTCCACCTGCAGCCGGGTGTTCACCTCGAGGAAGGCGAAGGCCCTGTCGCCCGGGTGGTACAAGAACTCGACTGTTCCGGCGCCGCAGTAGCCGACCGCCAGCGCGAGCCGCTCGGCCGAGGTCTTGAGCTCCTCGATCTGCGCCGCGGACAGCAAGGGGCAGGCGGACTCCTCGATCACCTTCTGGTTCCTGCGCTGCACCGAGCAGTCCCGCACACCGACCGCCCAGGCGCTGCCCTGACCGTCGCCGAGCACCTGCACCTCCACGTGGCGGGCACCGGTCACCAGCCGCTCGAGATACACCACGCCGCTGCCGAAGGCGCGCGTCGCCTCGTCACGGGTGCGGTCGTAGAACTCCTTGAGCTCGTCGGCCGATGTGATCAGGCGGATGCCACGGCCACCGCCGCCCGCGGCCGCCTTGAGCATCACGGGGTAGCCGATCTTCTCGGCCGCCGCGAGCGCGGCGTCCAGCGACTCGACCGGGCCTCCGCTCCACTGTGCGACCGATACCCCGGCCTCCTCCGCGAGGAGCTTGGAGCCGATCTTGTCGCCCAGCTTCCTCATCGCCTCCGGCGACGGCCCGATGAACGTCACGTCGAGCCGGTCGCACAGTTCAGCGAACGCCGGATCCTCGGCGACGAAGCCCCAACCGACCCATGCGGCGTCCGCCTTCGTCTCGCGCAGCGCGCGTTCGAGCACCGCGTGGTCGAGGTACGGTCGCGCCGAGGCGGGCCCCAGCGAGTAGGCGAGGTCGGCCTCCCGCACGAATGTCGCCCTCCGCTCGCCGTCGGTGTGGAGGGCGACCGTCTCGATCGGCCCGCCGCCCTCGGCGTTGAGCTCTCGGACGGCGTTGATCAGCCGCATTGCGGCCTCGCCCCGATTCACCACTGCGATACGCCTGAACACCCGACCGGCCTCCTGACTCCACCGAGCACGCCGCGGCGCCGGATCGCCGCCACCACGGGCACAGGCTTTCAGCCCGCGAGCATTACCGTCGAGTCAACCCCCCGGTCGCGGCCACGATGATCATGGAGATCTGGCGGAGCGGAGACGTTCGGCCGTGATGCAGGCCCGGGCCAGGCCGGCCCGGATGTCGGGGCCCTGAAAGCCGCATTTCACGACATAGAGCTGAACGACGTTCACGAATGCGATGCCGACGATATAGACCATCGTGTCCCGGGCGGCGCCCACGACGAGCAGCCCGGCGATGATCCAGAGTGTCAGCGCGTAGAACGTGTTGCCCGGAATCCACGAGGCGTACGTAGCGATGCCCGACACCCGTCGCGGCACGGTGGAGAGCCCGTGCTCTCGGCCCCGGGACAGGGCGGTCCGCGCGAACTGTGAGCTGGCCCAGTTCGCGAGCGTCACGAGGGACATCGCGGCCGCGACGAAGAGCGGCCACCACCGTGGCTGGACGAGGAACGGCGGCAGGATCGTCACGAGCGGAAGGACCGTCCAGCTGCGCATCGCCAACTCCGCAAGGATCGCCTGGACCGTCAGCGAACCCGACCGCCACCCGGTCACCAGCGGGGTGACTCCCGCGAACAGGCTCTGGTAGTACTTCACGCCCACCAGCGTGAAGCTGAGCCCGAGCACCCCGAGCCAGACGCTTCCCACGCCCCGCGGTAGCGCGTAGTCGTCGGCGCGCAGCTGGTCGAGCAGTGGAAGCTCGTCCGAGGAGGTGCCGAGCAGCTTCTGCAGCACGACGATGATCTGGTTGTCCCAGTCCAGTCCGGTGCCACGCAGCGTCCACATGAGGACGACCGCCGACGTGATCGCGCAACATGCCGCCGACATCGTCGACCAGCCGAGCAGCCAGCGCACCCGCATGTTGCGGGTCGGGTCGCGGTAGAGGCTCTGCCGCCGCCGAACCAGCCAGAGCCGGCGCTGCCGGCTGAGCGCACCCGACAGCGGCTGGAACACGCCCGCGATCTCGTGCCACCACAGGGAGTTCCGGGCCCCGCCCTGTTCGGCACGTTCGGCCCAGACCGCCTCGAGTTCCTCACCGAAGTAGTCGCGCAGGTCGTCATAGATCGACGTCGACTCCTCGCCACGTGTGCCGAAGATGAGCAGCCGCCGCCCGGGATCGCGGTCGGTGAGGTCCTCGATGAACCGGGCGATCAAGGGTGCCTCGGCGTAGAAGATCCCGGGAACAGTTCCGTCGAGCTCGAGCCGGCCAGCCCCCAACAGGATCAGCAGCTGGCCGAACGAGAAAAGGTCGGACGGGAGGTAGCCGGCGGCATCGGCCTTGCCGTCGGCCGCACCGGACCGGATCTCGGGCGCCACGTACGCCGCGTCCACGCCGACGTGCCCCGGCATGTTGTGCAGGTAGAGGTAGTTGACCCCGAGGTCGATCAGCTTGAGAGTTTCCCGGTCCTCGTTCGGGTCGGGCACAACGATGATGTTCGAGGGCGAGAGGTCGCAGTGGTGCAGGCCGCAGCGTTCGAGCTCTGCCAGGGCGAGAAACAACTCCTGCCCGAACCTCTCGACGAGGTCCAGTCGCAGACGTGGATGCACCGGTGCCGCCCCATCGCCGGTCGCATCGGTGGGAAAGAACGCATCGAGCACGCCCGGCCGGCGCTGCTCGGCCTCGGCTTCGAGGCGCTCGGCGAGCGTCTGGCCTGGTACGAAGTCCATCAGGATCCAGCTCGTCGTACTCGCCCAGACCCACACCAGGTGGTCCACCTCGGTGTTCGGCAACGCGTAGGTCTCGGCGTAGGCCTCCGTCGCGCGGCCAAGCGTGGGAATCCTCAGGAAGGGATGGATGATGCACTTGAGGGCGAAGGGCCTCAGCTGTCCATGGGCACGGCGAACTGGTGTCCCGGTGAGGATGAACGACGTCGTGCCATGCCGGTGGAACGCGAGCGTGGAGAAGTCGAGGTTCTCCCATTCGCGGTCTGCTGCCTGGTCCGACCCCTCAGCGGGCGCGTAGAGCGTCCGCAGCGCCTCCCGCACCGCCGGCTCGCATACGAGGGCACGACAGATGCGGTCGCAGTCGTGGGCCGGGGTCCCATGCAGACGTTCGCTCATGTCATGGTCGAGGGACCGGCGTTGCTCGGAATGCCGCAGCGACACCAGCGTGAGGAGGAGGACACCCAGATAGCCGGAGAGGCTTCCCGCCGCGGACTCGTCCGGCGCCGGCTCTTCCTCCGCACTGTGCGCCAGGCACCACGCTTCGAGATCCGCGATCGCGGTGTCCCAGGACGACTCGTACTGTGCCGCGAACGTTCCGCTGTCCATGGGCAGGTCGCGCAGGAGTGTGCGCCAGTGGTCGACGGTCCACTCCGTCAACGGATGGCCTTGCTGGAGTTTCCCGCCGGGCGACGCGACGGCCTCCACCGCCGCCAGCACAGTCCGGACGTCGGGGGTCATGAGCGCTCCCCGCGGTTGACCCGCGTGAACCTCGGCACCGTCCGGAAAGCCCCCGCACGCAGGGCGTCCACGTCGCCGTGGTCGAGAACGCAGTGTGCCAGTTCGTACGCTGATCGCGCGGCGAGAATGAGTCGACCCGGATCCTGCTCCAGCGGCCGGATCGGCAGCGCGTCGGGGAGGGGCGCGATGTCCAGGATGTGCGGCGGACCATTCGCCGTGCGGCTCGCCACCGACAGCCGGGCACGGTCGCGCTGGTAGCCCCGGATGGCGAGGTGGTACGCCTTGCTCAGTCCGGGCCGGATCCTGTCCAGGTGCCAGCCACTCACGAGCTGGACGAGCGAGGGGGTCACCCGTCCAGGGCCGAGCGGGCGGGTGCTGAGGGACAGGATGTGCGTACAGCCGTCGTCCTCGGCCAGCCGGACCGGATGGGTGGTGAGGATGGCACCGTCGATCGCCCGCTGGCCGTGGAACTCGGCCGTCCCGCGCACGGCGACCGGCAGCCACGCACTGGCCCGCAGCGCGAGCCGCAGGTCTTCTGCCGAGCTGAACGACGAGACGGTGTGGGTCCGGATCTCGTCCACGAGCGAGATCGCCACGTGCAAAGGGATCTCGGAGCGCAGGACCGCATCGGCGTCGAGCGGGCGGAGCTTCCCGACCACCTCGTCGAAGGCGTAGTCGAGGTCGACGATGTTGCCGGAGAACCCGCGCCGCAGGTCGATGAAGTGGCCGGTGGTCAGGTCGTCCCAGTAGATCGGGAGCTGCCGCCAGCTGTCGCCGGCGTAGGAGTACGCACCGTTCAGTGCACCCGAGGACGAACCGTAGATCGCGTCGAAGGTGTCGTGCAGGCCGAGGTCGTCGAGCGCGGTCAGCATCGCGCCGGAGATGACACCGCGCATGCCGCCGCCCTGGATCGCCAGGCCGACCTTGTGCGGGTCCTCCCGGCGGCCCGGGCGGTCCTTGCGCGACCGGCGTGCGTCGAGGACCCGCAGCACGGGATGGTCAGGCGTCCAGTACTTCCCACCCATGGTGTCGGTCCCCCCGCTTGGGCGAAGATCATCATCGATAGGCGGAAGCTTGCAGGTCGAAGAGCTCTGCGTACAACCCCTTGCGGCTGATCAGCTCGCCGTGGTCGCCGATTTCTTCGACGCGCCCGTCGGCGAGCACGATGATGACGTCGGCCATGGTCACGGTCGAGAACCGGTGGGTGACCAGTACCGTGATCCCGCCCGCGTCGCCGGTGTCGGCCGCCGCCTCGGCGAACGACTGGAAAAGTTCGTGCTCTGCCTGGGCGTCCAGAGCGGCCGTCGGCTCGTCGAGCACCAGCAGCAGCGGATGCGCACGCATCATCGACCGGGCCAGCGCGATCCGCTGCCACTGCCCCCCCGACAGGTCGGTGCCGCCCTCCCAGTCCGCGCCGAGCTGGGTCTCCAGGCCCTTCGGCAGGCCGGTGACGATCTGGTCCGCCCTCGCGCGCTGGGCGGCGGAGAGGACCTGCGCCTCGTTGTCGATGTCCTCGACCTTGCCCATGCCGATCGACTCGCGGGCCAGGAACTCGAAGCGGCAGTAGTCCTGGAACGCGCCCGACGCCTGACTCCGCCACTCCCCCACGTCGATGGTGGCCAGGTCGGTCTCGTCGACGAGAATCCGGCCCGACGTGGGCGCGTAGTAGCCCAACAGCAGCTTCACCAGTGAGCTCTTGCCGGCGCCGTTCTCGCCGACCAATGCCACGACGGCGCCGGAAGGCAGCTCCAGCGACACGTCGTGGAGGACCGGCCTCTCGGTGCCCGGATAGCGGAACGACAGGTCTTCGAGCCGAATGGCCTTGGCGATCCGGACCGGAGCGGGGTGGGGGTCGTCGCTCGCGCGGGCGCGGAGTTCGTTTCGTTCGTACGCCGTGAGCCAGTCCATCCGCGCGGCGACGATGAAGATGCCGGCGAGGAACTTCGTTCCGTCCACCAGCCCGGAGATGAAGCCGTGCGCCTGCCCGGCCAGGACCACCGTGAGCGCCACGTCTCCTGCACTCAGCTCGCCGCTGGTCGCCCGGCCGATCACCAGCAGGACCGCCCCGAAGTACCCGACCGCGAAGAGGAGGTTGCCGGCAGCCCCCAGCAGGGCCGAGCGGAGGTACGCCGATCCCTGGATCCGGTCGGCCGACGCGACGAGCCGGCGGTGCCGGTCACGCCACTCCTCGGCGAGCCCGAACAGCCGGGTCTCGCGGGCGACCGGCAACTGCGCCGCCATGCCGACGATCCGGTGGGCCATGCGTTCGGACTCGGCGGACTCCTCCGAGGCGTTCTTCGTGAGCTTGTTGGACATCCCGGCAGCGACGAACGACGGCACCGCGAACAGCGGCAGCAGCAACAGCAGGGGCGTCTGGGCGGCAAGCAGCGCGCACACGACGACGACCTGGCAGACCTGGGCGAACATGTTCAGCGCGGCGAGCAAGCCGGAGCCGAGCTCGCCCGCGTTGTCGCGAAGCTGCTGCACCTCATCGAGGTGGTCCGGGCGTTCGTAGTGTTCGACGCCTGGCAACCGGACCAGCATCTCCGCGAGCCGGCGCTGGACCAGGGCGTTGACCTTCTTGTCGATGGTGTAGCTGAGGTACACCTCGAGCTTCAGGGAACCCGCGGCGGCCAGCACGGCGAAGCCGGCGAACACGGCAGCCCACACCACCATGGCCGTCTGCCCGCGCAGCGCGGCGTCCACGAGCAGCTTCGTCGCGACCGCGCCCGCGGCCGGCGAGAGGTAGTAGGTGGGCATCGCCAGACACAGCAGGAACGCACCCACCGGATCCGCTCGGAACGACAACGACACCATCAGCCACAGCGCGCGCAGCGTGAACGGACGCCTGTCCCGCGAGCCGGTCATCCGGCGAACCTCTCCGCTTGGAGGTGGAACAGCTCGGCGTACCTTCCGCCGGCGGCAACCAGGTCGTCATGCGTACCGTCCTCGATCAGCCGGCCGGCATCCAGGACACAGATCCGGTCGGCCCGGCGGACGGTCGAGAAGCGGTGCGAGATCACCACCGTGGTCACCTCGTGCGGGTCGTCATCAGGTCGCTGTTCTTTCGGGGCGATCTCCTGGAGCTCGAGCCGACCCTGGTCATCCAGGGGACCCACGCGCTGGAACCCCCGCAGGATGCGCTCATTGAGGTCGGCTTCGGCACGGACGTCGAGGTTGGCCGCCGGCTCGTCCAGGACGAGCAACGTCGCGCCAGCGTCCGCGGCGAGCAGGGCACGACTGAGAGCCACCCGCTGCCACTGACCGCCGGACAGGTCGGTCCCGTCGGTGAACTCGCGGCTCAGCACGGTGTCCCATCCCGCCGGCAACGTGCTGAGCAGATCGGCGGCACCCGCGCGCTCGGCGGCGTCTTCGATCCGATCGGTGGAGGCGCTCAGGTCACCGAACCCGACATTGTCCCGGGCGCTGGCCGGGTAACGGGCGAAGTCGGAGAAGATCGCGGCGACCCTGCGCTGCCAGCGGTCCGGTTGCAGGCCGCTCAGGTCCTTGCCGTCGACCGTGATCCTGCCCTTCGTCGGTTCGTAGAACCTGCACAGCAGCTTGACCAGGGTGGTCTTCCCGGCGCCGTTGAGGCCGACGACGGCGAGCGAGGTCCCGGCCGGAATGGTGAGACTGAGGTCGTGCAGCACATCGACGTCGCTGCCCGGATAGCGGAAGCTCACGTTCTCCAACCGGATGTCTCCGCGCGGCAGTGCTTCCGAGCCTGTGGGTTCCGAGCCGGACGGTGGGGACTCGCCCGTTCCGGGCACCGGAGCGGTCTGCTCGCGGAGCTTTCCCTCCAGGACGAGCAACGACCGGACCGGTTTAGCGCACAGCGTGAGGTTGATGACGGCCTGGCCGCCCGGACCGAACTGTGCCAGGGGCGCCAGGACCGCCTGCGCCACGACCGTCGCGGCCGCCAGACCGAGCTCGCCACGACCCAGCTCCACCGCCGCCCAGGCGAAGCCTCCCGCCGTCACCACGCACAGCGCAATGACGGAGAGGACGACGGACGGCGTTACCCGGGCGATGTTCCTCAGGTCGAGGGCGAGTACGCGTCGTAGCCGCGTCTCCCAGCGGTCGAGAGCCCAGGATGCGAAGCCGAACAGCCGCACCTCCTTCGCGCTGGGCGGCGACACCGCGACGTCCCGTTCGTACTCCAGACGACGGAACTCCGTCTCGCCGCTCGACTGCGAGAACCCGAGAATCATGTCCAGGCTGTCCCGGGTGACGGAGTACTGCGCCCAGCAGGCGGCGGCCGCCAGCAGCAGGCCGAGCCACCACTGCAGCCAGATCACCACACCGAACGCAAGGACAAGGCCCAGCCCGCCGGAGGCGAGGTTGCGGAGTGCGGCGGGTGTCTTCGCCGGCCGCCACCAGCCCGCTCCCAGACCGTCGGCGACCTCCGCTGCCAGGTCACGGATGCGGGAATCCTCCAGGTGCGCGATCCCTGACGGTGCCTGGAGCAGGACGATGACGCGGTCGTCCAGGTGATGGTTGAGCAGTTGGCCAAGACGCCAGTCGGCGAGGGCAGCCACCGACGCGAGCGCCTGTTGGACGACGTAGATCCCGGCGACCAACGCCAGGGCGGATGCCCAGTCGCTGTCCTGACCCCCTACCAGGGTGGGGATCTGGGCGACGAGGTGGCCGACTGCCAGCATGAAGCCGAACCCCAGAAGGGGTTCGACGACCGTGGCGACCGCGACGGCAATGGTCAGCGGAAGGCTGACACGAGGCAACATCGCGACGGTGGCCGCCACGACCGAACGACGCACCCGCTGGTCCCCCTCGTTGTCGACCCCGCTGATGTCCGGATGGGACCCGGAGGTCGAGAGCATAGGGGCAGGCACCGCGAGCTGTCATTACGCTGCACGGCCTCGACACCCGGCGGGCCGTCACTCATCCCGTCACGTCCGGGCGGACCTCGTTGCGTACCGCGTCGATGTAGTCCGCGATGGCGTCCCGGTTGCGGGTCAGACACGTGATGCGCTGGGTCATGCGGTCGCGTTCGTGTTCCAGAGTGGCGATCATCTCCGGTGTCGCGTCGGAGAAGTAGATGACCCGCGGCTTGTCGAGGCAGGGGAGGATCTGCTTGATGATGCGGGTCGGCAGCCCGGCATCGAGCAGGCCCCTGATCTGCAGGACCCGGTCCACGTTGTACTCGTCGTAGTCCCGGTAACCGTTAGGGGATCGACGCGCGACGATCAGGCGCTGCTCCTCGTAGTAGCGCAGCAGTCGGCGGGATGTGCCGGTGCGGTCCGACAGCTCTCCGATTCGCACGTGATCGACCTCACACCATGTCGCTTGACCTTCACATCGATGTGACCGTTTGACGATACCAAGCGTGCGAAACCACACGACCCGATCAGCCGGCTCCGACGCCCTAACCGACAACCAGCGACTGCCGCTGCGAGCGCTGATGGCGCTGTCCACGGCCGCTTTCCTCACGGTCCTCACCGAGGCCCTCCCTGCCGGCGTCCTGCCCGGAATGAGCGCCGACCTCGCCGTCAGCGAGGCCACGACCGGGCAGTTGGTGACGATCTACGCCATCGGAACTGCCACCACGGCGATCCCTCTGTCCGCGGCGACAGCAGGGTGGCGGCGAAAACGCCTGTTGCTGACCGGCGTCGCGGGGTTCGCCGTTGCCAACACCGTCACAGCGGCCTCGGCCCACTTCCCGCTGACCATGGCGTCCCGGTTCGTCGCCGGGGTGGCCGCGGGGCTGGTGTGGGCGCTTCTGGTCGGGTACGCCCGGCGCATGGCACCTGTGCCACTGCAGGGCAAGGCGATCGCGATCGTCATGGCCGGAATCCCCACCGCACTGTCGCTGGGAGTGCCGGCAGGGACCTTCCTCGGCGGCGCGTTCGGCTGGCGGCTGACGTTCTCCCTGATGAGCGTGCTCGCCATCGCCCTCGTCGGATGGATCGTGGCCGCGGTCCCGGACTACCCCGGCCAGCGGTCGGGTGGCCGAAGGCAGGTCCTCCGTGTGCTCAGCGTCAGAGGCGTGGCACCGGTTCTGTTCGTCACCGGGGTGTTCGTCCTGGCCCACACCATCCTCTACACCTACATCGCGACGTTCCTCGGCCAGGTCGGCATGGGGGACGCGATCGACGTGGTGCTGTTGGCATTCGGCGTCACCTCCATGCTCAGCATCTGGATCGTCGGCGCGCACATCGATCGGCGGCTGCGAACCCTCAGCATCGCCAGCACCATCCTGGTCGCCGTGGCGGCCGCCATTCTGGCCGTGCTCGCCGACGCTCCCGCCCTCGTCTACGTCGCGGTGACACTGTGGGGACTCGGGTGGGGAGGCGTACCCACTCTCCTGCAGACCGCCGCGGCTGATGCCGGCGGCGACGCGGCCGACGACGCCCAGGCCATGCTCGTCACCTTGTGGAACGCGGCCATGGCAGCCGGCGGCGTTGCCGGCGGGATCCTGCTCGACCACCTCGGCCCCGGCAGCTTTCCCTGGACTGTGCTCGTCCTCCTCGCGCCGGTGCTCGTCGTCGTGGTCGCCGCACGCACCCACGGCTTCGCCGCTGTCGCGCCGAGGCGCGCCGATGCTCCGGGACGTCCGTGATCCGTCACCTCTCAGCGACCGCCGGGAGGCGCGGCCAGCTTCGTGGGTCGTGCACTATGTCATGGAGTTGGTCGGTCCGGATCGGCCACCCCGTGAGCACGCATCGCCCGACCCGGCCCAGTGCCGTGGCCGGGTCAGCTGCGCCGGCGGTCTGGTGGCCACATCGCCCCTGGCAGCCTCGAGCTGGGGCTGGGTGAGGAAGATGGCGCCGACGAGGTCGGCACCGGCAAGGTTCGCGCCCCGCAGGTCTGTCCCGAGGAGGTCGGCGCCGCGCAGGTCGGCACCACGCAGGTCGGCGGCGATCAGGAACGCCCCGCGCAGGTCGGCACCGCGCAGGTCGGCACCACGAAACCCCTTGCCGATGAGGTCAGCACCCGCATGGTCGGGTGTCGATCGGCCCACCTCGGCGCGGACCAGGGCGCTCGTCCGCCGGAGCAGGTTGGCGATGCCCCGCCTGTGTTTCCCGACGTTCAACGCGACAAGGTCGTCGGGTTCGCCGCGGGTCAGGCGTTCGGTCTCGTCGACGGCGGCACCCAGCTCGCCATGCAATCCCCGAGCGGCGTCCAGCGTGAGCGCCTCGGACAGGTACCACAGCAGCTCGTGGAGCTGCCGCATGATCGGGAACACCTCGAACATCCGGCCGGCGATCGCCGGTGTCCGGCGCCAGTCCCCGCCGCCGAAGCTGACCTGGGTGACCTGCTGCCCGGCGCCGAAGCAATCATAGACCGTGCACCCTGGGAAGCCCTTGTCCCGCAGCTGCTCGTGGATGCCGCACCGGAAGTCGGTGCGAAGGTTCGGACACGGCTTCCCGCCGTCCTTGTCGATCGCGAAGTCCGACGAAGCTGCGAAGGCCGGCACGACGCAGCAGAGCCCCACACAGCGTGCGCAGTCCGCGCGCAGCCGGCGACGGCGTTCGTCGGGTGTCGCGGAACGGAGTTCTTCGGGCAATTCGTACGGGCCCTGACGGATCGGAGACGTTGGTACCCGAGCGAGCCTACCCGGGCGCGACCGCCAGCTCCGCGAGGCCGGCGTCGCCGGATCGCCACGCGCCGACCCTCACCGACGCGTACCTGGCCTGCGCTCCCTCGGTGAAGGGCTGCCAGTTCACTCCGTCAACCGAAACCTCCACGGCGTAGGCCGGAACCCGGCCCGACGTCCAGCGCGGAGTGACCGCGGCGACGCGCCGCTCCGCCGCGAGGTTCACCACCATCCGGCGATCGGATCCGCCCGGGACCCATGCCGTCTCCGGATCGGCGTCCACCGCCCGGTCAGGGTCGCTCATCCCCACCGGCAACGGCGAGGCCGGGTAGGTGATCCGGTCACGGGCCAGGTCCGTCGTCGGTGTCGGCACGCCCTTCGCGAAGGACACCGGGACCGTCTGTCCCGGAGCGACCGCGACCGTGTGGGCCTCACCTGTGGCGACCGACTCCAGGCGTACGGCCGTGTCGGTGGCACCACCACGGACCCGGACGGTCTGTGAGTCGGCCACCTCGATCGTCAGGCCCGTGAGGGACCGCTCGCTGGTCGCCTGGAAACGAGGCGGCTCGACGGCGGCGGTTCCGGCGCCGAGCGAGACGGCGTAGGTAAGGCCGCCATCCGTGATCTGTTGGCTTCCCCGGTAGACGAGGCGCCCTGACCCAGCCTGCGGCACTGTCAACTCCGCCTTGTCAAGCGCGGTGTCGCCCAGGTTGAACAGCGACAGGTACTTCCCGCTCAGGGCGGCCCGCAGCCCCGCCGGACCGCCAGCCGGCTGCGGAAGGCGCGCCAGCTGTGCGGTCTCCGCGGGCTTCTGCGCCGGATAACCACGCACCACCATGGCGGCCGCACCGCTCGCCGGGCCCTGCGACAGCGCGATCGACTCGGCCGCGACGCCGATGGGGTTCTCCGAACCCTTGATCACGAACCCGGCACGACCGTCGACGTTGAGCCAGTCACCGCTGAGCTTCTTCCACCGCGGGACGCTCGCGACCGTCGTCCAGGTCTCGCCATCAGACGACGCCTCGATCCGGTAGTTGAACGGCCAGGCGTCCTGCTGCCAGTGGATCTTCACCCGGTCGACGTCGACCTCGGAGCCCAGGTCGACCGCCCACCACGCCTTCATCGTCGGACGTTCCGCCGCGGAGTTCGCCCATCGGGTCGCCCGGTCGCCATCCACGGCCATCACCGGGGCGCTGGACTCACCGAAGAACGACGAGGCCGTCGCCGGCTTTGTCAAGGCGAGGTTGACATCGCTACCGGGCCCGTACGCCTCGAACTCGTACATCGAGTAGCCCCACTGCGACTGTGCCTGTACGCCGACCATGCGCAGGTGTCGCGCCTTCGTCGCGGGGAAGTCCAACGTCTCTGTGCCGCCCCGGCCGTACCCGTCCGGTTCGAGCGTCACCTTCTGCGTCGCCGTCGTGAACGTCCGGTCGCCGTCGAGCCCTGCCATGCCCGGCATGTCGAGGTTGAACAGCCGGAGGTATCCCTCGTCATCGCCGGTTCCGGTGGTGGCGTAGACAACCGAGCCGTCCGGAAGGGTCGTGTAGCCGGCGTAGGACGCCCCGCGCCGGACCACCGTGGCGCTCGCGTCCACACCGTCGCGGACGGCCGTGTAGCTCTGGGAGGTGAAGGAGTCCGCCGCGGCCACCGACGGCAGGAACGCCGGCGACTTGCTGGCCGGGTTGACGAACCAGTCGTCGTGGTTCGGCAGGAACGCGAACTTCGTGTAGGCGGGCTTGGTCACCCCGATCGCGAGCGATCGCCCGGTCTGGTGCGCGACATGGCCCGGGACGGGGCCGAAGTCGGTGACACCCGACGCCCGCGCGAAGTACTCCCGCTCGCTCACCGGCTCCACGTCACCGGCCAACTGGTCCCGCCAGTAGTGCAGCAGATAGGCGTAGGCGACCTCCGCGCGTGCCTCCGTCTCGTACTTCGTACCCTCCCTGGACTTGACGAGCCGACCCGCGGGCTCCCACGCCACATAGGGCTTCAGCTTCTCGGCGAGCATCCGCTCGGTCCGGGCGGCCATCGGGTCACCCGTCACCATCGCGCGGTACGTCAAGGGCAGCAGGTTTCTCCCGTAGATGTGCTGGCGGTCGCCGATCATGTGCTCGACCGGGACCCCGGCGTCTGTCCCGAGCCGGTTGAGTACGCCGGTCACTTCGTCGTTGTTCGGCAGCGTCAGCTGACTCTGCGGGATCGGGCGCCCGGTCAGCAGATAGCGCGGGACGTTCCGGCCGGGAATACCGCTGGCCGCCTGGTAGATCCCGTTCCACGTGTCGTGGTTCTCCGAGACGTAGGTGTCGAACACGTTCTGCGCGGTGTTCCACTCCGAGATCGGCCGGCCACCGACGAGCGCCGGGTTCGCCTGGTCGGCGACCGGCAGGCCCGGCATGTTCAGCGTCCAGCGGTCGAGCCACTCCCGCCATCTCGACGCGGCGGGATCGTCCGGCAGGTAGGCGTCCGCCGCCGACAGCATCATCGTGCGGGCACCCATCTCCTCCATCTTGGTGTCCTTGACGTAGCCGCCGGTGAGACCGTTCGTCGTCCCGCCTTCACGGCTGGGGTCAGTGGGATTCGCGCCGACGTCGGCGAGGTAGTTCGCTTCGCCGCGCGTCATCGTGTCGACGTTCGCCCGAGTCGTGTCGTCGAGGTCGTCCCACATCAGATGCGCGGCGTCGACGAGGTAGGACTCCATCGTGGCGTCCCAGTAGATCTTCGCGCCCCAGGTGCCCTCCGCCGGGTCGACGAACCTGTTGCGGGCAACGGCTTTGGCGATGCTGGCCACGGTGTGTTCGTGCAAGGTGGCCTCGTCGACACCCGCGAC
Organism: Actinopolymorpha sp. B9G3; assembly: GCF_040120725.1. Taxonomy (NCBI): domain Bacteria; kingdom Bacillati; phylum Actinomycetota; class Actinomycetes; order Propionibacteriales; family Actinopolymorphaceae; genus Actinopolymorpha; species Actinopolymorpha sp. B9G3. The sequence goes on along the minus strand of NZ_JBEEAB010000007.1, from coordinate 14,383 downwards.
GTTCTCGTCGTAGGTGCCGAACTTCAGCAGGATCGCGTTGCCGAGGGTGCCGATGACGTCCCAGTTCTCGATGCCGTACGAACCCAGTGCGGGATCCCAGGTGCTCTCCTGGAAGCGGGTGTTCTCGAGCAACAGGCGGTAGTAGGACCTCGCCAGCGCGTCCTCGGAACCGGCCGGGAGCGCGGACGCCGACGGAACCGCTTCCGGCGTGGGTGCACCGGTGGCCGGGCCGGCCAGGGTGGCGATCCCGGCAAGGCCGGCCAGCAGGGACACGAGGACAGCACGCACCCGACGCGACACAGGGCACCTCCGGGCACACCGACGGCAGGCAGGTTCGTGGAGTCTAGTCGATTAGTACGATTTATCGAAGATCACCAGGGGCTTGCATAATCGTGAAATATGATTTAATCTCCGCCGGCAGACGCTCCAGCTGGTCGTCCATCCCGCTGATCAGGAGGACCGGATGGCATCCGCCACCACCCCCCACCGCCGCGCGCTCGCGCTGATGTGCGCCGGCCTACTCGCCACCCTCTCGATCGCCACCGCGTGCGGGTCGTCCGACCCGGCCGAGTCCTCCGACGGTCCGGTGACCCTCACCATGACCGCCTGGGGCGGTGACGTCGACAAGAAGGTCTACGAAGAGCGCCTCGCCATGGCGCACAAGAAGTACCCCAACATCAAGGTGAACCTGCAGATGTCGCCTGGTGGTGAGGAGTACTCCCAGAAGGTCTCCACCGCCATCGCGGGCGGCAAGGGCCCTGACATCCTCGAACTCGCCGAACACGTGCCTGCCTTCGCGAGCAAGAACCAGATCCTCCCCCTCGACGAGCACCTCGAGTCGAGCAAGCTCGATCTCACGACGACGTTCGGGGAGACGACCGCGAAGATCTTCTCCTACGACGGGCAGCAGTACGCCGTGCCCGACCGGTCCGGCGCGATGGTGCTCTACTACAACAAGAAGATGTTCGACGACGCCGGCGTCGACTACCCCACCGCGGACTGGACCTGGGACGACCTGCTCGCCGCGTCGCAGAAGCTCACGATCCGCGAAGGCGGCGAGGTCAAGCAGTGGGGCTTCGCCACGATCTCGTGGTGGCCGTACTGGATGAGCTTCATGTACCAGAACGGCGGCCAGGTCCTCGACGCGGCCGGCAAGCCGGTCATCAACAGTCCGGAGAACGTCGAGGCGATGCAGTGGTACAACGACCTCGCCTGGAAGCACAAGGTCTCCCCCACCCCGCGCGACTTCGCCAACTACGGCGAGGGTGTCGGACCTGACCAGCTCTTCGCCCAGGGCAAGCTTGCCATGGAGATCACCGGGTTCTGGAACATCGCCGCCGCCAACAGCGTCGAGGGTCTCGACTGGGACATCTCCCCGCTCTGGCAGGGCAAGCAACCGGCGACGAGTGCCTTCTTCAACGGGCTCGCCATCTCCCGCACGTCCGAGCACCCCGACGAGGCATGGAAGGTGATCGAGTTCATGGCCAGCGAAGAGGGCCAGCGACCGATCATCGACAACGCCGAGGACGCACCGGCCAACGTCCAGGTGCAGCGAAGCGACGCGTTCCTCTCCCCGAAGTGGGCGACCCGCGAGGTCAACATGGGCGCGTTCGCCGAGTCCTCCGACGCGGTCTTCGTACCGCCCCTCACCCCGCAGTGGAACGAGATGCTCAAGGTGTGCACCGACAACATCGACCTGATGATGAACAACAAGGTCACGCCACAGGAGGCGCTCGACACCATCCAGGAGCGGCTCGACCAGGTAATGAGCCAGGGCGAATAGGACGGTGAACGCCCAGAGCGAGCAGCCGACCGCCGCACGGCGTGCCCTCCCGGCACGCCGTGCGGCGGTCCGCGGCCGGCGCCCCCGGCGACCGGGCGACCGGCCCTGGTGGACGCAGGGGCGGCGCGAGGCCCTGTGGTTCTACCTCATGGCCTCGCCGTGGATCGTCGGATTCGTCGTGTTCCTCGCCGGCCCGATGGTCGCGTCGCTCTACCTCAGCATGACCGACTACGACCTGCTCACGCCTCCTGAGTGGGTGGGTCTTGACAACTACGTCCGCATGTTCGGCGAGGATCCGCTGTTCTGGAAGGTGCTGCGCAACACCGCCTTCTACACGTTCCTGTCCGTGCCCGTGTCGACCGTGCTGTCGGTCGCGCTCGCAGCCCTGCTGCACAAGCCGCTTCCGGGCATGCGGTTCTACCGCACAATCGTCTACCTGCCGGCGCTCGTGCCCCTGGTGGCGAGCGCGATGCTGTTCACCTGGGTCCTCGCGCCCGACGCCGGGCTCATCAACCGCGGGCTCGGACTGCTCGGCATCGAGGGGCCGGCCTGGCTGCTCAGCGAGACCTGGGTCATCCCGGCTCTCATCCTCATGTCGATCTGGAGCGTCGGCACCGGCGTCGTACTCCTGCTCGCCGGCATGCAGGGCATCCCGCCCGAGCTGATCGAGGCCGCCACCATCGACGGCGCCAGCCCGCGCCAGCGGTTCTTCCGGATCGTCCTGCCGATGCTGTCGCCCGTCATCCTCTTCAACGTCGTGATGGGTCTGATCGGCGCGTTCCAGGTGTTCAGCCAGGTCTACATCCTCACCGGTGGCGGGCCGAACAACGCGAGCCAGATGCTCGTGCCGTACGTCTTCGAGGAGGGCTTCCAGAACTACCGGATGGGCTACGCCTCCGCGCTGTCCTGGCTGCTGTTCGCCGTCATCATGATCTGCACCGCGGTCGTCTTCCGGTCGTCGTCGCGCTGGGTGTTCTACGAGTCGGAGGTTGCCCGATGAGCACGCCGGTCGACGATGCGGTGACGCGCCAGGACGCACCCGACGGTGGGCTGCGCCGGAGCCAGGCGGTGGGGACGCGCCGCGGACGCGACGCCACCGTGTCCTACGGTGTCCTCACCGTGGTGTCGGCGGTCCTCGCCGCGCCGTTCGTCTTCATGGTCTCGATCGCGCTGTCCAGCGACGCGACCGTCCAGAAGGTGTCGTTCACGCTGATTCCGCGCGAGTTCCAGTTCGACAACTTCGTCCGGGTGCTGAGCTCGGATGCGCACATGGCGCGCTGGATCCTCAACAGTCTCATCATCGTGACCTTCGCCTGCCTCGGACAGATGTTCGTGAGCGCGATGGTGGCGTACGCCTTCGCCCGCTTGCGGGCGCCCGGGCGCTCGGCGCTTTTCGTCGTTCTCCTGTCGACGATGATGGTGCCGGTCGAGGTGACGATCATCCCGCAGTTCGTACTCTTCCGGGAGCTCGACTGGATCGACACGCTGTGGCCGTTGATCGTGCCGAACCTCTTCGGCGGTGCGTACAACATCTTCCTGATGCGGCAGTTCGTCACCCGGATCCCGCGTGAGCTCGACGAGGCGGCCCAGGTCGACGGGCTCGGCTACTTCGGCATCTTTGCCAGGATCGTGCTACCGCTGATGAAACCGGTGGTGGTCGCCGTCGGCGTGTTCAGCTTCTCGTTCTCCTGGGGCTGGTTCTTCGGGCCGCTCATCTATCTCAACACCGAGACGAAGTATCCGCTCGCGCTCGGCGTGCAGTTCCTCTCCGGGACCTCCACGAATGCCCAGACTCCGCCGTACAACCTCGTCATGGTGGGTGCGCTCTTCCTCACCGTGCCGATGGTGGCGGTCTACTTCTTCAGCCAGAAGTACATCTACCAGGTCAACCTCGGCGCGGGCAGCGCGGGAATTCGTTGAGACTCACGGCGGGGCCTCGTCACCTGCCTCGGACGATGGAGACGAGGCCGCCCACCATGTGGCCACACTGCGCCGGGGTGAGGGACCCGAAGTACTCCCCGAGCATCTCCAGCGGAAGCCACACGACCCGATCGGCGAGGACGACGCCGTAGTCGGTCTCGATCGCATAGGCCGTGGCGCGGTAGCGCGTTCCGGTCTCGATCTCGGCGACGAGCACGGTCGGCCCCGCCGCGGCGTTGTAGGTGTCCGCGGACACCACGGCGTAGAGCTCCCGCTCTCCGGTGAGCGGCGACTTGTCGGAGATGTAGACGCTGCCCTGGCGGGGATGCTCGGATTCCGGGCCGGTCAACGACTGGACTGCTTCCAGGTGGTCAGGGCGTCGCGCCGGGCGGTGGCGCGGCGCCGCAAGGTTTGCGGATCATCGCTGCTCTCGAGCATCGCCACGTGCTCGGCGGCATCGCGGCGGGCGAGCTCGACTCGCAGCGCCTCGTCGATCCACCTCGACAGGGAGGTTCCGGCACGCTTGGCGTGTGCGGCCGCACGGGCGTGGGTGTCGTCTGGCAGGGAGATGCCCAACTTCACGGTCATACCTGCAGTCTGACCGATGGTACGACCGAAGCGGAAGAGGGCCAGCCGGGACGTGGACAGAGACTTCCGTCCCGACCCCGATCACGGCACCCTGAGCCGCGACGAGAGGACACGCTGTGACCGGAAGCCGTTCCACCGAGATTGCCGACGTCGTGGCCTGGGAGGCCCTGGACTCCAGGGGAAGGCCGACGGTCGCCTGCCGGGTCCACCTCGCCGGTGGTGCCGTCGGCCGGGCCATCGTCCCGTCCGGCGCGTCGACCGGCAGCCACGAAGCCGTCGAGCGCCGGGACGGTGGAATGCGGTACGGCGGGTGGGGTGTGCGCGGCGCGGTCGAGGCCGTCCGCGCCGAACTCCGGCCGGCGGTCATCGGACTCGACGCGACCTGCCAGGTCGACGTCGACCGTCGACTGGAAGAGGTCGACGGAACGCCTGACCTTCGCCGTGCCGGCGCCAACGCTGTCCTGGCGGTGTCGCTGGCGACCGCGATCGCCGGTGCACGGGCGCTCGGCCAGCCGCTGTGGAAGTCCCTCGCCGGACCGAGTCCGCTGGCCGGGGACCCAACGGCCGGGGATCCGACGGAACCGGTCCTGCTGCCGATGCCGATGGTCAACATCCTTTCCGGCGGCGCCCACGCCGCCCGGGCGATCGACATCCAGGACGTACTGGCCGTGCCGGTGGGTGCCGGCACCTTCGCGTACGGACTCGAACTCGTGGAGCGGGTGCGCGCCGCGACCGCAGCGCTCCTCGACTCGCGCGGCGACGGCACGGGCCTCGTGGCCGACGAAGGCGGCCTCGCCGCGCCGCTTCCCACCAACGAGGCCGCACTTGCGCTCGTCACGGACGGTATCGAGGCCGCGGGCCTGACGCCCGGACACGACGTCGCACTCGCCGTGGACCTCGCGGCGAGCCAGTTCGGCACCGCCGACGGGACGTACCACCTGCGGTGTGAGGACCGGGTCCTCGACCGGGACGGCTGGCTCGCCGAGGTCGGGGGCTGGTGCGAGAGGTATCCGATCGTGTCGCTCGAGGACGTCCTGAACGAAGACGACTGGGAGGGCTGGACACTCGCGGCTCGTACCTTGCCCGGGGACTGCCAACTCCTGGGCGACGACCTGTTCGCGACGCATCTCGAGCGGGTCGAGAAGGGTATCGCCTGCCAGGCGGCCAATGCCGTGCTCGTCAAGCCCAACCAGGCCGGGACGTTGACCCGGGCGCAACGCGTCCTTCGTCGGGCTCAGCAGGCCGGCCTCGCGACGGTGGTCAGCGCCCGCTCGGGCGACACCGAGGACACCTGGCTCGCCGACCTTGCGGTGGGGTGGCGATCAGGACAGATCAAGGTCGGTTCGACGACCCGCTCGGAGCGGACCGCGAAGTGGAACCGGCTGCTCGAGCTCGAACGCGACCTGGGCGAGGCCGCCGTAGTCGCCCACCAGGGCGTGCTGCGTGGTCAGGGGTACTGAACGGATCCGACGCGGACCTGGTCGAGCAGCAGGTCGACGAACCGACGCGCGGCGGGATTGTCGCGCAACGACTCACGGACCCGCACCGCGATATGACGTATCGGGCTCGGGTCGACGATCGGAACCGCGACAAGTCCGGTCGGCAGCGTCCCGATACCCAGGCGCGGCACCACGGTGATCCCGATGCCAGCGGCGACGAACGAGATGGCCGTCGGGTAGTCAGGCGTCTCGACCTGGAATCCTGGGCTGAAGCCGACGGAGGTACATGCGTCGAGCACCACCTGCCGGCACGGCCCCCTGCCGTAGTCGTTGTCCACCCAGGCTTCGTCGGCAAGCTCTCTCAGGGGGACAGCATCCCGGGCGGCCAGCCGATGACTCGCGGGCAGCACCACCAGGTACGGGTCGTCGAGCACGGGGCGCACGTCGTAGCCCCGCGGTGGGCCTGAGGCAGAGTCCCGGACGAAGATCTCCAGGTCAGGTGTGGCGTGCTGGTCGTCGACCACCTCGATGAGCCGCAGGTCGACGCGCAGCTCGGGGAACTCGCGGGTGAGCGTCGCGACCACCGGAGGTATCCAGGCGGCGCCCGCGGAGGCGAAGTAGTTCACCGCGAGACTCCCCACGCGACCCTCGCGCAGGTCGGCGACCATCGACTCGAGGGCGGCCAACCGTTCGAGTACGGAGGCCGCCTCATCGGCCAGCAGCCGTCCTGTCACCGTGGGAGTGATGCCTCGACCGTCGCGTTCGAGCAGGCGGAGACCCGTCTCGCGCTGGAGGACACCGAGATGTTGGCTGATCGCCGAAGGTGTGTAACCGAGGTTCGCCGCGGCCCGATTGACCGAGCCGGAGGCCACGACCGCCCGGAAGATGCGGAGTCGATGAGCGTCGAGCATGAACTGACTGTACAGCGTTACTGAACAGACATGTAGCAACGTTCGCTTGTGCTGTCGAGTGTGGCGGGTGAGGATGAACCGCGTAGGAGCTCCTGGCGACGGTCCTGACAGCGTGGTTCTCGCACGTGCTGCTCCCCCGCCGTCGCTTCGGCCGGGTCCGAAGTCCGCACGACCTACTCTCCGCACAAGGCGTACGACATCGCAGGAGGCACGGTGCCCGGCAACACCGACGGCGGCATGGTCACGACGTCGACGCGCGCTCCGGCCCCTTCCTCCGCGACTCGGCACCGCGCGGTGGTCGCCGCGCTGGTCACGGTTCTGCTGTGGGCCTCGGCCTTCGTCGGGATCCGGATGATCGGAACGGCCTACTCCCCCGGCGCGCTCGCCTTCGGGCGGATCGCGGTGGGCGCACTGGTGCTCGGCGCGTTCGCGTGGCGTTGTCGATCCCCGCTGCCTCGTGGCGGCGCCTTCGCGCTCGTCATCGGGTACGGAGTCATCTGGTTCGCCGGTTACACCGCAGTGCTCAACCTGGCCGAACGCCATCTCGACGCCGGCACCGCCGCCCTGCTGGTCAATGTGGCACCGATCCTGGTCGCGGTCTTCGCGGGACTCTTCCTCGGAGAGGGATTCGCCCGACCCCTGGTGATCGGAATCGCGATCGCCTTCCTCGGCGTCGTGGTGATCGCACTCGGCGGTTCCGGGGGCGAGTCGGTGAACGATGGCATCGGCATCGTGCTCGGTCTCGTCACCGCGCTGCTCTACGCCGCCGGGGTCCTCATGCAGAAGGTCGCTCTGCGCCGGGTCGACACGGTGACCGCCACCTTCCTCGGCTGCGCCACCGGGGCGGTCGTGCTGCTGCCTTTCGCACCACAGTTCGTGGCCCAGAGCATGGCGGCGCCCACCAGCGCGATCGCGGCGGTCGTCTACCTGGGCGTGTTTCCCACCGCCATCGCCTTCAGTACCTGGGCCTACGCCCTCGCGCGCACCGACGCCGGACGGATGACCGCCACGACACTGACAGTGCCCGCGATCGCGATCGTGCTCTCCTGGCTGCTGCTCGGCGAGCTGCCGACCGTGCTCGGGATGGTGGGCGGGGCACTGTGCCTGCTCGGCGTGGCCATCAGCCGTCGCCACTGAGACTGCTCGCTCGAGTGGCTGCCCGACCGGCCGCTCCAGCGCGCGGCCCGTCACCGCCACCGGGTCGGATCAGGCCTGCTCGAGGGCCGTCCCGAAGTCTTCGATCAGCCGATTGTGGTGATCCTCGCCCAGCAGGTGCCCGGCGGCGACGACCAGGGCGACCGGCCACTCCAGCAGGCCGAGGACGGTGAGCGCGGCGACCCCTGCGTACCACGCCAGGTGTTCCGGTGCGGGCAGCGAGGTCGGGCCGACGAAGGGCAGAGTCACGTGGACCGCGTTCGAGGCCACGGCCTGTTCGGCGGCGGACCGGCACCCTCCTGACGTTGCGGGCCGCGCCCGTGCCCGGTTGTCTTTCGTCGGACCCGGAGGGCGTTGTGTACGCCCGGTCCCGGTGTTCCCTGCCGTCGTTCGCGCGGCCACGCGCCTCACCCCCTGGCGTGGCCAGCGTAGGCAGGAAGCGGCAGCGACCACGTCATCCCGGCAGGGTGACCGCTGAACCCGATCAGGAGCTCGGTCGTCATGGCACGGGATCCGTGCGGACCTTCCGCCCGACCAGTCGAGCGAGGGCGCCCACAGCGGGCACCGCAACCGCGGCGGCCGTACCCAGACCGGCCGATGTGAGTGCTGTCGCCCATCCCACCGGACCGAGCGGTCGGCAGCCGAAGAAGTGGCTGACTCCCGGGGTCTGGACGACCGCCGCCAGCGCCGCGCCCGAGGCCGCACTCGCGCCGACGACCAGCGGGCTCCGCCAGCCCGTGGCGACCGTCTGCCCGAGCTGCGTACCGACCAGCGCGACGAGCGACACGGTGCTCGCCCGGGCCTGCGTTCCGGTCGCCCGAGCGACCAGCCACGCCCCCGTCGCGGACGCCGCGGTGAGCCCGGCGCGGACCAGGATGTCGCGGGTGAGCGCGGCACCAAGCGAGGCATCCGGGCCTTCGCGCAGCAGGGCCTCCGGTGTGGTGTGGGTGGGCGGGCGGACCGCGAGAGCCAGGGCCGGCAGGATGTCGGTGAACAGGTTGACGAGCAGCAGCTGCCGTGCATTCAGTGGCGATCCGCCCGGGGCCAGGAGGCCGGCGCCCAGGGTGAAGGCGATCTCACCGAGGTTCCCTCCGACGAGGAGCGCCACCGACTCCCGCACCGACGCCCACATCGCCCTCCCCTCGACGATCGCGTCGGTGATGGTCTCGATCCGGTCGTCGGTCACCACGACGTCGGCGGCTTCGCGGGCGGCGTTCGTGCCGTACTTGCCGAGCGCGATGCCCGCGTCGGCGAGCCGGATCGCCGGCGCGTCGTTCGTACCGTCTCCGACCATGGCGACGGTGTTGCCGCACGCCTGGTACGCCCCCACGATGCGGACCTTGTGCGCGGGAGTCACCCGGGCGAAGACCGACACCTTCGGCAGGTTCGTCCGCAGTTCGGCGTCACTCATCAGGTCGAGCTCGCCGCCGGTGAGTACGCGCCGACCGTCGAGGATCCCGAGCTCTGCCGCGATCGACTCCGCGGTCGTGGGGTGGTCGCCGGTGAGCATTCCGACGCTCACCCCGGCACTCCGCAGGGTGGACACGGCGTCCGCTGCCGTCGGGCGTACCTGGTCGGCGAGGGCGAGCAGACCGAGGAACTCCAGGCGTTCGACCCGGTCTTCGGTGAGGTCCTGCCGACTGGACGCGGCGCGTTGGGCTACCGCGAGCACGCGGTAGCCTTCGCGGGCGAGCCGGTCCACCTCTGTCTCGATGGCGTCGAGCGCGGCGGCGTCGAGCGGATCCACCGCGCCGCTCCGGCGCCATGACACGCAGCACGGCAGGACCTGTTCCGGTGCGCCCTTGACGACCAGCGCCATCCCGGTGGCGGTTCGCCCCAGGGCGGCGTGGTAGCCCCGGCCGGACTCGAACGGTACGTCGTCGACGAGTTCCCACCCGGCGTCGTCTCCGGGAGCGAGTCCGCCGTGGCGCGCAAGCACGCCTACCTGCGCCGCTGCGTCGACGACCGCGCGGTCGGTGGGATGCGGCTGCGCCCTGCCGTTGACCCGCTCCGGACTCGCCCGGAGACCGGCCGCGAGGATCGCCCGTCCGGACGGGTCCAGTGCATCGACCGGAGCGTCCCGTACACCGTCAGAGACCCGACGCAGTCGGATCCGGCCCTCGGTGAGGGTCCCCGTCTTGTCGAGCAGCAGCATGTCGACCCGGCCGAGCGTCTCGATCGTCGGCGGGTTCCTGACCAGCGCGTTACGCGACGACAGGCGCCTCGCCGCGGCGAGCTGGGCGACCGTGGCGACTACCGGCAGCCCTTCCGGTACGGCGGCGACGGCCAGGCTGACCGCGGTGCCGAGACTCTGCTCCAGCGGCCGCCCACGCAGGAGCCCGAGGCCGACCAGGCCGGCTGCACTGCCGAGCGCCACCGGGACCGTCGCGCGTACCAGCTTGGTCAACCGCGCCTGGACGCCGCCCTCCGGCCGCTGTCCGCTGGCGGCCGCCGCACTCTTGCCCGCCTCTGTCGCCGGGCCGGTCGCGACGACGACGGCCGCCGCCTGCCCCGCCGCGACCACGGTCCCCGCGTACAGCATGCACGTGCGATCGGCCATGTGCCCCGCCATGCACGGCGCCGGCGACTTGGCGACGAGCTGGGACTCCCCGGTGAGGCTCGACTCGTCGGTCTCCAGGGCGCTCGACTCGACGATCCGGCAGTCGGCGGGAACCGCGTCACCGGCCTGGAGCAGAACGATGTCCCCCACGACGACGGTGTCGGGAGGCACGTCGAGCTCCTTCCCGTTCCGGCGGACGCGGACCGTTGCGGCACTGGCCTCCTCGAGCCGGCGGATCGCCCGATGCGTTCCGACCCGTTGGACGCCCCCGACCAGGGCGTTCAACGCCATCACGGCACCGATCAGTCCGGCGTCGGACACCGAACCGCTCGCGGCCGCGATCCCCGCCCCGGCGGCGAGCGTCGGCGTCAGCGGATTCGCCAGCTCATCCAGGCACGCCCGCGCCAGACCCGGCTCCTCCTGATCGCCGACGTCATGTCGGGAGCTCAGACGGTCGGCGGCCGCGGCGGGCGAGAGCCCCTCGGGCGAGCTGTCCACCCGCCCGAGTACGGCGTCCACCGCCAGGGCATGCCAGTCAGTGACATCGGCGGGCACGGGCGCGGGCCGCCGGGCGAAAGTGTGGGCCGCCCACATACCCATGACGAATCCGGCCCCGGACGCGACATTGACGGCCAGGGTGGCCCGCTCGGTCGCTCCCGCCCGGGGTCCCATCAGGGCCAGCAGACCGGCCGTCACCGAACCGTAGGTCGCGAGCAGAGCAGCACGTTGGGAGACGCCCCGCGCGACACCGATCGCGTCGAGAACGAAACACGCCTCGCTCAACCCCGGCCCGCACAGCAGGTCCGCTCCCCAAGGCGGCCGCCGGTCCGGTTCGAGGACACCGATCCCGCAGTCCGCCGCCACGAGCGCCGCCCCCGGGCCAGGTGCGACCAGCGCGACGACCCGCCCCTCGGCCTGCAGTGCGCGGACGGCGGCAGGTAGCCGGCTTCCCGACGACACCACCCGGTCGACCACGAAGCGGCGAGCCAGGCCGCTTCCCCGCCCGGCGATCACCAGCTCGCCCGCCGACCGGGCGGCCGTGACCAACGCGTCGGCCAACGGGGACACCTCGGGTTCGGCGGCAGTGACCGCGACCAGCCGGCTCTTCCTGAACAGGCCGAGGACGACCGCCCCACGCCTGCGTACCTGCCGGACCGCGGCCGCCGCCGCCTCGGTCTCCTGGGGAGCCACGGTCGCGAGGGGACGGAGGATCCACTCGCCCTGCCGGCGTACGGCGGTCGGGTCGCTCGGATCGAGCATGGCGTCGACCCGGGCCCGCAACCTCGCCGCCTTGGCCGAGACGTTCGGGTTCTCGCCGTTTGGGTCCTGGCCTTTCGGGTCTGCCTGGTCGTTCAGACGTACGACGGGACCGCAGGTGTACCTCCCGGTGAGCAGTACGCGGGAGTCGACCACCACGGTGTCCACCCGGTCGAGCCGGCGCAGGACGCTGCCGTCGAACGGCACCACGCCCCGGTCGGCGAGGACCCGACCGAGGTGGGCGGCGAACGCCTCCCTGGTGACGGTGGTCGCCTTGGGCATCGCCGACACAAGGATCGACAGGGGACGCCGAACGCCACCGCCGGCGAGGCACGCCATGGACGCGCCCACGAGACCGGCCAGTCCGGCGCGGTCCTCATGGCGTTCCACCGATCCTGGGGGCATCGCGACCCGGGCCCGAAAGTCCACCGCAGCGGTCCGGTGGTCACCCGGTCGCGCGGAAAGGTCGGGCTCCCGCTCCGTCCAGACTCGGCGGCGCGCCGCGGCCTCCCGCGCCAGCGACAGCCTGGCCGCCGCGTCGACGACCAGACCCGCCGGACTCTGCGCGAGCCCTTGCGCCACGGCGCCGGCAAGGGCCAAGGTCAGACCGGCTGCCGACGGGCCGAGCACCGACTCGATGGCCCGCCGGACCCGGGGTGTCGACGCGACGAGTGTGGGCAGGACGGCGATCTCCGCCCGGAGGCGCGGGGCCCGTACCAACCGCCCGAGTACACCGACACCAAGACCGGCCAGATCGGTGGCGAAGGCCACAAGGTGGCGTTGCTCCGCTTCGCGGTCGGCGGGATGCACCGGCCGGTCGGGAAAGCCTTCGTCACCCAGCCCGTACCGATCCTCCACCTCCTCGATCGTCGCGACCAGATCGCCAAGGTCGACCGCATCCCCCGTGCAGGCGGCGATCACCCGGCCGAGCACGGCGTTCACCGCAACCCAGCTCACGCCGGGGCGACGGACCAGCGCCGCCTCGACGTCGCGAGCCGCCTGCTCGCTGCCAGGCCGGTCGATCCCTCGCATCTCGACATGCGCGCGACCATTGCCGACCCAGATCCGCCGGGACTTTCGGGCATGGCGTACGGACGGCTGGGAAGCAGACACCCTCGACCCCTTCCTCAGTGGTGGAAAGTCGAGGTGTCGCGTCCCACCCGCGGCATCGGTGCCTCCAACTGGTCGAGGAAACCCACGGCGTCCTTGATGTCGGCCACCAGCAGGTGCGCGAGGTCCATCGACACCCCGTTGCGGACGACCACCCGCATGACGATGGTGTCCTGCAGGTCGGCCGGCAACGGATACGCGGGGACCAGCCAGCCACGTTCGCGCAGCTTGTTCGACACGTCGTAGAGATCCCAGCGGCGCGCCGGCCCGGCCTGCCGCCAGACCACCACCGGCAGATCGGTGCCGTCCCCCACGACGTCGAACCGTCCGAGACCGGCGAGCTCCTTCGCGAGGTACGCCGCGACCTCCCGGCAGGACTCCTGCACACGGGTGTAACCGGTCCGCCCCAGCCGGAGCAGGTTGTAGTACTGCAGGAGGACCTGTGCCCCTGGCCGGGAGAAGTTGAGGGCGAAGGTCGCCATGTCCCCACCGAGGTAGGACACCCGGAACACCAGATCGTCCGGTACGAGGTCCCGCTCCCGCCACACGACCCAGCCGAGGCCGGGATAGACGAGGCCGAACTTGTGTCCCGACGTACTGATCGAATGGACGCGGGTCAGCCGGAAGTCCCAATCCAGGTCGGGTTGGAGAAACGGCGCGACAAAACCGCCGGAAGCGGCGTCGACGTGGATCGGAATGTCGAGCCCCGTGCGGTGGTGCAGCTCGTCCAGCCCGGACGCGATGTCCGCGACAGGTTCGTAGGCGCCGGTGTACGTGACGCCGAGCACAGGTACGACACCGATGGTGTTCTCGTCCACCGCGTCAAGGACGCCTTGCGCGGTGAGGCTGGGCCGCTCCTCGGTGACCGGCACGTATCTCGGCTCCACGTCCCAGTAGTTGGCGAACTTCTCCCACACCACCTGGACCGCGGAGCTGAAGACGATGTTGGGTGTCGCGGTCGACTTCCGCGCGGCCCGGCGGGACCGTTGCCAGCGACGCTTCAGCGCCAGTCCGGCGAGCATGCACGCCTCAGACGAGCCGACCGTCGAGACACCCATCGTCCGGCGTGGTTCCGGGCAGTGCCACAGGCCGGCGATGATGTGGGCGCAGCGCTCCTCGATCGCCGCCGTCATGGGGTACTCGTCCTTGTCGATCATGTTCTTGTCCGCCGACTCCGCGTAGAGTTGCCGCGCCTGCGGCTCCATCCACGTGGTCACGAACGTCGCGAGATTCTGTCGGGCATGGCCGTCGAGCAGAAGCTCGTCGTGGATCACCTGGTACGCCGTGTCCGGCAGCATCTCCCGTTCGGGCAGGCGGTCGCGTGGGACGCTCTCCTCACCCGCACGGGTGAAGAGCGGGTTGACGTCGATGTTTTCGCGTTGCCCATGACGGTTTGCGTGCGGTAATGCCACGCCCGTCTCTTACCACAGGCTGGATCTGGCGAATCGGCGTGCGATCTGGTTGGCGAGGACGAGCAGGATGAGGCCTACGACGGAACGGAAGAGTCCGATTGCTGCGGCGTAGGAGATCTGCGGTACGGCGGCGGCGAGGCCGACTTTGTAGACGTAGGTGTCGATGACTTCAGAGGTTCCTAGGTTGAGTGGGGTTTGCATGAGCAGGACCTTCTCGAACCCGACCGACAGGATCGTGCCGATGTTGA